>NZ_CP067100.1:4885705-5194930 GCF_016616235.1 Bradyrhizobium diazoefficiens
GCGCGGTAAATGTGGCACTACTACTCGGTCTGCCATTACTCCTGACTGGTCCACCTGGCAGTGGAAAGACCCGTCTCGCTTATGCGCTAGCGGGGGAGCTTGGGCTCGGTGATCCGCTCGAAGTCGTAGTGAAGTCGGACGCGACATCGCGCGACCTTCTCTATGATTTTGACGAACTCGGGCGATTTCAGGACGCTCAAGCGAGCGCTCGCAATGATGATGCCGGCCAAGAGGCCGACACTCGACCGCTGTCGGCGTATCTGCGATTCCGACCGCTAGGTCAGGCCATTCTCAAGGCAGGCGGCGCAATGGCTGAACTCGAAACACTAGAGGGACACGCATTCATCGGACGACATTCACACGAGCCGCATCAGTACTTCAAAGATATAGCCCCGGGACTATTTCTGGAGCAGCCCGCACCAACGGTATCCCTCGTTTTAATTGACGAGCTCGACAAAGCTCCGCGCGATTTGCCCAACGATCTCCTGCGAGAGTTGGAGGACATGACATTCGAGATTCGCGAGCTTGGACTGCGTATCCGCGTCCCACGGGACAAAGACACCAACATCCCAGGGACCCGACCAATCGTCGTAATTACGAGCAATGCAGAGCGAAGTCTGCCCGAACCGTTCCTTCGCCGGGTCGCCTTCTACGACATTCCTTATCCTGATGCCAAAGCTTTGGCTCGAATGGTCGAGTTACGCTTCGCTGAACTGCGCGGTTCTACCGCCGTTTCAGCGGGAGTTAGTCTCTTTCATGAAATTTGGAAAAAGTTCCCCCCTGGGGAGCGAAGACCAGGCACAGCTGAATTTCTCGCGTGGTTCTCGTACTTGCACTTACACGGTTTGGGAAGCGACAAAAAGCTGCCGGAGGACATGCCCCAGGCGGTCCGAGACAGCCTGGCTTTGCTCGTGAAAGGTAAGGAAACGCAGGACATCCTAACTCGACAAATCGACGGACTGCTAAAACCGAAAACAGAGGCCTCACCCGAGTGAGAATGGGATGATCGGAGTAAGCGACTGGCTCGATCGTTCGACCTCTCTGCTGCCCGCGTTGCGCGATGCAGGGCTGCAAACCGGTGTGAGCGAACAGCTCAAGATTCTCCAACTTCTGCGATTGCTTGGTGAACGTGACGCAGCGCCGAGAGACCCCGAAGAGCTAGCGCGCTGGGTCGCGCCAGTGCTCTGTACTCGCTCCGATCAAACAGCACGCCTACAGGTGATCCTCAAGCAGCACTTTTCGTCCGGCCCGACCTCTCAAGACCAGAGGCCGTTGCGAGTGATGCCTAGACCGCAGCCGATGATCGGGGGGATATGGCTCCTAGCGGCTGCAATTGTACTTGGAGCTTTGCTCGTCGGCATCTCAAAGTTAGGCCCAACTTTACTGGGCCAGGCCATCCCGCTGGTGCGAACGGTTGTGGAGCTGTCCACCTCGACTTACGGCCTTACACAGCGAGAGATCATTACAATTTTCATTGTGCTTGTAGTCGGTCTCGGTACGATTGGCTGGCTCATTTACCGCCGTATCCACTTAGCGCTTCACTCCGGAGGCCCCATCGGCCCGGAAACTCTTCGGAATGTTGTAGTCGATCCACCCGCAGCAGATGTCGACAACCCTGATTTTCTTCGAGCTGCACGTGTTCTCAATCGACCGACCTTGACGACGACCGGACATATCGACGTATCTGCAACTGTACGTGCAACTGCCCAAGCCGGCGGTAGATTCCTCCCGGTTCGCGGTTTTCGGCGCTTAGCGGCCAACTGGATGCTTTTAGTCGAACGCAGCGGCGCGCAAGACCCTCTGCCCGCCTTCGGCGCCCGCTTGTCAGCGTTGCTGGCCCGCTCGGGTGTAAGGCACTCCTTGTACGAATTCCGCCGCTCCCCTGATTGGGTAAGAGAGGGAGGTCCACGAGGGGCGCATTCGCCACTTGAGCGGGCGCTCGGCAAGGCGCGGCCAACGCGCCTCTTAATGTTGTCCGAAGCTGCCCGCACGATCGACCCTCGCAACGGAGGTCGTGCGCGCTGGCTGACCGATAACGATGTGCCGAGAGACGTGGTCCTTCTCACACCGAAAGCGCGCGACCTTTGGAGTGGCGCCGAAGTTCAAGCCGCTCAGGCAGGAATTCTGGTACTGCCGGCAGACGCGAGCGGCATATCGACGCTTGCGCAGCGCATCCAGGCTGAGGAACTGACGCCCGAGCCGGTTGCACCGGCTCGGGAAGCTCAATTCGACCTATGGCAAGAGCAGCGCTTCATCTGGCTTTCCCGCACGAAGCCGGCTGACGAGGTCCGACGCAGTTTGACGGACACTTTGAAGCGGCTGCTCACCTCGGAGGAATTTCGGCTACTCGTCGGAATCGCTGCGTTTCCAAAGGTGCATCTCGAGCTGATGTCAACTTTGGACAAGCACCTCTATCCCGCCAGTAATCCTAGCGTCCAGCGTGATCGGCTTCTCAAGTTGGGACGACTGGTCTGGATCAAAGAAGGCTTCATACCTGAATGGCTTCGCGAGGATTTGCTGCTTGCCCTGCAGAGGGCTGACCGGGGCGACGTGCGCGTCCTGCGTAATACCTGGACCAAGATGCTGGATCGGGAACCGGAGCCGGACGACAAGAGAACGGTTCTGAAGATTCACGCGGAAGGAAGCACCGGCGCGGGTATTACGGCAGACGAATTGTTTGTCGGATTTCTGAAAGGAGAGTTCGATTTGCCTGCACCTTTACGTTGGGCAGGCCTCTCGACCCTGCTGCGAGCACCAGATCGGATTGACTGGCTAATCGCGGGTACAGGGTTCGCCTTGGTAGCTGCGACTCTCGCCGGCGGCGTCGATCTATTTGTGTGGACCCAGTCAGCTCTTCTGCGTTGGGCCGAATTTATGCGCCTGATGGCTGATAATCTTCCATTATTCGCTGCGCCGGCGCTTCGTCCGTTAGCCATCACCCCACTCGCGCTCGCCATCGCATGGCTTGCAACGTCCGGAATACGACCGACCTCATCGTTCCGACTCTCGCAGATGTTCGCAGGCATGGGTGCTCTTTTGTCTCTTGCGTTCGGTTGGCTTGGCGCATTCCCGACGGAAGACCTCACCTTTAACCCTTCGCCGAAAGATCTTTGGGTCGCTTTCTTCGCACCTCTAATTGTCGCCGTTATGGTCGCGCTCCTTTTCACCATGCGCCAACGTGCAGATCGGGAGTATGCCGATCTGCGTACCGTTTTGCAGCAGACCCGCGGCACCGGGCTACATGATTGGCCAACGAACCTAGTGCTCCTGTTTGCCGCAGAGATAGCGTTATTGATGTGGGACGCACAGGCGTCACTGTGGCTCGCGTTGATCCCCACCCTTGGGATCGTGCGAGCGATCTTGATTTCATTCGGCGGAGCGCAACTGCAACAATCATTTCCTCTGAAACGCGTTCCATTCGGCCAAGCTGTGGCCGGCGTAGTTATCGGCGAAATCGCTTCTGCCACCCTGTTTCGTTATCTTCAGCTTGGTTTGTGGGCTGTCAATGGTCTTCCCACTGACAACTTCGTCACAGGCTATCTGCCCTATGTTTCGTTCGGACCAATCCTGCTAGGTGGCCTATTCGGTTGCCTCGTGACGCTGTGGCAGCAAAAGCTATTGTCGATACGCGGAGTGATATTCTACTCCGGCATAATTGCACCGATCGCGCTGGCGCTCCCTCTCAGCACCTACTCTTACGTATATTGGCTCTCCTCCGGCAGCGCGCAGGGCGCGCCCCCGCTATTAGCGCGCTTCATTTCGCCCCTCCACAGTTCGACTGGCATTGAATTCCACGTCGCTGTTTCGGTCATTTCCTCGATGATCGCCCTAGCCTTCGTCGGGCTACCGCTGGCACAACGCCGCCCCAGTAATTGGGCCATCTATCTTTCAGCATTGCTCGCAATTGTTGCGACCGGCGTACTGATGGTGCTTTTGCGAAATTTTGGCATCATCGACGATTCGTTTGCACTCCTTTACTCTACGGCATCGTTGTCAGCGATATGGCCTCTCACTCAACGCATATTCACCTATGAACCTTCGATCCTTGATCAATCAACGCAATGGCGTGCCCGTACCATCGCGCCGCGTCTCTGGGTGACCGCTCCTTTGGTCTTTGCCACGGCCTTATCGATTCCGGCGGGGCCTTTCTTATTCGACTTCTCATATCTCGTTCTCCCTTTGGCGATTTGGCTCGGCTGGCATTTCGGATTGCGCGGCTGGCGAACAACCGCGCTAATGGTCCTCCCGGCGTTCTGGCCGATCGCGCCGTACTGGCTTTCTCCCCCATCTCTCGATTTGGCCGCAACCGCGTTGATCCTCTCAGCGCTATTTGCACGGCCACGGTTGCTTGTGCAGATCCTCTCGATACGGTCAATTCCATCCGTTGTTGCAGTACTGCTTGTGGCCGCTCTTTCGTTCCAGGTACATCTCTCTTCCACAGGACCTTTTAGTCCTCCATCGCACCCGACAGCCGCAGCGCTTAAACTCGAGGAGCAGACGAATAAGCAGCCGTCCGAGGCCTTAGGGGCGATAGGAGGCAATCAATTGGGCGCAGCGCCAACGTCTCGGTTCATACCGAAGTACAATGCAAGCTTTGAGTGGGCGCCCAGCACGCTTTTGATCCTCGCTCTTTTTCTGTGCGGGCTGTCTCGCCTGGGAAGACAAGCACTTCTTGTTGTTGTTCCTGTTTTCATTGCAGCAGGTGCCGCAATCGCACTCAATTCTAAGGCCGAATATGTGGGTCTCATCTCGCCTGTTAGTGCATTTGCGGGATTCTCCGCGTTTATAGTCGGGCCGCTTTATAAGCGACGTCTGGTGGCTGAAGCCGCTTCGCTGACCTCTATAGCGTCGATCGCCACTACTTGGCTTATCCCAAGCGCATTGCTGACGGCTGGGATGGTCGCAATGCTGTTCTCTCTTTCGATACTCATCCCAGATGGTGACAGCAGCAGCATGTCGCTCCTCGCGTTGGGCACCCTTCTCTCGTGGATGGCGGGTGTTTCGTTTGCCCAGAACAACACTGGATTTCGCCTGGGCATTGTTTGCCTTGTAGCCTTCGGATGCCTCGTTTTCCTTGATGCGTCGCTCATCCCAACTGACGGCCCCGCACCCCACATCCTGAAGCTTTCGAACCGGTCAGCATCCGTCTTTGCTCTCTTTGTTCCCACGATTTTCTTCGCATTAGGAGGGGTGTGTCGAGATTCGCTTCTGCGCACGGTTGCCGATTTGTCACCAGAAGCCAAAGCCCTCACCATTGCCCCTTCTGACAATGAGGTAGTCGCTCAGCCCAACGCCGAGACTGTCGAGGCACAGGTTTCGTGGAGGAAGAGCCCCGACTCCAGTGGCTTTGCATCGACTGAAGCGATCGGTTCTCGCAAGCGGATTGTGATTTTAATCGATGGCGCAGGGATGGGTTACGGTCAGAGCGCCTCGAATGTCCTCAAGATGTATCGGTGCCTACAAGGAGAGATAGAATCGTTGCACCAAACTGTTTTCTACATCTCGGGCGTAGCAGGATCGGCAGCGTCCGATTTCGACGTCTGGCATAGGTTTAGAAATAATATCCTGGGCGTGCTCGGGCAGGCGACGGGCTACTCGTTTGACGACGACGTCCTCAAAGCATACGAATTTTTGGTTCAAAACTATCGAGACGGGGACGAGATCTACCTATTCGGATTTGGGCGAGGCGCCTATGCGGCACGCGTTGCGGCCGGATTCGTGCATAAGGTTGGACTGATCGCCCCGCAACAGTTGAGCTTTGCAAGATCTGGGCTGACCGCGTACAAGAGATCGAGCGTGGGCGAACGGACTACATCATCCGGAATTGAGGATGCCGCAACTCAGTTTGCCAAGGCTTTCTCCGCAAGGCGGCCAACAATAAGGTTTGTGGGCGTCTGGGACACTGTGGCACCCGCCGTCATCCCTCGGTCTGACCGGCTCTTCCTTCCAAGTCTGGAAGAGCTCGCGTTCACCATATCCAATCCGAGCGTTAGAACATTCCGACAGGCAATCTCCATTGACGAGCGACGAGCGATGTTTCGCCTAACTCCATGGATTGAGCCTCAGGCATTCGTTGGTTCTGGCCCCACGCCAGGTCGCGCCGAACCGCAGGATAGCTTGCAAACCTGGTTTGCCGGAGTGCACGCTGATGTCGGAGGCGGTTATCCGGAGGAAGAGAGCGGCCTGTCGAAATACTCGTTGATCTGGATGGTTGAGGAGGCCGCTCGATGTGGCCTTTCGATAAATCAGAACGTGTTCCGCGAAGTGGCCTGGGGCATTCAGTCAAGACAATCTTCGACCCGTTACGCGACCCCGGCGTTTACCGCACCGATACACAATTCGCTAACCCTCTCCTGGTCGCTGCTCGAATTCTTGCCGAAGTCAGCCAAGTTCAAGGAATGGCCGGAGCGAAAGTCCTTTCTTGGCTTTTATATCCCCGACGGCGAGCCGCGCTTGATTCCGGAAGGCGCGGTAATTCACGAATCGGTAATCAAGCGAATGGAGGCGCTGGCGGATTATCGCCCCATCAATCTGCCGCGGACCTATCAGATCGAACCACTCGCCGCGATGCTTGGTGACCAAACCCCTGTTAGGAGCTAGCAAATGCGCGTCATGGAGAAGACGTCTCTCATAAGACGTCAGCATTTTGCCAAGAGCCAGTGGGCACTAAAATCTAACCGGATGGACGCTCGTCCTTTATCCAGAGGCAGTGGGTTTGTGGTGCGCTCGGAGGGCGGTCGCATTTGTTGCGATTTCAACGGGTTGGAACGATCGTTTAAGGCATAAGGTGCATTTCGAAGCCAAAAGTGCCTTTGAGCGCGTGCAGTCGGCGCCGGAGAAACGGTTCGTGACATACGTCTCTTCTCACCCTCTTATCCTCTATCCTCAGCCGCGGGGCAAAAGTCCGTCCGCCATGGCCAGGACTGCTGCCATCGCCGCAGCAATCGCCGCCCATGCACTCCAGCGACTCTGCTCGTAAACCAGTCGCAGCACGGCTTTTGGATCGTCTAGGCCACTCCCCAAACCACGCCTGGCGATCGGATCTCTCAGCCTTACGCGGGCGGATGTCAGCCACAACAGTGCAGCGGCGGCTGCAGACATCTCAGACAACATTTCGAGTGCCTGCTTCATCGCGAGCCTGAGACCATTGCAATCATTTCGCCTACTTCGCCTAGTCGGTTCACCGCCGTCCGACGCGGTCTACGGGTCCACCGCGATTCATCGGCGTACCAGGCCGGACCGCAGCGCGCGCAACCGGGCGCGGTCGCAGCACGACACCCGCCCGCGCAACGCAGGTCGGGGGATAATCAACGTACTGGCAGTACACCACGGCTTTTGCCGGACTCCCACCAAGCAGCACGCCGAGGGCGAGAGACATAGTGAATGCCAAACTCGCGCACGTCGACCGAATTCTGGAGCACTGAAGGAAATTCACGACGCCCCTCCCACTTGAGCACTGTTAGTCGGACAGTCGACTTATGGGCACGAGCCTTCGTGCGACATTGATTTGGATCAAGGCCGGCCGTGCCTGAAAATAGGGAAGCAGTCGAACCTGGAAGGAATGGAAAGAGCTCGTCTCACCTGACCCCAAGCACCGAGCGTCGGAAGCCGCCGGCGCGGGCTTCCTTCTGACAAACGAAACTACCCGTGCTGCCCTGCCCGTAGTGCCGCTGTCGCTTGAGGTAGTAAATCTCGTTGCGAAAGTCGATCCAAACAACGGTGTCGCCAGGACAATGACGCTGCGCCTGCGCCTCATAGCGGAAGGGCGTGAGCGGCAGTGCGGTGGCAGCGGACGTGGCCACGACCATGCCCAGAAGCAAGGGCGCCCAGAATCGAGGGCGAGCATATTTTTCGGCCATCGATCATCCCGCTACTTCAATGAAATCCTGATTCCGCTGATGTTGGCGGCGAATTCCAGGCCAGCCTTGGGTCCCTGCAGCACCATCGTGACGCCTTTCTCGTTGCGCAGATGGACGCCGTTCAGGCCGCCGACCAGCGCAGCACCACCACCGACGGAACTGTAGGAGCCGGCAAAGTCGGAGACCTCGCGGATGCCCGACGCCCGGCCCTCGAGTCGCCCGACGGTTGCGCCGGCCGTGATGCCGAGGCTGACGCCGGACAGGCGGAAGGGATAGGTGCGACCGCGATAGATCAGGACGCCGCTGCCTACGCCGCCGCCTACGAGTAGACCTGCCTTCACGATCTTCAATCGGACGTCGCCAGAGGCTTGCGCCGAGGCCGGCGTCACCGGAGCAGTCAACGCGAGCAGCGCAACCGCCGCCAGGCGATTGATGAACCAACGCAGCGCGATTCGCCGTCGCTCAGGGTTTCGCGGCATCGACCTTCTTCCAGGTCTGGTCCGGATCGAAGAGCGTGGTGCGCTGGGCAATGAACTCGGTCCGTTTTCCCAGATCCTTCTGATAGACCGTGCCGTTGTGATTGACCAGGAAAGTCATCACGCCGGAATTGCCGTATTCGGCCGGCCAGGCGATTAGCGCGAAGCCGCCGATCATCTTACCCTTCACGACATAGTCGAGCGTGCCGCCGGGCGCGTCCGCCCCCTGTCCTTTCAGGATGCGGAAATAGTAGCCGTGATAAGGCGCGATGGCACCCTCGCCGGTCTTGTAGCCTTCGGCCGAGGCCTCCGCTGCCATCGCGCCGAGCGGGCTTGGGTCGGCGTCGTCACGCCAGAACAGCCCGTCCTTCTTGCCCGGCGTCGAGACGATGTGCTGCGCGTAAACGCCCACCCCCTCGCCGCGATCCTTGTCGGCATATTCGTTCTGGGCATCGACATAGGCGAGAGCAGTCTGAATCGCGTCGAGCTCATTGCGTCCGATGCGACGATAGAGAACCTCGATGCGTCCTTCATCGGTGTCGAATTCCCAACCGCGCTTGGTGTTGACGAGCGGAATCGGGAACGGAAAATCGTCCGGGCCCAGCATGAGCGTGGCCTTTTTGTTGCGCTCCACCTTGATCGCATGCCTGGTGTCATACATGGAGGTGAAACGTTGGCGGATGTCGGCATCGACAACCTCGTCGCCGGAAGAGACGATGTCGTCGGCGGCCCTGCCGAGCACCTTCAGAATGTCGTTCGGACCGCTCTTGACCGCGGCCGCCAGCGCGGCGGCTGCATCCTCCGGTGTGGAAAAGGATTGCTGCGCCTGCGATGCTGTGCTCAGCAGCGCCAGTGCCATGATGCCCGTCAGGGCCACGCGTTGGAGCGACTTCAGACTTGTCATGGCAAGGCCTCCGCGGGGATTCTTGCGCCGCCGGCGAGCCAATCGCTGTATGTGCGGAATTTCAGCCCGAGCCGCTCATAGTAGACTCGTAGGTAACCGTCACTGCCACGGGTCACGGCTTCCGGCTTCACGCTCTCGACCTCCTGCGCCAAGACGCCGACATAAGCCTTGTTGCTGCCGAGATAGCTGAAGCGGTAATAGCCGATCCCACTGGCGAGATGGCCGAGCAGCACAACGTCGTGCTTCAGCGCGATGTCCGAGCGTCGGCCACCGCCGCCACCTCCGCGGCCTCCTCCGCCACCACCACGGAAGCCACCTCCGCCAGCAGACATGCCGCCACCGCCGCGCCCGCCGGAGAAGCTCGCACCGCCACCGCCACCGCGCGGCATGCTCGCCATGCTGGACCGCCCGCGTGCGGATGCCGCAGAAGCCGCCCGGCCCGACGAGACGTTCATGGCGCCGCCACGGTTGCCGCCACCGCCGCCACGGTTAGCCGCCGCCGCGCGATTGCCTGCGCTGGCGCCACCACGGTTGGCAGCCTTCGCGCGATCGCCGCCGCCCGTGGCCTTGGCCCGATCGCCGCCACCCTTTGCACTACCGCCTTTGGCCCTATCACCGCCGCCCTTGGCACGGTCCGCGGCACCCGCACGGTCGCCGCCGCCGGGCCGGTCGCGCGTGCTTGCGCTGGCACGGTCGCCGGCACGAGCTCGCCCGCCCTGGTCCGGACGCAGCACTTGTTGTCCGTCGCGGCCGCGGAAATCCATCCGGTCGGACACGCCGGCCTTCAGATTATTATTGCCGAAGCGCTGCTGGACGTTGGTGTCGTTGTAGCGCACGCCCTGGCGATGCGCCGGATTATGCTGCCAGCCATTTCCGATGTTGGTGGTGCGATGGTTGACATAGACGTTGCGGTTGCCCCAGTTGCAGCCGCCGCCCCAGTAGTTGCCCCAGCGCCCGATGGCCCAGGCTGTACCGAATGCTAGGCCGGCTGCGACCACTCCGGCGCCGATATAGGATGGGTAGCCAAAATAGTACGGGGGATATTCGGTATAGGGCCAGGCGCCGTAGACGGTCGCCGGCTCGTAATAGGGCACATACATCGTCCCGGGGTCCGCCGGCTCGATCACGACCACCTGCTTGTTCTCCTGCGTCTGAATGCTCACCTTCTGCTGCTTGGTCGTGACGAGCTTCTTGTTGTCATAGGCCTTGGTGCGCAGGCGCTGGATTGCGTCCATCACGTCCGGCTGCTGGGCGAGGAAGGTATCGCCCAGTTTCTGGGTCCATTCGAGCTTGTCGCTCATCATGGTCAGAACCTCCGGCGTGCTCGCCAGCGCCTTGACGCTGTCGTCCCAGGATTGCTTGTCGACCTCCGTCCTCAGCGCGTCGCCTTTCAACGTCTTGCGCTCCTTCAGCCAGCGGTCGGCCTGCACGACCTCCAGCGGATAAGTCGAGGCAGCCAGTACGTTGGCGAGGAGCTCGTCGGGATAAAGCGCGATCGGTGCCACCAGCGCCTCGATTTGCTCGGGCTTCAACAGGTCGGCCGTCGGCGCGGGCTGATTTGCCGGCTGCGCTTGCGGCGCGGGCGTTGGCGCGCTGTCCGGAGTTTGAGCCAAGGCAGGCTCCCCAAATGCCAGTAGCAGCACGAGCGGAACCAGTATCTTGCCGGCAAGACGCATCGTGTCCTCCATCGAACTTATCGCAGCAAGCATCAGCATCCGCTGACCAGTCTTCTTTGACAGAGATCAAAGAAACTCCCACGGCCTTCATCCTGGCGCCTGACCGCCCTGCTGCCTTGTGAACTGGATCTTCTGGAGCTCCGGCGTGATGATCTCGATGTCGCTCTCGAAGGATGCGGACAGCGTCTTCTGGCTGCCGAGATAGTCCGTCATTCCCTTCAAAATCCTGGCGGGATCGTCCGCGCGGGCGGGGGACGTTGCAGGCAGCAGCACCACCACTGCTGCAACCCACCACATTGCGCAGAGTCTAGCGCGAAGGAATGCCTGTTGTTGCTTCATATTGATCCTCCTGGAATGGAAGCCCGTTGAGGCGCATGGGACACCGAATCAAGCTTTGGCCAGTTCGCGGTTGCCGCCGTCGCCGTGAAAGCCATCACGTCAATTCGACCAGTCAGTGGCCGGCGAAAACCAGCGTCTGGATAGGCAGCAGCAGCGCCTGGATCCGCAACAGCAGCGCGTGTACGAGAGCTGTCGCATCGACCGCGTGCAGGGCAAACCCCTTTAGCGCGCCGGTTCTCGGATCGGCAATGACGTCATGGTTGCTGGTGTAGGCATTGACGATGCAGCTGCTGCCCGGCGTAACACCATCGAGGCCGTCCTTGTAAAGCGGTTCAAGGGACGCCAAAATCGTGCCGGGTTTCGCGACGTTCTGAACGTCTAGCAACTGCTCTCCGGAACGGAACTGTCCGGCCGCGATGTAATCCTGCACCGATGTCACAACCATCGGAATAATCACCCAAGGTTTGGATACGCAGGTCGCCTCGGCAACCATGCCTTCCTTGATGACTTGGGCCTCGAGCTGGCCGAAACCGGCCTGTAAGGCCTTCTTTCCAGCCCCATCCGGGATGAGAACGCCGGCGGGCCGCATCAATTGATTGACGACGTCACCGGTGCGAAGCAGGAACTGCTCGACGCGTCCGTCGACGCCGGCGCGCACAAATGTTTTGTCGAGATCGACCTGGGCCTGCGCCAGGGCTGCTTCAGCGCTCGCCTTTTGCGCCGGCAACAGCGTCGAGACCTGCAACGTCGCCGACTGCTTCGCCGCAGTAGCCGCATCGACGCCGGCTTGGCGCTGATCGACCAGCACCTGCAGCTTCTCGATGTCGCGCTGCGGCACGATACCGGGATTGCGACGTTGGAGCTCCGACTTAGTGTCCAACTCGTCCTTGGCCTGCTGGTGGTTAGCCCTTGCTTCTTGGATCTGGGCTTCGGCCTTGACCACGTCGGACTGTGCGCCCGTTATTGACGCGTCCACTTCGGCGACCTTGCGCTTGGCCGTCTCCAGCGCCGCCTCCTGCTTCGAGCTGTCCAGCGTGAACAGGACATCGCCCTTCTTCACCGGCGCGGTAAAGCCAACTTTGACTTCCGCGACCCTCCCAGAGCCTTCGGGAAGGATCGGCACTGTGCGGAAATATAGCGCCGCCGACGTGGTCGAGGGATGGAAATAGAAGATCATTGTGATCAGCGAGACCGTGAGCACCAGACAACCGGTGATGCCCCACCTCAATTCATACCAGACGGAGAAGAACGTGATCTCCTTGCCGAACCGCTTGCCCTGCCGATAGCGGCGGTAGAGGTAGTCCGGCAGGATCGTCACCAGCGAGCAAATCATCAGCTCAAGCATGATTGAGCACCCTTTCCTTAGCTGGCGTCTGGACGCTGGAATTGCCGCCGGACGGGGATTCAGCTTCGGGCTCTGCAGCGGGCGCGTCTGGCGTGGCGTCGGCAATGCGCTCGACAGAATCGGCAATGCTACGCATCGGTGTGCCGAAATCGGGCAGATCGATCATCGCGAGCAACAAGCCCGCGATCCAGAAGATGTGCATGTGGGTGAAAAGCGAGATCAGGCCGAGAACGGCGACGATCTCGAACTGCAACTTCTGCGTTTTGTGCGCCATGCGCTCGGGTAGGCTGTGCAGCTTCAAGTACAGGGTACCCACCCACAGAACAGCAGCTACGAGGAAAATGCCCATCACGACCATCAGGGTGTCCGACCCGTCAGCGCCGGGAATGAAGAAAGGCAGATGGTGGGGAGCCGCTGGATGCATCTGTTCGGTCAAATTTCTTCTCCCTTCCGGGCGCCCGCGCATTCCGCAGCCGTGCCTGCAACGTGACTTCCCGCGGCGCGGTTTGCTTGATCTGGATCAACGGAATTGGGTCGGCCCAATCTAGCCTTACGGGAGCACGCTGAATCCAAACAGCAGGAGCCGGCAGCCATGGCGGGCATCGATGATCTCATCCCCAATGCCACCCAGATTCGCAAGGAAGCAGCTCTCAAGGAGGCCGAGAAGGCGGACCAATACGTTCGCCTTGCTGCTGCCGCCGAGGCTGAAAAACTCGCCCTGATTGAGCGGCTCGGTAAGCCGTCCGGCAAGAGCGAAGAGGAGAAGATCCAGTTGGCATCGACGATCATCCAGCGCGCAGTGCGAAACGGATTGACGGACGTGCAGGTCTATCGCTTCCCCAATACGCTGTGCACGGACAAGGGTCGCGCCATCAACCAGATGGAAAAGGGCTGGGAGAACACGTTGATCGGCATTCCGAAGGAAATCTTTCAGCTCTGGACCGACTATCTTCAGCCGCGCGGCTATCGCATCGCTTACCAGATCATCGATTTCCCTGGCGGCGTGCCGGGCGACGTCGGCATTACCATTTCCTGGGGCGATTGAACGCCAATCGACACATCGGACCTTTTGCAGCGAAGGGATGGGCATGGCAAAGGATGCGCCCGCGGATCGGATGAAGCGCAAGGACTACGAAAAGGAGCTGGAAAAGCTCCAGATTGAGCTGTGCTATCTCCAGGATTTCGTGCGGGCGAACAAGCTGCGGGTCATCGTCCTGTTCGAAGGTCGGGACGCGGCCGGCAAGGGCGGCACGATCAAGGCGATCACCGAGAAGGTCAGTCCGCGCGTGTTTCGCGTGGTGGCGCTGCCGGCACCTTCAGATCGCGAGAAGACCCAGCTTTTCTTTCAGCGCTACATGGAGAAATTTCCCTCCGGAGGCGAGATCGTGATCTTCGACCGCAGCTGGTACAACCGCGCCGGCGTCGAATACGTGATGGGCTTCTGTTCGACCGCCGAGCACGACCGCTTTCTCTCGCTCTGCCCCCAGATGGAACAATACGTCATCGACGGCGGCATCATCCTGATCAAGATCTGGCTCGAGGTCGGCATGGACGAGCAGGCGCGCCGCTTCAAGGCCCGCATCGACGATCCGGTGCGGCAGTGGAAGCTGAGCCCGATGGACCTGGAATCCTTCAGTCGTTGGTACGACTATTCGCGAGCTCGCGACCTGATGCTCAAGCAGACCAGCACCAAGCACGCGCCGTGGTTCATTATCCGCTCCGATGACAAGCGCCGGGCGCGGCTGAACTGCATCGCGCATGTCCTCAAATCCATCCCCTACAAGCGCATCAGGAAAGACAAGATCAAGCTGCCGAAGCGTTCCGACAAGGGGCGCTACGACGACCAGGCGAGCTTGCGGGGGATGAGCTTCGTCGAAGAGCGATATTGAGGTGAACGGGCCGCGAAATGACGCGGCCCGTTCACCTCAGACCCGGCTCACAGGTCAATACCGATAGGGATATTGTTGTGGGCAGACCCAATTCCCGTAAGTGTCCTGATGGCAGCCGCTATTGTAAGAGTTGTTGTTGTAGTACCCGTACGCTCCAACCGCAGCGGCGCCGGCAGCCACACCGTAAGCCGCGCCGCGCCGACCGTAACCCGGACGATATCCGGGGTAGCCGGCAACCGGGCGCCCCGGGCGGCCAGCGATCGGGTGGCTCGGTCGCGGACCTCCCACACGATAGCCGCGCCCACCACCGCCGTGGATGCGCCCGGCATGAACCGCTCCGCCACGGACGCCTCCACCGTGAAAGCCGCCGGCGCGCATGCCGCCGCCGCCGCGACGGGCGTAGGCGTCGTCTGGGATAAGGCATGCGGTCAGAAGAACGAACGCCGCGATAGCAGCGAGAAGATAACGAAGCATGGCGTGTCCTCCATTGATTGGGGTGCCTTGATTCGCTTTTCGACGATGTGATGCTCTACGAATTGCGATCAGCACCGGCCATAGGATTTAACCGCGCGGGCGCGTCGGCTTGACCTAAATCAAAGGCCGGTCGTGCTTCGATCACGATTCGTGGTGATAGCTGCGCCATACCTTGCGGTTCCCTGAGCTGGCCGGGCAGCGTCGTGACACTGCCCGATCCATGCGTGTCTATTTCAGGCGGATCGTCACACCGCCGACGGCAGCCGACACCTCCGCGCCGATCCTAGGGCCGCTGAGCTGAAGGATCACGCCATTGGCGTTTTGCAATTGAACGGCGCCGGCGCCCGCGGCGACCGCGCCCCCTGCTCCGCCCACTGCGTAGGAGCCTTCGATCGAGGCCGGCCCCCTCAGATTGAGGGCGCGGCCGACGAACTTGGTAGTCGAGGCCCCGATCGTGAAGCCAACGCTCATGCCGGATACGGTGAACGGATATTTTTTGCCCCGGAGCAGCAGGACGCCCTCGCCGCCGCCGACGCCGACGATAAAGCCGCCCTTGGTGAAGACCACGGCGACCTGGCCGGTTTCTGCGCGCGACGGCGTGCTGAAGCCGAGCGCACCTGCGAACAACGAGACCATGATGGCGTAGACAGCAGATCTTCTCATGACTTTCGTTCCCCCCTTTTAATATGACGCCTATTGCGCCAGCAGCATCGCGAAGTAACCGAACACGGTGAGCAGGATGCCGGACACGGCATAGCCGACCGGGAAACCGATCCAGGGCACGGAGCTCTGGATTTCGACCGCAGCCTCGCGGCACGGGCCTGAGTGCGACCGCGCACCGGCAACGCCACCCATCAGCACCGCCGGATTGATCTTGAACACATGGAAGCCGATCGCCCAGACGATGAATGGCGGGATCGTGCAGGCAATGAAGCCCGCAATGAATATCTTCAAGGCGACGGCACCCGTCAGCTGTGCCATCAATCCGGCGCCGGCATTGACGCCGACGATCGCGACGAAGACGACGAGGCCAAGATCCTCCAGCACGTTGCGCGCCGCGTTCGGCGTGTTGCCGAAGAAGCGCAGCCGCGACACCAGCGAAGAGACGATCACGCCCGACAGCAACAGACCGCCGGCATTGCCGAGACCAATCTTGGCGCCGAACGCCGGAAACTCGATCATCCCGATCAGGAAGCCGATGATCATGCCCGCGGCCAATGTCAGCAGATCGGTCGATGTGTTGGTGCGCGCGATACGACCCCACATCTCGCCAAGCTCGTTGACGGCCGATTTCAGCCCGACAACCGAGACGATGTCCATCCGCTGCAGCTCGGTCTTGAGACCCGCCGGGATCTGCACGCCGCCGCGCTCGACCTTGGTGACCTGGAGCTGGCCGGCCATGGCCTCGCCGCGGAACGATTCGAAGGTGCGCCCGACGACGTCCTTGTTGGTGACGAGAATGTCCGCCTGATCCATCGGGATTCCGAGGGCTTTGGCATCGGCAACCTCGGGGCCGATCAAGCCCATCTTCTCAGTCAAATGTTCGGTCGCGCCGCCAAGCGCAACGACGTCGCCCTTTTGCAGAACGAGATCCGGATCACTTCCAAGCGGATGACCGTCACGCAACACGTTGACGATACGATATTCAGGATTAACCATGCGGAATTTGGCAATGCTCATACCGATCGTGCCCGGATTCTCCAGGCGGTAGGCGCGCAGGCCGAACTGGCGATAACCCGTGAGGCCGCCGCCTTCGAGATCCTTAACCCCGAACTCCTCTTCATATCGCTTCGCCGCCGCCTTGGCGTCGACGCCCCACCATCGCGGCAAATACTTGCAGATCAGGATGATGCCGACGGTGCCCCAGATATAGGTGATGCCGTAGGACAGCGCGATCATTCCCGACGCTTCCTCGGGCTTCATGCCTTCGGGCAGCTTGACGACGCCGGAGGTGATCGCCTGCTCGGCCGAACCGATCGCGGCCGACATGGTTTGCGAGCCCGCCAGCATGCCGCCGGCGGCACCGATGGGAAGCGCGAAGAGCTTCGCGCAGATGACGACAAGCGCGAGGCCGAGCACGCTCGACACCAGCGCCAGTACGCAGAACTTGAGGCCATCGCCCTTCAGGCTATTGATGAAGGACGGCCCGACGCGCAAGCCGACGCCGTACATGAAGAGATAATAGAACAGGCTCTTGGCGAAATTGTTCAGCTCGAGCTTCACCCCATAGGTCGAAGCCCACACCGAGAGACCTGCGCCGACCACGATGGCGCCGGCGACCATGCCGAGGCCGTAACCCTTGATGCTGGCCCGCCCGATCCAGACGGCGAGCCCGACGACGAAGAACAGCAACAGAAACGGATTTTGCTGCAAGAAGGTGAAAAAGCCCTGCATGATCGTGCCCTCTCTATCTTATGAGGCGGCCAACTGCGGCGGCACTGCGGGCCTTGGCCTGCCTATTTTCGCAAGGGCCTCGGTGCGCACGAGCTTCAGGCCCTCCTTGGCGTCATAGCCATGGATTTCCTTCACATCGAGCTTGCGCATAAAGTCGATGGTCTCCTGGGTGATCACCTGCCCCGGCACCATGATCGGGAAGCCCGGCGGATACGGGATCACGAAGCTCGCGGAGACGAGCTCAGGCCCGGCCTTCAGGCGGCGATCGATCTCGGCATCGCCGAGCCGGATATGTTCGCAGCCCGCCGCGTCATAGGCTGAGTAGAAGCCGCTGCGGATATCGCCTTCGTTGGTCGTGGTGCCGGCATCGCCGCGGAAGCTCGGGTGGAAATGCGAGAAGTTCGGCAGGTCGGGCACGTCAGTCATCAGGCTCTTGACCCGCGTCTCGAACGTCTTCTTTGCGTTCGCTCCGCCTTGAACAAGCCCGCGATCGACCTCGCCGGCGATCTCGGCCAGCACGCGCACCAGATGGGCGACGTCGCTGCGGGTGTTGTTGATGTTGGACTGGAGCAAGACCGAATTGCGCGAGGTCTTGTTGACCTGGATATTGTACTCACTGGCCAGCAGGCCCTTGAACTGCGTGCCGTCGAAACCGGCCGTGCCGCACACCAGCGTCATGCGAGTCGGATCGAGACAGAACTCGTCATCGTCCAGGCTCTTCAGGGTGTTCGCCCAGTTCACGCCGGGTGCCAGATAGTCGGTAAAGCCGCTCTGGCGGTATTGGGTGGGCACCATGGCGTCCGCGCCGAGAATGCGGAAGTACTTTGAGATCAGCGGATTGTTGTTGACCGCCTTGCGGATGGCGAGCGCGATCTCGATCGCATTGGCGACGAGGCCGTAACCCTCCAATTCCATCTGGCGCCGCGAGACGTCGAGGCTGGCAATGAGCTGCTGGTTCGGACTGGTCGAGGCATGGGTGAAGACCGCTTCCTTGAATTGCTGCTCGACGGTATGAAATTCTACATCCTTGACCGAGAGCATCGAGCCCTGCCGGATGGCGGACATCGATTTGTGCGTCGAGTTGGTCTGGTAGACCCGCAAGCGGATCTGGCGCGGATCGGGGATCAGCCTGGTCTTGAGCAGCACCTCGTCCGACGGATTCTTGCCGAGCTCGGCCTGCTGCTTCTCATAAGCCACGACCGATTTCCGGGCCTGCATCCAGGTCTCGATCTCGTTGGCGGCGCCCATCGCCGTGCGCCGCCGCAGGAATGGTGAGAAGCGCGCAAAGCCGAACCATGCTTCGTCCCACAGGAAGATCAGGTCGGGCTTGATTGCGAGGCATTCCTCCATCACCCGGCGGGTGTTGTAGATGTGGCCGTCGAAGGTGCAGTTGGTGAGATCGAGCATCTTGACCCGATCGAGCCGGCCGTCGGCCTTGGCGCTCAGGAGTGCCTGCTTGATCGTGTTCAGCGGCACGGCGCCGTACATCGAGTATTCCGTCATCGGGAAGGCTTCGACATAGAGCGGCTGCGCGCCTGCCAGCACCATGCCGTAGTGATGCGACTTGTGGCAGTTGCGGTCGACGATCGCGATGTCACCCGGCGCAAGCAGCGCCTGCACCGCCATCTTGTTTGAGGTCGAAGTGCCGTTGGTGACGAAGAAGACGCGATCGGCGCCGAGCGCGCGGGCCGCCTTGTCCTGCGCCTTCTTGATGTTTCCCGTAGGCTCCAGGAGACTGTCGAGACCGCCGGTCGTCGCGCTGCTCTCGGCCAGGAACAGGTTCAGGCCGTAGAATTCGCCCATGTCACGGATCCAGTCCGACTTGAATACGGATTTTCCGCGCGCGATCGGCAGCGCGTGAAACGTCCCGATCGGCCGCTGGGCGTATTTCTTGAGATTGTCGAAAAACGGCGCGTCGTAGCGGTCCTGCACGCCTTCGAGAATCGACAGATGCAGCTCGAGCAGCTCTTCGATGGAATAGAAGATCCGGCGAGCCACGTTGGCCTCGGGATTGCCCGCCATCTCCTCCACGTCGCGATTAGACATCAGATAGAGGTCCAGCTCGGGGCGGACCCGCTTGATGATATGGGCGAGCCGGAGCGCGGAGGCGTCGGTTTCCTCATTCAGACCGGCCGAGGCGGTGAGCGTGTGCAGGACGGGTGCGTCGTGCCGCGTCCGCAGTCCAAAGCCCTCGTTGATCACGACCGCCGCGAGATTCGGGTTGAGGATCGTGGCACAGAAGGCGTCCTCAAGCGTCCCGACGATGACCGGCTCATAGACAAACTGATCGGTCGGCCGCCTCAGCTTGCGCCATTCGGAAACGAGCGCCGGCCAACTGTTGGAGGAGACGCCGGTGACGATCAGGGTTTCAAAGTAAGGACGGCGCGCGGCCTGCGAACCAGACGTGGGTAGCATCAGATCGGCAGAATCGCCGTTGCTATCATCCTTGTCGCCCTGGTCTCCGGCATGCTGGCGGAACGATCTGGTTTGAACGGCCTGCGTGATCCGGGTCGACAAAGCGAGCGAGGCGGCCGCCTCACCTGCCGTGGCGACTTCCTGCAGCGCCGCCATCAATTGCAGACCGGGATAACCGTGAAACTCTTCCGTCACCGACAGCTCGGCGAGCGTCGCGTCATATTTTGCGCGATCTCCGCCGCGGGCCCACGCCTTTGCCGCCTCCACCAGGTCACGCCAGTCGTCCGCCCGCCCTCCGGGGCCGGAAAAGAACTGGTCGATGCGCTTCTGTGCGGGCTTGGCATCTTTGGACATGTTTTTTTCCCGATCCCTGAGGCGAAGGTTGGCGGATCGTGAAGGCCGCTCGGGCCGCTCCATTGATCCAAGTCAATGGTTGCGCGGTGCGATAGCGCGGCTCGTGTCCATTCGCAACGCAACGTGACGTCAGTGATCGATTGACGGCAGCTCTGAGAGATTAAGCCATTCCTGGAGCGGCATTTGGCTGGCCGTCGCTGAGCACACTGTCGAGCGACCGCAGCCACTGGAGGCTGTCCGTCTTATCAGCCAATCCCTCCGCCCGGAGCAGATCACGCAGTTGTGCATGCGCTCCGACGATGCAGAAAGTGACGTGACGCAAGGCGAGCTCGTCATGCAGATCATGCAGCATGCGCGCGCCGGCCAGATCGATATAGGGGGATGCCGAGAGGTCGCAGGCCACCAGCCGGACGCCCGGCGAGCTCTGGAGCGCAATCAAGACCGTATCGAGAATCGTCTCGGCATTGATATAGAGCAGCGAGGCTTCGGGCCGGAACGCGATGACTCCGACCAGTGGCTCGACCCCTTCGTGCCTGGCCCTGTCGGAATAGCGGCCGCTGCCCGGCAACCGACCGAGGAACGCTACGTTCGGCTGCGAGGCGCGCGCCAGCAGCAGGAAGATCGATGCGATCGACGCCAGCAAGACGCCTTGCAGGATCCCAAGCAACAGCACAGCCACCAGCGCAATCGACGCGGCAAAGAAATCGATGCGGCTGACCTGCCACATCCGCACCAACGCACGGATATCGACCAGCCGGTAGACCGCTGCAAAGACGATAGCGGCGAGCACCGCCTTCGGCAAATTGGTCAACAAGCCCGTGAAGAACAAAAGGCACAACCCAAGTGTCACCGAGCAGATGATCAGCGCGAGCGGTGTCCGCGCGCCCGCGCTGTCATTGACAGCGGATTGCGACAGCCCGCCCGCCACGGGATAGCCATGGCCGAACGCAGCGGCGAGGTTCGCGGCCCCCAGCCCCAAAAACTCCTGGCGCACATCAAGGCCATAGCCGTGCTTGGCGGCGAAACTGCGAGCCGCTGAAACGCCTTCGATGTAGGCGAGCAGCACACAACCCGCCGCAAGCGGAAACAGATCGTCGAATTCCAGCAGGCCGAACGTCGGCAATCCCAATGTCGGCAATCCTTCCGGAATTTTTCCGGTGACGGGCACGCCCAGGGACGGAAGACCAAGCAGCGTCGCGACCGTGATCGAGAGCGCCACGATCGTAATTCCGACCGGCTTTCCGGGCAAAAGCCGCTCCCCGAGCAGGAGGAGCAGCAACGCGACCGTACCGATCGCCAGGATGAGAGGGCTGATATCGCCGAGCTGGCCGGCGAGATTGATGACGCGATCGAAGAAGTTGTGCCCGCCGCCGGCAACGCCGAACAGGCTCGGCAGCTGGCTCATGATGATGGTGAGCCCGGCGCCGGCCTTGAAGCCGACCAGAATGCTGTCGCTGACGAGGCGAACGAGAACGCTGAGCTTGAACAGCCAGGCGATGAAGCACAACACAGCCACCGCGCAGGCCGCTAGGCTTGCGATCTGTGCGTATCGCATCGCATCTCCGCCGGCGAGAACGCCCACGGTTCCGGCAATCATCAAGGAGATCGCCGAGGTCGGGCCAACCGCGAGCTGGCGTGACGAGCCGAACAAGGCGTAGCCGATGCCGCCGAGCATGTAGCCGTAGATGCCGACCTGCGGCGGCAGCCCCGCTAACGCGGCGTAGGCGAGCGACACCGGAATTGCGTAAGCGGCCAGGGTGATCCCCGCGGTCGCGTCTGAAGGCAACCACGCCGTGCGATATGCGGCAAGCCAGCCGGCGGGCGGGAAGAACCGCATCCAGCTCATGCGCGGCTCAGGTTGCGGATTCATGTTTGGGCCTCAAGATGTCGAGCCTCGCAGTGGAGCAGGACGATCAGCAGCGCGATCACGGGAATTCCAAGCGCCAAGTCCGGGATGGTTTCGGTCGCGAAAGCGCCCACAGCCGCGCCGAAGCCGAAGGTGGCGCACACGGCCATAAAGATGCCGGAGCGCCGAAGCGTCCCCGGCGGCCTAGCCCCGGATGCAGCGGCAAACAAGCCTTCGATCGCCTGGCGCATATTGCCGGTGATCATCACCGTGCTGTAGACCACCCCCTCGACCTTGGTGAACACCGCAGCCTGGATCGCGGCGACACATGAAAGGCCAAGCGTTCCCGCGAGATCCGGCAAGCGGTTATGCAGGACGCCAATCAAAACCAGCAGCAGGATTTCAATCAGCGTGCCGATCGCACTAGCGCGCGCACCGGCGGTGCGGCGCAGCCAGGTGGCGATAACGACGCCGATCGCAAAGGCGAGGATTGGTGGAACGAAATTCAGCGCCTTCTCCCAATTGCCCATCATTCCATGAACCCAGAGCAGGACAAGATTGGCCGTCTGGGCGTTGGCCATCACGCCATGGATGATCCAGCTATAGGCGTCGATGTAACCGCCGGCGAAGGCGAGAAGCACCGCAACCTCAATCGTCTCGTCGCGACGCATCGACGAAGCGGCAGAGATGTCCAGAGAACTCATGTCCGAAATTTCGGCTGTCGCAGATCCTGCATGCTCCTATCGATCCACCTGACCGATGCCGAGGATTGATCTGGATCAAGCCCTCGCCCGGTTTTGCGGAATCAGATCGCTGCAAAGCGCCGAGGAATGTGACCATGGATACCGTCAGGTGGATCATCTCCGCCGCTCCGGGAATCTTCCTGCTGCTCACTGTGGCCATCGGGACGATACTGGGCCGAATGAAGATCCGCGGCTTCGCCATCGGCACTACCGCGTGCATCGTCATTTGGCTGTTCACAGGCTCAGCTTTGCGGCACCTAGCAGCAACGCTGCTCGTCCTTGCCACTTTCGCCGTCACCGCGCGCGCCGAAGACGACATCCCCATTCAGGAGGAGATCTGGGCCCTGCCGCTGCCGTTGCCGATGTTCGCCTATCTGGTGCGACCGGTCGCCGACGGTCCGTTCCCGCTCGTGATCATGAATCACGGTGTCTCGCTCAATCCGACCGATCGTAGCTTCTTTCCGCTCGTCGAATTCCGCGACGCTGCCAAATGGTTTGCGAAGCGCGGCTATCTCGTGATGGCGCCGGTCGGTACCGGCTATGGCGCATCCGCGATCGATATCCCCGAGCGGGGTATCTATGGCCCGTTCTTCTCCAAGATCGGCAAGTGCACCAATCCCAATTTCCATGATGCCGGGCTTGCGGTGGCGCAGGTCGATCTCTGGATCATCGACTACCTGGCCGCCGAGAAGCGCATCGTGCCTAAGGATGTCATCGTCCTCGGACAATCGGCTGGCGGCTGGGCGTCAATCGCGCTGTCGAGCGTGAATCCGCCACAAGTGAAGGCGATCATCACATTTGCGGCGGGCCGCGGCGGGCGCGTCGGCGGCAAGCCGAACAACAATTGCGCACCGGACAAGCTGGTCGAGGCGACAGCAGATTTCGGTCGCACCTCGCGGGTACCGATGCTGTGGATTTATATCGAGAACGACACGTTCTTCGGCCCTGCCCTGTCAAAGCGCATGCATGAGGCCTTCACCGCGGCCGGCGGCAGGGCCGAATACCATCTGGTGCCGCCGTTTGGCGACGAAGGCCATTTCTTCATCGGCTCTCCGGATGCAATCCCGATCTGGTCGCCGCTGGTGACGAAGTTTCTCGACGCACAGAAATAGCACCGAGGCCTAGGAGCCGCGACGATGGTCCACGCTTGCTACTGTCTCCGACGACTTCTAGTCGTCGCCTTCACCGGCGCCGCAACGAGCTCCGGTCTCGCCGTACAGAAAAATGGAGAGGTGAGCAAGCCTGCCGAGGTCGGCACTCGTGGCCAGCGCGAAGCAAAGGACATCACCTATGGGAATTGGCGGAAACTCTGCTTCAAGGCCGGCGGCGCCAAGATGGTTTGCCGAACCTCGATCACCGGCACCTTTCCGACCGGGCAGATGGCGGTGCGCATGGACCTGATCGAACGCGAAGGCGACCGCGGCGGACGCCTGCAGCTCTTCGTCCCTGTCGGAATGTATCTCCAGCAACCTGTCAAGCTGACGGTCGATCAGGGGAGCTCTTACCGCGTGCCGTACAGTTGGTGCGTCACCAATGCCTGCATTGCCGCCGATATTGCTGATCCCGGGATCATCAAGGACATGGAATCGGGAAAAAAGCTGGCCCTCGAAGTCGTCGACTCCAACCTTCTGTCCCTGACCACATTGCTGCCGCTTGCACAATTCGCCGCCATCCACAAGGGCGCACCGGCGCAGACGCTCGAGCACTATGTTGACGAATGAACAAGCCGATGGCGTCAGGCGAACCCTGCACGAGCCCGTTCAATCGATTCGATGAAGGACCGCGCCGTGAAGGGCTTGGTCAGGTAGGCAATACATCCCGACTCAATCGCGGCCAGCCGGTTCGCGCGGTTGTCGTTGCCCGTAATATAGATGACCGGCACCGTGACGCCCTCCTCCGCCAGCCGCCTGCGCAGCTCGATGCCGCATTGTCCGTTCAGATCGATATCGATGATGATGCAAATGGCCTGGTCGAAATCGCCGTAGTCGAGCAGCGCCTTCGTCGAGTCGAACAACGTCGCATTGAATCCGTGCTCCCGCAGCAGCCGGTTGATGCTCGTGCGCATGGAGGAATCATCGTCAATGACAAAAACAGACGTGCGTGTCGGCAAGGCGGTCGACCTCGAAATGCCAGCAGATGAACAAAGACTCACAAGCTCCGCAGGCGGTTCCTAAATTATCGATGGATTTTCTCGACCGACAGGCTCACACGCGATTGCGCACTCTCTATAAGCACGCTGTCAATAAACTTTCATATTGTCCCTTTGTACAGGATCGCGCTTGCGTGGCCAGGCAGCCGAGCGGAACCGATCAGCTGCGCCGAACAGCATTTGGATCAAGCAGCCCAAGCCGCTCCGCGATCGAAACGAGCTCAGCAAGCGAATGAACCCGCATCTTGTCCATCACCTTATGGCGGTGCGCCTTCACGGTGCGTTCGGTCGTTCCAAGCTCATAGGCGATCTGCTTGTTGATCTTGCCGCGCACGATCAAGTCGAACACCTGCCGTTCGCGCGGCGTCAGCGATGACACAAGCGCGCGGAGCAAATCGAGCTTGCCGCGCTGTCCGCGTGCGGCCTCCTGACTTGCCAGGGCACGCTCGATCGCATCGATCAATTGCTCCGAGGATACAGGCTTGGTCAGGAAGTCCTCGGCGCCGGCCTTGATGACCCGCACGGTCGTTGCGGTATCGGCGTGGCCGGTGAGGAAGACGATCGGCACGGTCGAGCCGAGCTCGGTTAGGCGGCTCTGCAATTCCGGACCGCTCACGTCCGGTATCTGCACGTCGAGCAGGATGCATCCCGGCTGCGCGTCGCATGGCGGCCGGTCCAGGAGCTCCTGAGCCGATGCATAGGTCGCGACGTCATAGCCGGCGAGCTTCAGACGGCGCTCGATCGCCGTCCGGAACGAAGCGTCGTCATCTACCACGTGGACGAGGCCAGGCAACTGCATCGCTCGAACATCTCACTGCAATCACTAATCGAAACAATGACAGTCAGAATGACGTTTAACAACACGCTAATGTATCCAACGTGTGCAAGATAATGCAGACCTGTCCTTTGGTACAATGGCATTCGAGACAATGGTGAGAAAAGCTGCCTTCGTCGTAGAACAACTTCGGCGGGAATGGGACGGCGCGGTGCATTCCCTGCGGTGAAATTCGCCTGAGACCAATTCAGCGATGAGTTGAGGAGCTGGCTCATGTTCGTACGCATCACGACCGATCCGCTGCCCCGCGCCAATTCGCTCCACGATTTCGGAATGACCAGCGCCTCGAATCCGATGGTCAGTTTAATCGAATTTGCCTACAAAAAGGGCAAAGAGGTTTACGGCGAAAAGGAGCCGGCTGAGTACGTCTATCAGGTCAAGTCTGGCGCAGTGCGAAGCCACAAGCTGCTCTCGGACGGGCGGCGTCAGATCGGCGCGTTTCACCTCGCCGGCGACATTTTTGGACTGGAAAACGGCGACGAGCATCGGTTCACGGCGGAAGCCATCGTGGACACCACGGTCCGCCTCATCAGGCGCCAAAGCCTGGAAATGGTGGCCGAAAGCGACGCGATCGTCGCCCGCAACCTGCTCAGCATGACCACGACCAACCTGCAGCATGCGGAAGACCACATGCTTCTGCTCGGTCGCAAGACCTCGTTGGAGCGCGTCGCGGCGTTCTTGCTCGAGATGGACAAGCGCTTGACGGCGGCAGGTATTTTGGCGCTGCCGATGTCACGGCGCGATATCGCCGACTATCTGGGCCTCACATTGGAAACCGTGTCGCGCGCATTGTCGCGGCTGCATGAAGTCAAAGTCCTCGGCTTCATCGGTAACACCCAGCGCCAGATCGTGCTGCTCGACCGGCAGCAGCTCGCTAACCTCGATCTTCAGGCTTGAAACCGGGAGCGCCGATCGCGGACAGGTGCTCCAGCGTCTTGCGCAGAACTTCGAACAGGACCGCAGTCGACCAGCCGAACATCAGGATGCCGTTCATCGCGGTCATCGGCCCGGTCAGCCGCCACGCCGGCACGGGCGTGATATCGCCATAGCCGAGCGTGGTGTAGTTGACGAAGGCAAAATAGAGAAGATCGCTGCCCTTCGGTGCAGCGCCGACGAGCGCGTAGGCGAGCGCCCAGACCAAGACCTCCAACGTGTGCGCGACCATCAGCGCGGCAGCGGTTCCGACCATCACGGCCATCAGGTGAAATCTCGGCCATGCCGTGTGTCGTAACCCGGCCGAACGAGCGACCCCGACCGCGCCAACGGTCACCAGCGCGTGGATCATGATGTTGATCGCACTGACGAGGCCGCCAAGGAGGAACTGTACCGTCATCGCGCCGAGCAGGCTTCAGCTGTTCTTACCAGGTTTACGATCGAGGCGCTGTCTTTGAACTCTCATGCGCCTTATCTCTTCATTGAGCGCGTCGGCTTTCTCGTCCCGCCGGTCATTCTTTGATTTCGGCTGATCGCTCTTGCGCAGTTTTTCGAGCGCCTTCTCAACTGAGAGTTTGGTGGTTTCAGCCATGATAATCCCCGCATGACGTTGTCTTTATTGCAATATGAAACCGCTATTTCGCTAGTCCCCCGAACCAGGCGCCAAAATATCCTGCATACAGTGCCGGCACTTCGAGATTCATCGAATGCCCGATGCCCGGCACGACCACCAGCCGGCAATCCGGCATCGCGGCAGCCATGGTGCGGAGGTCCGCTGGCGGAATCCAGCCGTCGTGTTCGCCCCAGAGCACCAGATGCGGATGCTTGATTTCCGGCATGCGGCGCTCCAATTCCCTGCTCTCACGCTCGCGCGTGAGATTGACAGGTGTCCCGATCCAGACGCCTTCGGAGACACCAAAGGTCTGCTCGATGATCCGCTCGAACAGCGCCTCAATCTCGCCGAGCCCCTCGCGGAAGCGGGGAGTCGTGTTCGGCAGCATGCTCTCCGGCTCGAACAGCGAGGACGCCGCGGTGGCCATCACCGTCCGCGTCAGCTCCTTACTTGCCATCATGGCCCGGAACAGGCCGATCTGATCTGTATTGAAGGACATGCCGAGCGGCGTCACCGGATCGAGCGCGAACACCCGCCCGAAGCGGTGGGGCTGCATCAACAGCATTCGCGCGGCTATGATGCCACCGGTCGAATGCGTCGCGAGATGGCAGTACCTGACGTCAAGCGCATCGAGCGCCGCCAGCATGTCCTCCGAATGCTGTTGCATGGCGTAGTTGGAGTAGTCGGTAGCGGGTTTAGGCCGGTCGCTATCGCCGCAGCCGCGCCAGTCGATCCCGATGACGCGCATGCCGGCGGGAAACAACGGTGCGGCGAGTTCGATCCAGTCCTTGCTGGCGAGATTCCCGTGGATGAAGACGACGGTGACGTCGCCCTTTCCCCACGCTCGCCAGCCAAGCTGGACTTCACCCGCCTGCACCCTGGGCATGAGGCGGCCTTATTTGTTCAGACCGGCCGTGGGCGCGGCACCCGGCGGAGTCGGTGCCACGGGCAAGGCGGCAACCGCAGCACCCTTGATCATGCGCTCCGTGCCAAGCGGCGACGACGTGTCCACCGTTCCCCGGGTCACGAAATCGACCACGTCGGCCGGGTATTCGACCGGATTATCCGTATGGATGAAGTGCCCGGTTTCCGGATAGACCTTCAGGATCGGCCGGTTGCCGGCATTGGTCATGCGCGACATGAAGGGCGTGATGACGTCACGCCCGAGGTCCGTCAGCCCGTTAAACGCGGGTGTCGGAATGAATGGCTCCTTGTCTCCGAATGCCAGGAAGATCGGCACCTTGATCTGGGTCAGCCGCTCGTAAAGGTTCTTCGGATCGTCCTGCTGGAGTTCCGCCCCGATCGTATAGACATCGTAGATGAAGACGTTGCACCACTGCGCGAGCTCCTTCGGATTGCCTTTGGTCAACCCGACGCGTTGCTCGGTGTGGAAGCGGGCATATTCGCTGTCGCTGAAGAAATAGCCGCTCTTGGCTGCCGATGCCGTACCAGTGTCGGGGTCACGCTTCCTAAAATAGAAGAAGTCGCGAATGTTCTGCTCCGAACGCCCCGTCTCCGCGGCGAGGATGCCGGTCTGGTCCCAGGTCGCCTTCCATTTGTCGAAGTCGTGGTCGAACGCCGAGTCGAATAGCCTCAGCTTCTTGTCCTTTGCGACGGTGATATCGCGCGGATATTCCTCGAGACCCGACGGCGCTTCAAGGGCGAGAGCCTGCACCGCATCCGGCCAGGTCAGCGCATAGCCCATCACGAACTGACCCCCGAGTGAGTGGCCAAGATAGTATGCCTTCTTGATCCCAAGCTGGTTGACCACGAGATCATAGATGACCTCGCGCATGTCTTGCATGGTGCGCGCCGGGCTCTTGTCGAGATTGCCGGGTCCGGACATGCCGTAATGCGGCAGGTCGGGCACGATCACACGCAGACCGCTGCGCAGGGCATACTGCATGATGTTGCCATAGTGGCCGCCGAATGCGCCCTTGCCATGGATGATGACGAGCACCTTCGGATCCTTGTCGGTGCCGGCGTATTCGTCCATGTAGCCGATCTGCCAGGACGTGCCGCCCTTGTCCTTCGCGGTCGCGTATTTGACCGGATAGGGGTAGGTCACGTTGTCCTTCCAGAACGACGTCTTGGGATCGATAGTCTCGGCCACGCCGGGCACGCGATAGTTCTTGTCGACGAACTGCTGCGCGCGGTCGAGGCTTGCAACGTCGTCCATAAACGAGACGAACTTCGGATCGTTCTTGCGGTTGTTGATTAGCGGGAACACGCCGTAGTGAGCGACGGGACTCTCTTCGGCGATGAGATCGGCACCCGGCACGCGCTCGACGGCACGCTGCGCGAGCTTAAAGTTCAGCCAGAGGTCGTTGGTGATGTGCATCACCAGCGTGCGCGCCTGGATGCGGCCGAGATAAGGGTTGACGTTGTGGGTCTCACCGACCCGGTTGCGCCAGACCAGGTCCACCGCGTCATACAGCTTGGATCGGTTGACGACGTTGAGACCGGCCTTCTCATTCGGCGGATCCCAGTAGAAGACTTCCGGCTGTACCGACGCGAAGCTCTGGGTCGTCCTGTATCCGAAATCATAGCCGGTCAGGCCGAGCACCGACCAGCCGAACGCCATGCCCTGCAGAGGGTGCTTTTCCTTGGGCAGCTTGTAGTAGTCGCCCTCGGTGGCCTGCCACACCGGGTCCGACTCGATCGCCGCCGTCATCAATTGGAAGGTCCAGTTTCCGACGGGGTCCCCGGCGTCCGACTGCGTGGTGCCGCCGATCGGCATCAGTCCGCCCATGAAGTCCGGATGCATGACGCCCCAGACATACGTCTGCGTGCCGCCCATCGAGACGCCGGTGACCAACGCGGCGTGCGCAACCTTCAGACTGTCGCGCAGCATGCGGTAGTTCGCCTGCACCATGTCGTAGTAGCTGTATTGCGGGAATTTGATGCCGAGCCCGTCGGACGGCTTGCTGGCGCCCCAGGTGCCGAGCGGATCGACCATGATGACGTAGTACCGATCGGTATCGATGGGACGGCCAGGTCCGATCACGGGTACGCCGCCCGACAGGGCCGCGCCCTTGACCCACTGCTCGTACATGTCGGTGGAGTCGCCGGAATAATAGGAATTGATCACCACCGCATTGGTGATCTCGCCGGCCGCATTGCGCCGCGCATTCCCAATCGCGATGTAGCCGGTGCGCAGCTTGCCGCCACCGAGCGATTCCAAGGTGATGCCGCCCTCGCCGCCATTCTCCCACTTCGAGGGATCGTTCAAATCGTACTTCCCGCCCAGGCGGAAGTTGGCGATCTCATAGTACTTCTTCAGCCCGTCATGCTGCATCTGCGACGAGCGGCGGGTGAAGGGTTGTGCAACTGCGAGAGCAGTGCCGACCATCAGCAAGATCAGGCTGACGACGCAGCGCTTCACGAAACGTCTCCCGGTCATGACGGATTCCTCCCAGCGGATTTTGGCCGAAGGCTAGGCGGGACGAGCGGGCGAGTCTTGATTTAGCTCAATGGATTCCGCTTGCGGAGGTTGAGGATGTCACGATTAAAACGCCGCCCGGTCCCCGCAATGCCGTTCCTCAATCATGGCTCGTATCGGATACGCTATGAGCTTGATGGGCCGGCCGATGCTCCGGCCTATGTGCTCGTGAACGGACTCACGCAATATGCCGAGTTATGGACGGCCTACCGTGACGCCCTGCTGGCGCGGCGCTTTCGCGTCGCCACCTTCGATCTGCTCGGCCAGGGGGGCTCCGACAAGCCTGCTCTGTTCATCAGCCAAGACGACCAGGTCACCGCGCTTCACCTCCTGATCGGCGAGCTCGGCGACGGTCCGATCTTCCTGAGCGGCATCAGCTTTGGCGGACTGATCGCCCTGCGCTATGCGATCGAGCACGGCGACCGGCTCTCCGGTCTCGTACCGATGAGCTGCTTTGCGGAGCTGTCGCCGCAACTGCTTCTGATCGGCAATGCCTTGCGCACCGGCCTGATCCTGGGCGGCACGAGCTACCTCCAGGATCTGCTGCTGCCGATGAATCTGTCGGACCAGTGGCTGAGGCCGTTGCTTGACAAGCTCGACGGCGTCAAGCGGCAAGGCTGGCTCGTCAATGACGTCTACGCACTCCAGAACCTGATGGAGTCCTTCCTCGATTTCCAGCCGCTGACGCCAAGACTATCGTCGATCACGGTGCCGACAATGATCCTGAACGGCGAGTTCGACTTCCTGACGCCGCGCGCCCTGCACGAAACCCTGCGCGTCGAAATCCCCGACAGCTCGCTGGTGATCATTCCGAAGTCCTATCACGCCTTTACGCTCGAGAAGAGCGCACTCACGGCCGAGTTGCTCGCACGCTTCGCCGACCAAGTGATGGCCGGGCGTTGGCAAGGCAACAAGGCGGTCTGGATTGCGCCGGAGGACCCCGGTGGCGAGCTCACGCCATTTCCAGCAGGCTACGACCATCTCCGCGCTATCCCGGTGCAGAGGACGACGCCATGAGCGGATTCTTCCGCCCCCTCGATTCCGAGGGCCGCGTGGCGGCGCACCAGCAGACGCGTGTCTCCGCATTCCTGGTCTCCGCCCACGGCGCTCTGGCCCGACAGTCCGCATTCAGCCTACCCGCGAGGCTCGAGTCGGCTTGGCAGACCGAACTGAACGCACAGCTTTACCGCGAGACCGAAATTGTCTCGCTGCTGCTGCGCGCGACGAGTTGGGCGCCGGATCCCGGCTTGGGCTATATGGCCGTGGCCTGGGAAAGCGCCTGGTATCCTGCTCCAATCTACGAGATTTCGGACTGGCCCCTCGCCGTGGCAGCCGGTCTTGCAACGCTCGCCCATGCCGTTCACGCGGGAATCCGGCCGGCGGCGCTGTTGCCGGTGGAAGCCAATCCCAACGATCCTTTCGTCATGGCGCTGCGCCGCATCGAATTCGAAAGCGGCCGCCTGCTGCAGGCGCAAATCCTCTCTCTGAAAGGTCCGGACTTCCTGCCGTTTCGCGACGTTGTCACCTCCGCCCTTGAACGGCGCCACACCGAGGTGCGCAAGCTGTGGCGCGACATGCTCCAGAGCGTAGGCATCGGCGCTCGCGACTCAAATGATGAGAAGCCTTGATGCAAATCAAAGGAACGCGGTGACAGCCAGCGAACATTGTCCTGCTGCTGCCGTAGCTTGTGACCGGAGTTGCCGCCATGAAGGCTGTTTCCGTCGAAGAAGCCGTTGCGATGATCCCGGCCGGCGCCAGCGTCATGGTCGGCGGGTTCATGGGTGTCGGGACACCGGAGCGCCTGCTCGACGAAATGGTCCGGCAGCAAAAGAACGGCCTTTCGCTGATCTGCAACGACGCCGCGCTTCCCGGCAAAGGTGTCGGCAAATTGTTCGACGCGGCGTTGGTCTCGCGCCTGACCGCGACGCATATCGGCCTCAACCCGAAGGCGCAGCAGCAGATGCTGGCGAGCCAGATCGCCGTCGATCTCGTTCCGCAAGGAACTTTCGTCGAGCGAATTCGCGCAGGCGGATGCGGCATCGGCGGCATTCTGACAGCAACGGGCGTCGGCACACTGGTCGCGGAAGGCAAGCGCCAGATCGAAGTCGACGGCAAGCCGTTCCTGCTCGAGACTGCGTTGCGGGCGCAGTTCGCGCTGGTACATGCCTTTCTCGCCGACTATCTCGGCAATCTTGCCTACGCACTGACGTCCCGCAACTTCAATCCGGTCATGGCCATGGCGGCCGACACCGTGATCGTGACGGCAGAGCACATCGTGCCCGTGGGCGTGATCGCGCCCGACCATGTCGTGACCCCGGCGCCGCTCGTCGACTACCTCATTACGAACGGGTGAGACCATGGATGCACAGACCATCATCGCCCGGCGCGTCGCCAAGGAGTTGAGGAGCGGCAACCTCGTCAACCTCGGCATCGGCATTCCGACGCTGGTCGCGAATTACATCCCATCCGACCTGAAGGTGTTCTTCCAGTCGGAGAACGGCCTGATCGGCACCGGACCAATCCCTGAGCAAGGCATGGCGCATCCGACGTTGACTGACGCCGGAGGCAAGCCGATCAGCGCTCTGCCCGGGGCCTGCACATTCGACAGCGCGATGTCGTTCGGATTGATCCGCGGCGGCCATGTCGATGTCACCGTGCTCGGCGGTCTCCAGGTCGATGCGCACGGCCATCTCGCCAATTGGATGATTCCCGGCAAGATGGTGCCAGGCATGGGCGGGGCGATGGATCTGGTCACCGGCGCCAAGCGGGTCATCGTCGCTATGCAGCACGCCGCCAAGGGCAAGTCGAAGATCGTCGCAAAATGCACGCTGCCGCTGACGTCGGCGCGGCCGGTGGATCTGGTTGTGACGGACATGGCCGTGATCGCCTTCCCCGACGGGAAGGCGACGCTGTTGGAAACCGCGCCCGGCATCAGCGTTGGCGAAGTCCTGGCGGTGACCGAGGCCGAGCTTGTCGTTCCCGACAGCGTTCCAGAAATGAAGCTGTGAGGTCACGGCCATGCGGATATTCAGCGACTTCGATGAGATCAAATCCGCCATTGGCACGGAGATCGGCGTCAGCGATTGGGTCGAGGTGTCGCAGGATCGGATCAACCAGTTTGCCGAGGCAACCTGCGATGAGCAATGGATCCATGTCGATCAGGAGCGTGCTAAAAAAGAGCTGCCCGGCGGCACCACCATCGCCCACGGGCTCTTGTCGCTGGCGCTTGCGCCGCTGTTTATCCGCTCGGTGATCAGCTTGAAGGGCCTGCGTAACACCCTGAACTATGGCGCGGACCGGATACGGTATCTGGCGCCGGTGCCGGCGGGCTCCAAGCTCCGCGGCCGCGTCACGGTCGCGGAAGCCGAGGACGTGGCGCCGAATGGCCTGCGCGTGAACTACCATCTCGTGATCGAGATCGATGGCGGCAAGAAGCCCGCCTGCATCGCCGAGCTGATCGCCCTGCACTATCGCTGAGCGCGTTCAATCGATGATGTGATAGCCGCCGTCGATATAGAGAACGCCGCCGGTGATGAGCTTGGCGCCGTCGAGTGCCAGGAATGCGGTGGCGTTGCCGACGTCGTCGATGCTGACGAGGCTGCGCGCCGGTGCCTTCGACTGGGCCTTGTCCATCAGTTCGTCGAACTCCGGAATGCCTGAGGCCGCACGTGTGGCGAGCGGTCCGGGCGAGATCGCGTGCACACGGATGCCCTTCGGCCCCAGTTCCGCCGCAGCGTATCGAACGGCCGCTTCCAGCGCCGCCTTCGCCACACCCATGATGTTGTAATTCTCAACTACCATCTGGCTGCCATAATAGGTCATCGTGAACATGGTGCCGCCGTTCTTCATCAGCGGCTCGGCGAGATGGGCCATCCGCAGGAATGACCAGCACGAGACGTCCATCGTCTTCAGGAAGCCGTCGCGGTTCACGTCCACGACGCGGCCGTGCAGCGCCTCCTTCGGCGAGAAAGCGATAGAGTGCAGCAGGAAGTCGAGCTGGCCCCATTCGTTTGCGATGCGCTCGAACACCTGCTCGGTCTGGCCTTCGACCATCACGTCCAGCGGCATGAAAATCGGGGCTTCCAGCGCCTGCGCTAGCGGCTCGACATGCTTCCTGGCGCGGTCGTTCAGGTAAGTGACGGCAAGGTCGGCGCCGAGGGCGCGAAACGCCCTCGCGCAGCCCCAGGCGATCGACTGGTCGTTGGCGATGCCGACGATCAGACCCTTCTTGCCCTTCAGGGCGATTTTGCTATCCGGGAATACGGGGATCATAACACCCTCTCATGTCTGGGGTTGGGCGCTTGGTCGTTCATCAGCAGCGACAGCGTGTGCTGCGCGATCATCAGTTCCTCGTCGGTCGGCACCACGTAAACGGGGATGGTACTATTGGGCCGCGATATCAGTCGCGAATGACGCGCATTCTCGGCTGCATCGATCGCAACACCGAGCCAGGCGAGCTGCTCTGCCACGCGTGCACGGATATTTGCAGAATTCTCGCCGATGCCGGCCGTGAACACGAAGGCGTCCAAACCCTGCAAAGCGGCCGCAAGCATGCCCGAGCTGAGGCCGATCCGATAAACAAAATAGTCGATAGCCAGCTTCGCCTTGGACTCTTGGCTGGCTTCCAGCTCGCGCATGTCGTTGCTGACGCCCGAGAGCCCCTTCAATCCGCAATCGCGATAAAGGAAATTCTGCACGTTCGACGCCGACATCCCCTTCTCGGAGATGAGATAAAGTACGACTCCGGGATCGAGTTGACCGGGACGCGTCCCCATCGGCAGCCCGTCGAGCGCCGTGAAACCCATGGTGCTCTCGACGCTCTGTGCGTCCCTCAGCGCGCACATCGATGCACCACTGCCGAGATGGGCGACGATGATCCGGCGTTTGGCGATCTCGGGCGCGATCTGCAGCAGGGTCTTCGCAATGTATTCGTAGGATAGCCCGTGAAAGCCATAGCGCCGCACGCCTTCGGCATGAAGCTGATGGGGAATCGCATAGTGATCGGCGACCGCGTCGTGGGTGCGATGAAAGGCGGTATCGAAGCATGCGACCTGCGGCAGCGTGGGAAAATTGGTCAGGATCGAACGGATCGGCGCCAGATTGTGCGGCTGATGCAGCGGGGCAAGGCTGACGAAGCGCTCGAGGCGCGCCACCACGCCGTGGTCGATCAGAACCGGCCGGGTATAGTCCGGTCCGCCATGCACAACGCGATGCCCGACCGCCATCGGTTGGAGACGGAGCTCGTTGCGCAGCCAGTCGCCTGCGACGCCCATCGCGGCCGGAACGTCGGGGACCGCCTCGATCGGATAGGCGCGGTCGGCCAAGGGATCACCACCCGCGCCGCTTGCGCGCAAGCGCGGGCGGCTGCCGATGCCATCCATCTGCCCCTTGATTTGGCGCCGCAACGTGCCCTCGCCCTCGACGGAGAACACCTGGAACTTGACGCTGGAGGAGCCCGCGTTGACGACAAGGATCGTGTTCATGGCGGTCACGCGGCGACCGTTGGCGATCTTTGCCGCCGCGCGTGCGCATAGAGCGCGGCCACTGCGCAAGACGCCATTCGCGAGCGCGCCGAATCGGCACGGGACGTGAGCACGACCGGTACCCGGGCGCCGAGCACGATTCCGGCGCCATCGGCCTTAGCGAAATAAGCGAGATTCTTCGCCAGCATGTTGCCGGATTCGAGGTCGGGTACGACCAGGATTTGCGCGCGACCGGCGACCTCGGATTTGATGCCCTTGATCCGCGCCGCCTCGGCGTCGATCGCATTGTCGAACGCCAGCGGTCCGTCAAGCAGGCCGCCAGTGATCTGGCCGCGATCGGCCATCTTGCAGAGTGCCGCCGCCTCAATCGTGGACGGAATTTTTGACGTGACCGTCTCGACCGCCGACAGGATCGCGACCCGTGGCGACCTGCCGAAGCCAGCCTGGTTGTAGAGATCGATCGCGTTCTGGATGATGTCCCGCTTGGCATCGAGATCCGGAAAGATGTTGATTGCCGCGTCGGTGACGAAGATCGTCTCGGCATAGGCCGGCACGTCCATCACGAAGACATGGCTGATGCGCCGGTCGGTGCGCAGGCCGCCCGTCTTTGCGGTGACGGCGCGCATCAGTTCATCCGTGTGCAGGCTGCCCTTCATTAGCATTTCACCCTTGGCCGCATGGATCAGTTCTACGCCCTTGGCGGCCGACTCATCGCTATGAGCGGCATCGACAATCTCGCAACCCGAGATGTTGAGGCCATGCGTGCTTGCGGTGTCTCTGATCTTCCCTTCGGGTCCGACCAGGATCGGCCGAATGATACCAGCGCTCGCGCTATCGACAGCGCCACGGAGCGATGTTTCATCGCAGGGATGCACGACGATGGTCGGCGTTGGCCGCACGGCCTTGGCCGCCGCGATCAGGCGGTCGTACTTCGTGCCGGACTGCATCTGCTTCATGTCGGCCGACATAGTGTCACTCCCAATCCCGCCAATCCGCGTTACGACGCCTTTGCCTTCGGATCGAAAGGGGCGACGTTCGAAGCCGGCTCCCCTCCTGCATCCACGCCGAACAGCTCAGCGACGCGCTTCAATCGGATCGCGCGCTCGCCGGTGATCTCCTCGCTGGCTGACAGCACGTGTCGCATGGCGTCGATTGCCGCATGGCGCTGGTTAATATCGTCGGGCAACATCTTCGGGATGGCGGCCAGGGCCCCTTCCCGGTCCAGCAGCAGCATGAAGAATTGCTCGCGCACCAGCATCTTGAACTCGGGCAGGGTCAGCCGTGCTCCTCCACGGGCATGCCGAACCTGACGGAGCGCCTCGATGCTCCGCTCGTCGACCATGCCGCGCGCCGAGCCCACATAGAGCAGTGCACGAACGGCAGCCTCGCGAAGGCCACCCTCACCGATCTTCGACTTCAGCTCGGCGATTCGCTTGTCGAGCATGGCGCGGTGTTCAGGCGACATCTCGCGCCGGCGCGACGGCTCGGACTTCGGATCGATCCCGACCGCGGCTTGAAGGGCCGGCGAGCCGTAAACGTTGAGGAAGATCGCCTCGCTCAGCGTCTCCTGCGAGTCCCGCCAGCTGTCCAGCATGTGAACGATCTGCTTGGACATCTGCTCCTGGAACACCAAAAAGGGATTTTCGCTCGCGACCGGCTTGCGATTGTCCTCGACCTTCTCGGCCGCCGACTTCACCGCGGCCATTAATGGGTTCTGGCTGCTAAAGGCCTCGTATTGCAGCCGCAGCGGGTGCATGTTGCGCGCCCACTCCGCCATTTGCGGCGTCACCATGGACTTGACCCAGGGCTGGACGAACTTCTGGTATGCGGCGAGGTTGAGCTCGGAGACCCGCTTGGCGGCCGCGAACCGCCGCTCGTCCTCAGGAGAATTGCCGCCCATGGCGCGGATGTCGTCAAGCGTCCGCGCCTCGCAGCGCATGACCCATTGGCCGACGGCGAGATCGGCATTGAGAGTGTCCGATCCTCTCGCCTCAAAGGTCGCTTCATAGAGCCCGGGCGGCAGCACATCAATCAAGTCGATGTTGCTGGAGAACTCGGCGTGCTCCTTCTTGGCGACACCGCCCGACACGAAGATACCGAGATGGCCGACGGTTTGGTGAACGGTATAGACGATGGTTTGGCCGTAAGCCCTGATCTCGTCGACGTCGGCATAGCAATCGAGGATCCAGTTGAGCGCCTGCTGTGGCGGCGTGACGTTGTCACCCTCCGAGCAGAACACCACGATCGGCGATCTGATTTTGCGCAGATCCACCGTCGCGCCATCGGACATCTTGATGTTTCCGGCGGCGAGGTTGTTGCCGACGAACAATTCATCGACGATGAACTGGATTTCCTCGGCATTCAGGTTGACGTGCCCACCCCACCAGCGCTCGAATTCGAGGTAGCGATCGGCCTCGGTGTCGACCTTGGAATAAACGTTGTACTGCTTCGTCCAGAGCGTGTTCGAGGGATTCTGGTTCTCGAAGTTCTGCACCAGCCACGCGCCATCGAACTTCCCGCCGCCGAGATCTGAGGTCAGCGCGGTCAGCCAGCTCCCGCCCAATAGACCGCCCGAGTAGCGCATCGGATATTTGCCGTGCACGCCTTCCCAATAGGCAAGCGGCGCGCCGGCGATGATCAACGGTCCGAACAGTTCTGGTCGCAGCGAGGCCAGAATCATGACAGCCCAGCCGGCCTGGCAATTGCCGATCACGCAGGGCTTACCGTCAGCCTGGGGATGGAGGCTGATGACTTTCTCGATGAACAGAGCTTCGGCACGCGCGATGCGCTCGATGGTCTGTCCCGGCATCGGATCCGGCAGGAAGCCGACGAAATAGCAGGGATGACCCGCGTTCATCGCGACGCCGATCTCGCTGTCCGCCTTGAACCCGCCAATTCCCGGACCGTGCCCGGCGCGGGGATCGACCACGATGAATGGACGCCGTTCGAGATCGATCTCGACTCCCTTGGGCGGAATGATGCGGACCAGAGCGTAGTTGACCGGCTCGTCGAGCTTGCGCCCATCGATGATCAATTCTGCGGCATATTGCAGGACGTGCGGAGCCGTTTGCGCGACATGCTCGCGGTACTGGTCGCCGCGTTGGCGCATGATGTCCAGAAACAGCACGCTGCGCTGCCCCGCATCGACCATGTATTCGATTCCCGAGGCGACGAGGCCGGATAGGGGTCCGCCTGGCAGGTTTGGAGTTTCCATCGACATATTCAGACCTCTCTGTCGCGCGTCTCAATTCAAGTGGCCTCAGGACCAGGCGACGTTGATTTAGGTCAACGTTCGGCACTCACGGCAGCGCTGCCGGATCAGCGCGATCGATACGGATCCACGCCACCGCCAATTCCCAGGTGACCGAGAGAATGATCGGCCCGACGAAGAGACCGACGATCCCATGCGCCAGAGTTCCCCCAATCACCCCTATCAGGATGACGAGCGTCGGCGTCGTTAGCCCGCGGCCCATCACCAGCGGTTTCAGTATGTTATCGATCACGTTGACGATCCCAAGAAACACGCTGAGCACGAGCGCGACGGGGATGTCCTTGTCGAACCAGACCCAGACAATCACCGGAAGCAGGATGATCGTCGCGCCGATTTGCACGATGCTCAGGAGGAGGACGGCGAAAGCCAGCAGGCCGGCGCCGGGAATGCCGGCCAGCTTGAACCCGATCCCGGCCAGCAGAGCCTGGATGACCGCAACGCCGATGACCCCTTGAGATACGGCACGTATCGTCGCGCCCGCCAATTTCAGAAAATGCTCACTCTGTTCGGGCACGATTTGCGCCAGGAAACCCCGGATCGCTGCCACGAGCTGCGACCCGTAGGGAAAAATAAAGCCGGCCGCCACGACCGAAAGAAGAAACATGAGTGTTCCCAAGCCGGCATCGCCCACAAAGCCGAGCATCGTGGTCGCAAGCGGTTTCAGATAGGGCACGATTTCGCGCAGGACCGAGCGGATATTGATCGAGGCCTCGTCCCACAACTCATAAAGTTGCGGTCCGACCAGCGGCCAGGTCTTGATGGCCTGTGGTGGACAAGGAACGACGAGCTCGCCGGCGTTGAGTTGCCCGGCGATGTCCTTGATGCCATCCACGGCACTCAGGCCGAGCCAGGTTGCCGGTCCGATGACAATGGCAAGATTGATCACGGTGAGAACGAACGCCGCGAGCTTCGGGCTGCCGCCCAGCAACTTGGCAAGCCAGCTAAAGACCGGATTGAACGCGACGGCGAGCACGATCGCCCAGGCCAAGATCGGCACGAACGGACGGATCACTACGAATGTCCAGACGACCAACAACGCGAGCAATCCGAGCCGGATCACAAGCTGGATCACGTCTTCGCCGGTCAAACGCTGACGGAGTGTCTTCAAGGCCACGCTCCATCTGGACTGTGGCTGAGCCTAGCTCTAGCCTTTGCCACGTCGTCTTGATCCAGATCAAACAATCGCGTTCGGCCGGAAGCTTCATCGGCTGATGCCGCTCAATAGCCACCCGGCGTGCGGCAAGGGAGCCCAGATGTCGGACCTCGCCAGCTACATCGCCCACGAACATCTGGGAGACGGCTCCGCCGTCGAAATTCGGGCACTTCGGGCGGACGACGAGGCCGACATGCTCGCTGCCCTGGAGCAGACCAGCGCGCAATCGCGGCAGCGCCGCTTCTTCGTGATGAAGCGCCACTTCTCCGACAAGGAGCGCGCTTTCTTCATGGACATCGATTTCAAGAACCATGTGGGGCTGGTCGTGCTCGCCGGGGACGCGGACCGAAAAACGATCGTCGGTGGCGGCCGCTACATCGTATTCGAACCCGGACGAGCCGAAATGGCCTTCATGGTGATCGATGCCTGGCAGGGACGCGGCATAGGCTCCATTCTGATGCGCCACCTCGTCAAGCTCGCGGGCGCCGCGAGGCTAAAGGAATTGACCGCGGAAGTTCTGCCCCAGAATGCGGCGATGCTGAAGGTATTCAGCAAGTTCGGCTTCAAATCACGTTCGCGCCACGATCCACAAACGATCCATCTGATTCTGAACCTCATGTAGCGGATGTAGCCTACAGGAGTTTGAAGTAGGATCTACGGTGATACCCTGTCCTCGCAATGCTTCAGCTCGCCCTCGATACAGCCGAAAGGGAATGTTGGCTTGCGCCGCCCGGTCGTGGCACTACTGCCGTGCGAGGACGACCGCCATAAGCAACGGTGCTGAGCTAAGGTCAATACACACGCTCACTCCTCGGTCGGCGATCTGAGCAATGCACTAAAAACGTACGGCTGTTCGATCTCTCGTCAACGCGGGCAAGCAGCGTCGACGGCTCACTAATTCCGAGCGCTTTAGCGGCCTGGAGATTGATGACCAACTCGGACTTGACCAACTGCTCCGTCGGCGGATGCGTGGGTGGGGTGTCCCAACCCTCACGCGGCGCGCCCCCTGCGGCCGAGCGCGGCGAATATTGATATAGATCAATGTTACGCTTGGCACCCTCGCTTTGTCTGTAGTGAGGCAGCGGCCCGGATGCCGCTTAATCCCCACACTGGAGAGAGCAGCAGCATGTCCGTCGGAAGCGACGACGCTGGACGACCGCGCCGTAAGCGCATGGAAATTTTCGCGTTCCTGTTCCTGACCGCGGTGGTGATGCCGGCGCTCGCCGTCGGCGTGGTCGGCAGCTACGGCTTTGCCGTCTGGATCTATCACATGGTGGTTGGACCGCCCGGTCCGCCCCCGGCGCATTGAGCGAGGGCCATTATGCTCAAAACCACCATCGACCGCCGCGCTTTGATCACTGGCCGTGCGCTGACCGCCGAGCGTGTCGTGGCGCCGCCCGGCGGAGAGATCGCCAGCATCCTGGTGCAGGCCCGTCCCGAGCGCCTCAACGATGTCGAAGCGGCAATCCTTGCGCTGTCGGGCTGCGAAATTCACGGTCGCGACCCGCGGGGCAAGCTCGTGGTGGTGATCGATGCGCCTGAGGCCGGCGCGCTCGGATCGACGCTCAACGCCATCGCGCTGCTGCCCCACGTCTACTCGGCCTCACTCGTCTTTCACGCCATCGACGCCGGCGGACGGCCGGCGCCGGGAGAATGTCCATGACCGCACCCAAGCTCGATCGCCGCCAGATACTGAAGCTGGAGGCCGCCGCCATCGCAGCAGCGGCTGGAGGCATGCCCGTGCCGGCGCTCGCGGCCAACCTCGTGACCGAGCGAGAGGCCAGCGGACTGACTTGGGACAAGGCCCCGTGCCGGTTCTGCGGCACCGGATGCAGCGTCATGGTCGCGACCAAGGACAATCGCGTGGTCGCCACGCACGGCGACATCAAGTCCGAGGTCAATCGCGGGCTCAACTGCGTGAAGGGCTACTTCCTTTCCAAGATCATGTACGGCCACGATCGGCTGACCCAGCCCATGCTGCGCAAGACCAACGGCAAATACGACAAGGATGGCGAGTTCACGCCTGTCTCCTGGGACGAAGCCTTCGACGTGATGGCCGAGAAATTCAAGGACGCACTGAAGAAGCGCGGACCGAGCGGTGTCGGAATGTTCGGCTCCGGGCAATGGACGATTTGGGAAGGCTACGCCGCCTCGAAATTGTTCAAAGCCGGCTTCCGCTCCAACAACATCGATCCGAATGCGCGCCACTGCATGGCGTCCGCGGTCGCCGGCATGATGCGCACCTTCGGCATCGACGAGCCGGCCGGCTGCTACGATGACATCGAAGCCGCCGACGCCTTCGTGCTGTGGGGCTCCAACATGGCGGAAATGCATCCCATCCTGTGGACGCGGGTGGCCGACCGCCGGCTCTCCGCGCCGCAGGTGCGCGTTGCGGTGCTCTCGACGTTCGAGCACCGCTCCTTCGACCTCGCCGACATCGGTATCGTCTTCACGCCGCACTCCGACCTCTTCATCCTCAACGCAGTCGCCAACCACGTCATCAAGACCGGGCGGGTGAACAAGGATTTCGTCGCGGCGCATACCGTGTTCAAGCGCGGCCAGACCGATATCGGCTACGGCCTGCGGCCCGAGCATCCGCTGCAGAAGAAGGCGACGGGCGCGGCCAAGGCCAACGACTCCACCGACATGAGTTTTGACGAATACGCAAAGTTCGTCTCCGACTACACGCTGGAGAAAGCCGCAAAAATGTCCGGCGTGCCGCTCAATCGGCTGGAAGCGCTGGCCGAGCTCTATGCCGATCCGAAGACCAAGGTCGTCAGCTTCTGGACCATGGGATTCAACCAGCACACCCGCGGCGTCTGGTGCAACAACCTCGTCTACAACATCCATCTTCTGACCGGAAAGATCTCCGAGCCCGGCAACAGCCCGTTCTCGCTCACGGGCCAGCCCTCGGCCTGCGGCACCGCGCGCGAGGTCGGCACCTTCTCGCACCGCTTGCCTGCCGACATGGTGGTGAACAACAAGGAGCATCGCGACAAGACGGAAGCGATCTGGAAGCTGCCGGAGGGCACCATCCCCGACAAGCCGGGCTACCACGCCGTGCTGCAGAGCCGGATGCTGAAGGACGGTCTGCTCAATGCCTATTGGGTGCAGGTCAACAACAATCTGCAGGCTGGTCCCAACATCAACGAGGAGACCTATCCGGGCTTCCGCAACCCCGACAATTTCATCGTGGTCTCGGACGCCTATCCGACGGTCACCGCGCTTGCCGCCGACCTTATCCTGCCGACCGCGATGTGGGTGGAGAAGGAAGGCGCCTACGGCAATGCCGAGCGGCGCACGCAATTCTGGCATCAGCTCGTCACGGCTCCCGGAGAATCGCGGTCCGATCTGTGGCAGCTCATGGAGTTCTCCAAGCGCTTCAAGATCGAGGAAGTCTGGACCGAGGAGCTCCTGTCGAAGAAGCCGGAATACCGCGGCAAGACCATGTTCGACGTGCTCTACAAGAACGGCCAGGTCGACAAGTTCCCGTTGTCCGACATCGAGCAGGGCTACGCCAACGACGAATCGAAGGCGTTCGGCTTCTACGTGCAGAAGGGCCTGTTCGAGGAATACGCCATCTTCGGCCGCGGCCACGGCCACGACCTCGCGCCGTTCGACACCTATCACCGCGAACGCGGACTGCGCTGGCCTGTCGTCAACGGACAGGAGACCAAGTGGCGTTTTCGCGAAGGATCGGATCCGTTCGTGAAGCCGGGGGCCGGCGTGCAATTCTATGGCAATGGCGACGGAAAGGCCCGCATCTTCGCACTGCCCTACGAGCCGCCGGCGGAATCGCCCGACGATGAATATCCGCTCTGGCTTTCCACCGGCCGCGTGCTGGAGCATTGGCACTCCGGCACCATGACGCGCCGCGTGCCGGAACTGTATCGGGCGTTTCCGGAGGCGGTCTGCTTCATGCATCCCGATGATGCAAAGGAGGCGAAGCTGCGCCGCGGCGACGAGGTCAAGGTCATCTCGCGCCGAGGCTTCATCCGCACCCGGCTCGAGACCCGCGGACGCGACCGGCCGCCGAAGGGGCTCGTCTTCGTGCCCTGGTTCGACGAGTCGCAGCTCATCAACAAGGTGACGCTGGACGCGACCGACCCGATCTCGCTGCAGACCGATTTCAAAAAATGCGCCGTGCGCATTGAAAAGGTGTAGCTGCCATGCTCGGGAAAACGGCCATCGTTCTGCTCGCCGCCGCGATCGCCGCCGGCACCGCCACGCTCGCCGCGCAAACGCTGAGCTCCGACCTGCGTGGCCCGACCCCGCTGAACGAGGAGGGCCCGGCGCCGCCGATGATGCCGACGCGCAACACCGCCGAACGCGAGGTGCGCAATTATCCCGAGCAGCCGCCGGTGATCCCGCACTCGATTGACGGTTACCAGATCGATCTGCGAAGCAACAAATGCCTGTCCTGCCATGCCAGGGCGCGCACCGGTGAGTCGCAGGCGCCGATGGTCTCGATCACCCACTTCATGGACCGCGACGGCCAGTTCCTCGCCTCCGTCTCGCCGCGGCGTTTCTTCTGCACCGAATGTCACGTGCCGCAGAGCGTTAGCGATCCGCCTGTCAGCAACGATTTCGTCGACATCGACACTCTGCTGAGCCGCGGGACACCGGGTGGGAAGCGATGAGCGAGGTCGTTTCCAAAGCCCCGCAGCCGGGCATGATCAGGCGGGCATGGAGCTTCCTGCTCGAGCTGCTCGACGTACTGATCCGGCCGAGTACCGTGTTCGGCCTGGGCGTGCTGGTGTTCGCGGGCTTCCTCGCCGGCATTATCTTCTGGGGTGGCTTCAACACCGCGCTGGAGGTGACCAACACCGAGAAATTCTGCACGAGCTGTCACGAGATGCGCGAGAACGTGTTTGAGGAGCTGAAATCGACCATCCATTTCACCAACCGCTCCGGCGTGCGCGCGAGCTGCCCGGATTGCCACGTGCCGCACAACTGGACCGACAAGATCGCGCGCAAGATGCAGGCCTCCCAGGAGGTCTGGGGCAAGCTGTTCGGCTACATCGACACCCGCGAAAAATTCCAGGACAAGCGGCTGGAGCTCGCGTTGCACGAGTGGGCGCGCTTCAAGGCCAATGATTCCCTGGAATGCCGCAACTGCCACAGCGCGGATTCCATGGACATCACCAAGCAGTCGCCGCGCGCTGCCGAGGCGCATCAGCGCTTCCTCTTTACCGGCGAAAAGACCTGCATCGATTGCCACAAGGGTATCGCCCACCACCTGCCCGACATGCGCGGTGTGCCAGGTTGGCAGTGACGGAGACGTGCGTCCTTCACATGCGGGCAGCGCCGCGCTCACCCGGACGCGGCCGGCGCAACATACTCGGCTGCCAGCGGCAGAGCACGCCGGCAATGGCCGCGCCAATGACTAGACTCCTGAAGGGTATTCGCTCGCAGATGCGCGGTCCTCTTGACTCAGATCAATCTTTTAGAGGTCGAACGATCAGACAGCACAATCGCATTCCCGGGATCAGCGTCCCTGGAAATCTATGCCGTCGACAACGGCAGGCTGATTCGAAGCTGAGCCCCTCCACCGGACTGATTTTCCGCAGTGATCCGGCCATTGTGAGCTTCGACGATGGTCCGGGCAATCGCCAGCCCCATGCCCATGCCCTCTGGCTTGGTGGTGAAGAACGGCTCGAAGACCCGCTTGACCTGATCGGACGGAATGCCTGGTCCGTGGTCTCGGATGGAAACTTCGGCCCGGTTGCCGGCACGTACAGCCTCGATGTCAATCTTGCGGACGCTGCCGGCGCAGCCGGTGACGGCATCCATCGCGTTCACGATCAGATTTGTGATGACCTGCTGGAGCTGAATTCGGTCGCCTTTGATCGGAAGCAGGGCCAAATGCGTCACGGCATCGAGCTCGACTTTTCGGGCCGTCGCCAATGGCGCAAGGAAGGTCACCGTTTCCTCGAGAACGTCATTGAGGTCCAGCTCCTTCTCCTCGAACGGCGCCTTCTTGAGCAGACTCCGAAGATGCACGATGACTTCGCTCGCTCGCGCATCGTCACGTCTGATGTCCTCAATGATCTCGTTCAATTCATTTAAGTCTGGATTCGGCGACCGAAGCATCAATGCCGCGCTTTCGGCATTCGTCAGAATGGCGCCAAGCGGCTGATTCAGCTCGTGCGCAATCGATGCGGTGAGTTCGCCCGCCATCGTGTAGCGGTTGACATGGGCGAGTTCCGCGGACTGCTGCCGGGCCTGCACCTCCGCCTTGCGGCGGCCGCGTCGCTCGTGGACGAGGATGCTGATGAGAGCCGCCTGTACGAGGATGACGGATGCAATGAGGAGTATCTGCCAACGATAGGTCTCCCACGGGGACGGGTCACGAAAGTAGACCTCGCTGCCAGGTGGCAGGCTACTTTCGGCAATGTTCCACCGCCTGAGCTGCCGCCAATCGTACTTCGCCGGACCATATTCAAGGGTGGGAATCTTGATGTCGGACGGTCGCTCGCCGCCCAGGATTCGGATCGCCGCTTCCGACGTCTTCTGGGCACTGTCGCCTGCAGACGTCATCGGGCCGCCGACAGTCTCGCCGCCAAAGAACGAGTCATCATAGGAAAAAATCGGCGCATTGGCGGCGGCGTAGAGCTCCTTGAGCGCCTGCTCGCCTTCATGGCTGGCGCCGGTCGCATCCACCTGGACCTGAACCCAGAAGATCGCGCTGTCCGGCGGAAGGCGAGCCGCCTCCTTCAAAATGTCGGCAAATGAAAGTCTATTCCAGAACAGCAAGTGCACGTTGGGCAGAACCGGTTCAAGCTCCTTGCGGATCTCATTTTGCCAGAAGCGTTCGTTCGGAGAATCGCCGACCACGACCGCAATCGTCCTTGTCGCGGGCAAGAGCCTGACGATATTCCCAAACAGCGCAGGAACGTCCTGCCGCACGGCAACCACAGCATCATTGTCCGAGAGTGCCGAACGCTGCACCCGCCGCTCCTCGACCGCCGTCATTACCATCGGGGTGGACGGAAACAGTTGCGGCCGATTTCGCTGGACGAACGAGGCCGCCGGCCCTCCCAAGGCAACGATGAGGTCGGGGGCACCGCGCGCGAACAATGCGCGCAGATAGTCCGCAAATTCAGCTTCCACGTTCCGGTCTTCAAAGCGGGCCGTTGCGACGGAGAAATCCTGGATGTCGATCGGCCAGCGCGATTGACGTTCGAGCTCCTGTCGGAGTGCCGTCGAATAGTCCCGCCATGGCTTGAAGTTTGGGCCGTACGAATTGAACATGATGATCCGCTTCAGCCCTGGAGCAGCGCCATCTGCAGCCGCGGCAGAAATCGCACTCGCAGTTACTGCCAAGAAAAGCCATGCGGCTGCAAGCCACCTTCCGGCCACCGTACCCTCCCATGCCCGATTTGCTCGGTGAGGCAGCGCGGAGCGCCCAAACTACGACTCCGGTTTTCGCTCAGTATCAGCTTAGCACTGATAGATTGTAGATTTAACCCTGGTGCCCGCCGTCGATGCGCCCTGATGACGCTCTTTGGGCGCGAAGCCTTGGCAGATTGACGTTGGAATCCCGTACTTAGCGGATCAAGAACTTGAGTTGGGCGCAATATCGGGTGCAGAGCCCACCTCTACTGCAAACATGCAGCGCTTCCGTGGTCAGAATCGAGCTCGCGCCCCCCCGTACTGATCACGGATGAGAGAACGAACCCGCCGATTTCCACGCTGGCTACTCTACCATCCTCTCGTAAGGAAATCGCGCTTTAGCTTCGCGCCGCCTTCGTTCAAATAGAGGTGCAACGGCCACGGGAGCAAACGCAGAACGCACATGAAAAGACACTGGTGACAAGTTTGCGATTGAGCGACATCGGCGCGAGACAACGGACGTGCTCAAGGACCCAGTCGGCCCCGACCGGCACATCATTTGATGGAAACCCTGCTTGGGAGACCACGGAGCGATGACGGATCAGAATACGAGCCCGCCGTTTCTACGCTGGGCTACGCCACTGCGCTCTCGCGAGGAAAACGTGGTTTTTCGTCGCGGGGAGTTGAGTCAATGGAAGATGCGACACTACAGGAGCAAGCGCTGGACCAAGACACGCTGCCAACAGTGGAGAGAACGTAATATTTGCTGAGAGTAACAACCTAGGATGAGAGTAACAATGTGGGGAAGGAAAATCGCGAAAACTTCTTTCGCATCAATGGTCTATACCCTTAGTGCGCTCGGAGGGCGGACTCATCTGCTGTAATTTGAACGGGTTACGGTGGAGGATAACGAGTTTTGGTGCATTTCGCGCTCAAAAGTGTCTTTAGCCCGACCGTTGTAGAAGAGCCCTGTCCCAAGCGAGCTCAGGTCGGCTCTCCGCTACCCCGCGGTCGACCTCGGACATCCCGCTTTTAAGGCCTTAAGAAACTCGCAGTGCTTCTTTTCTTGTCGAAGAACTCCGCGAGATCCTTATACATATGTTCTTGTTTTGTTCAAAAACTTGTCTGAAAACAAAGGCTTGGAATTTGCGAAACCTTGGTTTCGTGGTACAGAGGAGGAATGAACAGCCCGAACCTCGATAGCGTGCGGAACCGGCGGCGGCGGATTTGGTCGCAGATCTCCGCCCTATGCGAGGAGGACCGGGACCTTTACACCGCCGAGAAGGTGCTGCTCCGCTTGTCGGGCACGACCGAGAAGGCCTCGCTGCCGATGACGGTGTTGCCGCCGCAGATGGGCACGGCCTCCACCGAGATGAACGCCCTCCTCTCCTCCAGCTCCTACGGCATCACGACCAGGCTCCACCCCGCCGAGTTCACGCAACAGGACCTGGTCGAGGCCGAGCGCGACTTCGCCAATGCCGAGGAGGAAGAAGAGGAGGAAGAGGAAGGCGAAGGTGATGACGACGGCGGCGCCGGACTGGTCAGGATTGTGCGCGACGTCATGACGGGCAACGAGACCTTGGAGCAGCTGACGCTGCTGCTCATGCGCAACTGCGGCGACACCTGGTGGACGGCCAGCGAGATCCAGAGCTTTCTGACGCACATCAAGGGCCGAGAGGTCCCGATGGCCAGCATCTCGCCAATGCTGACGAATCTCAAGAACAACGGCGTAATCACCCGCAGCGGCCACGAAATCGCACTGTCAGAACGCGCGAAGGAGGACGTCTTCAAGTGATTACGGCAGTAAAACCCACGTATCCCTGTTCATTAGTGGAGGAGAACGGCTGAGTCGCCTTCCGGTGACTCTTGTTTTTTTGGTAGTTTCGACTTGTGCGACCACCGATTCGGTCTGGCCCCGTCCTTTTTCAAAGGTTTGGGCGCTGAATCACAGGCCCCAAAGGGCGGCGGAACCATTCCGTCATCGGTGAAATAGGAGGGACAAAATGCTGTCCTGTCCGTTGCACATGCCCGTGCGGGTGGTGGCCTATCGGCGCTTCCGGCTGGGACGTTGGGAGAACGTATGCTCCCATTGTAGGGGACTGCCGAGCCGGTGACAGGCTCGACAGTCGTAGTCCTACAAAGGAGGGGCTGCCGCAAGGCGGCCCCTCTGCCATTTCCGGGGTCGCCCCCGGAAATCTGGTACCCGACCCGGCAAAATTCGGTCGGCAGAAACTGAGTGTGAGTTCAATGGCGAGTCGCTCTCGCCAGAGCCTCGCTGGGGACATGTTACCATCTGGTTAAGATGGACCACCGTACGTCCTCCCGCCGGATTGACTTATTGAGTCGTCAACTTCTTGTTGACTCTTTGTAGTGCGGGTTTTCCACCCGTACAACCCCTGTACGGGCCTTTCCAGAAGCTTTGGTGTCACCCGATGAGACAATTATGGGCATTCTGACACCACCTTGGTACCGCGGTTGACGCAACCTACCTATGAGCCTTGAGGCGCTTGATGATGTCCTTAGTGCTCTCGCCGCGGTCCTTGAACAGGTCCTCCAGAGCACGCTCGTACAGCTGGTAAGCATCGAGTATCGCAGCCTGTGACACCTTCGAGCTGTGTGCACCAAGGTTCCCGATGGTACGCAGTGCATGCAGGGTTTCTGAGTGCTCGATGGTGCCAACCTTCTTCGCGAACTTGTCGATGCGTGCAGAGAGGTCGAGCACCCTACGTTTGCCGGGCTTCGAGGGGTTCTTGGTGTCCTTCTGGATGCGCGTCTTTGCGACACCAAAGTGGTCCATCATCCGCTCCAGGCTGGTACGCAACCGGGATGCACACACGCTGTAGTCCACCCAGTAGAGCTCGAAGGACAGCTTCACCTCCTTCACCACCTCGACTGGTGTCTTCTTTGGCACCTCGACGATCGGCGGTGCAGGACGCATATAGTAAGGCCTGTACGTAGGCACCCACTCCAACTCGTTTTCTGGAGTAACCTCCTGGTCCTGCCACACCTCTCCAGCAACTGACACCACTTCGCCGCACGCGGTGTTGGCGCACTCCAACAGCATCACGAACCGATCGGGTGTATTGGGGTCGAAGTGGTCGGTCCTTGCATAACGTGGGATCTTCGACTTGAGCGTATCCTTGAGCATCCGCAGATTGCCGTTGCATCTGGGGCAAGGCAAAAATGGCCAGCCGACGCTGTTGAGCGCCCCCTTCCATAGTGACTTCTTCAAGCTTCGCCCCCCAACTCGTCCGCCAGATTGCAGGTACCTGCAACCTAAATCGCCGCTCCGAGGATCTGCGTGATCGCCTGGCCGATCTCACTGACGGCCACACGCATCCCAACTTCCTTCGCCAAACCGACAAGACGCTCGGACCAGCGCTTGAGCTTGACGGGATCGGGGGCCGGCTTGACCGCCTCATCCTTCACGACTTCCGCGATATCTCGGAAGCCTTCCTTCTGGGTTTGCTCCAGCTGCTGAAACTCAGGTGACGCCAGAGCCCTGTCTATTGCTGCCACCAGCTGCTGATGGTGCTGGATAATGGCCGACTGCGAGAACTCTCCGACACCAACCTGTTGGACCGCTCCAGGGCTGTTCGACTGAGTGTTGACGATGCTCACGACCGGATCTTTTTTCATCCGCTCATTCCCCATTATGCCGTGCGTGAAATCCCTGACCTTGCGAGTCCGCATCTCACCAAGCTCCACGCGGAGCTTATTGAAGTGAGGGGCAACGGTCGGCTCGTCGAGCCCCGTCCCTCCCCCACAAGCAATCATCTTGTCCATCAGAAGATCGACGATCCGGCCGGCAAAGTAGTCGAGCGGTTTCACGACGTCCGGGCCGTTCTCGCCCGTCAGGTTGAAGGCAAAGAGCGCAGCCTTGTCGAACTCTTCGCCAAACGTCTTTCGGATCGCCTCCCCGAACATGACAAGAGTGACACCGCTTGCTAACCGTCCGGCCGCAGCGTTCCGGCGCATGATCGCGTTAAATACGGCTTCGCCTAATATCGCGGCGTCGTATGCACGGTCGTTCAGGCTAGCGCCTAGGTAAGCCGGATCGTACCCCATGGCGTCGCCCCCTAGTGCAACCAAAGCTTCGAAGCTCCATAGATAGCTGCAGCCCCTGCAGCAATCCACCAGGGCCGCGCAACGGATCGAGGACGAGTAGCCAAATGGCCTAGCCAGGCCGTCAGAAGCGCTCCCTTCGTCTCACCGTAGCTTTGCTTCAGATCTCCACTGCATTTGGCGATTTCAACCAAATCCGAAACCCTTGTATCCTGCTCAGACACAGCCGATCTCCTTCTCCGGGGGAGCATCCCCGAAGCTGCACCTTCTCATTTGTCCTGCGGCGTTAAGCGATAGCGCTCGCTTACCCGACTACACTTCCCGAAGCTTTAATTCAGCACCACTCTTGACTCGAATTAAAACTCACGGCAGGCGAATCAAAGCAATCACTAACTTCCGTTACCTAACTAAGATACTGCATTTCGGTGCCCAAAACGACAAGGGCAGAACCTTCGTAGTGGTACCAATCCTGTACCACGGCACAACACTGCTATTTCGGTTTATCTTAATTCGTATTTTTGCACTTGTTGGTGTCACTGTGACCGCAGCTCGTGAGCGCTGCTATCACTTCGTCGCATCTCGGCGCGTGAAGGACATCGCCGAGATCGAGCGGTCGTCTGCCATCCGCCAGGCCGAGGCTAAAGTTGAAATGCTCAAAAAACGCGGACCGCCATCATCGCTGAGATGCGTCCGACTCAATCATACACCTGCCGCATACCAACCATCCTAGAGGCCGGAGAGTCTTTGGAAAATTCACCTTCATGGCTGCTTCTGGCACGCGGCAGATTGTTGTTTTTACTTAGAAACTAATGGCTTCTGTGGCGTGCGTTACACGCCGGAAAGTCTCCCGCAGGTCGCGGTGCCAGTAACAAGATATTTCATCGCGATACAAAACAAGGGGTACCCTATTGATCAGTAACCCGCCTGGTGTACACAGATTCTAGTCCTCCCGGTTTCACCTCATAACTTAAATGAAGAGGTGTGCCGTGACAGACCAATCCCCCGAATTCAGGTTCGATTACGAAGACAAGAACGGCAAGGTTTCGACGAACCGACCCGAGGTCGTTCAATGGGCTGTCGCCATCAAGCTTGTTGCCCAAGGGTTGGCTTACCTGATCTTGGCAGCCGGCGCCGTCTACACGCTCTACGCCCGCGGTGGCGACGTTGTGACGTTCCTCTCGCGCTTTGTCGGCAAGTGATCAGACGCCGAAGAGCGAATGGTCCAAAGCATATGCCGCAACCCACGCTGCGTCGGCCGCGTCTTTCGTTTAGATTTTTGCCCCAGCGACCTTTTGCAGCCGCCTGCATTTCCGGCTTCTTGGCGTTGCCCTTGGCCGTGGCGTGGTCTTCAGCTTGCTGGCCTTCAAGCGAGACCCTCACGGCGGCGACCTCTATGTGTTCCGTGGCAAAAGCGGCAAGCTGATCAAAATTCTTTGGCACGATGGACTAGGCATGTCGCTTTGCGCCAAGCGGCCGGAGCGTGGCCGCTTCCTGCGGCCATCGTCGGCTGATGGCGTGGTGATAATCACGCCGGCCCAGGCGAATGCCGCAACATACCTGGCGACCGCAGGCGGCCGGCTGATCGCTATGATTTGAATCGACGGCACGATTGGCAGTCCGGACAGAGACGGCCTCTTATGTTTCTCTGGTCGGCGATGGGCGCCGATGATTCTCTCCCCGACGATGTGACCATGCTGCAGGCGACGCTGCGCGCCGAGCGAGCGGCCCGATTGGCCGCGGAGGCAGAAGCCCAGGCGGGGACATTGCTGATCGAGAAGCTCAAACTCACGATCAAGAAGCTGCGGCCCGAGCAATTCGGACAGCCCTCCGAGCAAGGCGCGTTGCTGGATCAGCTTGAGCTACAGCTCGCCGACCTGGAGGTGAACGCGGCGCAAGCTGAGACCGCGGCGCAGATGACAGCCGTGCCATCGTTTGGGCGCCGCAAGCCAGCCCGCCAGCCGCTGCCGGAGCATTTGCCGTGGGAGCGCATTGTCTATCCAGTGCCGGCCTCCTGCCCATGCTGCGGCGACAGCCGGTTCCGCAAGATTGGCGAGGACGTGACCGAGAGGCTGGAGCTTGTTCCGCGCCAGTGGAAGGTGATCCAGCACGTGCGCGAGAAGCTCGTCTGCTGGGCCTGCGAAGCGATCAGCCAGCCGCCGGCTCCCTCGCCTCCGATTGCGCGCGGGCGTGCAGGGCCCAAGCTGCTAGACCATCTTCTGTTCGCCAAGTACGGCCTGCACCTACCGCTTCATCGTCAGAGCGATGTCTACAAGCGTGAAGACCTCGATCTCGACGTATCGACGCTCGCGGACTGCGTAGGTACTTCCGCTGCAACCCCGACGCCTCTGGTCGACGCGATCCGGGGCCACGTCTTCGCAGCCGAGCGCATCCACGCGGATGACACCACGGTGCCGGTCCTGGCAAAGGGCAAGACCCGGACCGGCCGGCTCTGGACCTACGTGCGCGACAACCATCCGTTTGCCGGCCAACCCACGTTACGTACTCGATGGCGCCCTCGAGGGTTAGAGACCGTCGACGGGGCCAACGCCCGCTTCCCTCCGCCGACCTCCTGGAGACGTTAAGTGAAATACGATTTGCCCGGCCTCTCTCCCCTCTGGCTGATTTCCTTGGCGATGGTACTCGGGACACTGATCGTCACACTGTTACCCGTGGCGATTGCGTCTGGCGACACGATCAAAACGTCGGACTGGATCGGGTTTGCGGGGAACGTGGTGAGCGGAGCTATGACTCTGCTCGCAGCTGCGATTGCCTGGCGTGCTGTACGTCGGCAGATCGCCGCAGCGAAAGAAATGGCCGAAATGCCGGAAAACGAAGCGTGGGAGATCATTGGTCAGGACCTCGCACTTCTTTGTGCGGGCGTAAATGCGTACTGGAAAAGCATCGACCTCGCCTCTCAGCCGGCATCGAACAAGGAATTGGTGGAGTGGCGCTTCGGCGCGATCCTTGAGTATTATCATGAGCTCCCGAGCCAAACGGACATCAACCGCCTAGAGATGGCTGGCCAGAGCCTCGGTCCACGCAGACGTAGGCACGTTGCGTCTCTGGTCCACATTCTCCGCGAGCTCATGCGAAGAGCTGAGCATTTCGAGACCGGACCGCCCAACGGGTACCATGACGCTTTGCGCTGGCGTGATGGCCGTTTGCCTTCACTGCGTCTGCTGCTAACTATCTTCGCAACTGAGGTGAACAGGCTCGATCCTGTTCTCGCTGAGGGCTTCAAGGGTCGTCACCACGTAGAGACGAATACTCAGTCCCATCGCGAGCGGTTGGACCAATCGTGGCGTGAAACGCTCGACAGCGAGGAGTGGGTCAAGCGCCGTTTGGTCCAAGGTGACCGCTCGTCATGAGGTCGAGAGGCCCGAGCTCGTCATTGCACGCTGCGGAACGACTTCTTCGGCGCAGGCGCTCTCGGATGCGATAAGAATTCGCGCTGAGACGCTAGACTCCATATACACTGTTGATTGGGAGCCGGTGAAGGCACTGTAATCTCAGCTCGATTCGGCTTGAGTGCCGAAGTGGTCCGCGCCGCATAGGAATGAGAAGGTAGCCCGTGAACGCGAAATCTGCCGGCGTAACGGAAACGGAACGGATGCTTGCTGATTTCTGCCAGAGGTCCTTCCTCAAGCTGTGGAGCTATCCCAATCCCTTCAAGGACGATGGGCACGAGTTATGTGACCTGCTCGCCGTTTTCGATAACCACGTCTTCATCTTCTTCGACCGCGAGAACAAACTGCCGGAAGGGCCCGATAAGGATCCGAAGGTCGTGTGGGACCGATGGAAGCGCAACGTCATCGATCGCCAGGTGAAGACTGCGCACGGCGCCGAACGCTACCTCCGCAATGGCAGGCCGATTTTTTTGGATGCCAAGAGGACCGCATCCTTCCCACTCGCTATCGACGCTGAAAACTCGGTCGTTCACAAGATTATCGTTGCACATGGAGCCAAGCAGGCATGCGAACGAGCGTCCCCTGACAACATTTATGGCAGTCTCGCCATCGCTTACACGGAAACCGACGGCGGCCCAACCGAGCCCTTCCATATCGAGATCGACAGGCGCAACCCGGTCCACATCCTGGACAGCCACAACATGCCTATCGTGCTCGGTGAGCTTGATACTGTCGGCGACCTCTCGGCGTATCTCGACGAAAAAGTGCGGGCGGCTTCAGCCTTCGACTATCTGACCTATTGCGGTGAGGAAGACCTCCTAGGCCACTACCTGCTGAACTACGACGAGGCCAACAAGCGCAATGTGATCGGGCCGAAGAATGAGAATGAGGCTGTCAATGGCATCATGATCGGCGAAGGTGAATGGCACGACTTCATCCAAACCGATCTCTACAAAAACACGAAGAAGGTTAACCGCGTCTCGTACTTCTGGGACCAGCTGATTCAGCGCACGTGCCAGAACAGCCTGGATGGGTCACTCGGCGGTAACTCCAACATATTGCGCGGCGAGAGCGCGATTTATGAAATGGTGAAGGAGCCGCGCTTCATGCGCCGTGGCCTTGCAGAGAAGATGCTGACGGCGGTGCAGCGATTTCCCGACGCCGGTCCGTTCTCCAGGCAAGTCACGTTCCTCCCGTCATACCAGCCAAATGTCGCCTACGTCTTACTGCAACTGCGTGCACCCGATGCGTATCGTGCCGAGCCAGACTACCGCGAGAAGCGCCGCGCTGTGCTTGAGGTCGCATGTGGAGCTGCAAAGAACAAATTCCAAGACCTCGTGAAGGTTATTGGGATCGGCATCGACGCACCAAAGTTCTCGGGCGGCACCAATGCAGAGGATTTCATCCTCATGCCGTGTGAGACGTGGACGCAAGATTTGAGAAGCCACTACGAGGAGCAGAACCAGGATTGGAATTTCTTTGTTACGTCCAACCTTCGCCAGCATAACGATCTGGTGACCCAGTTTGTGCAGCCTCCGCATCCCAGCAAACCGGCAACGCCAGGCAAGATCGGACGCAATGACCGATGCCCGTGCGGTAGCGGCCTGAAATACAAGAGATGCTGCCTACCGCGGTAAACTGGCCGCCCACTTCGCAAACAGCGCGTTCGTGGCCTCGCCGAGCTCAAGGGATCGGTTTGTGTAGCCAACAAGGCCATCGTCGAAGGCTTCGATCGCCAATAGCAGAAGCTCGCGCGAGGTTTCGATCGGCACCGAGGTCGAGCATGTCCTTGGTAACTTTCACGTCCTGGATCTCGTCGAAGTACTCCTGCTCGTAGCGCACCTCATACCGGTAGCGAAGCAGCGTACCGACGAGCCCCTTGTCCATAGGCTCTAGCTCAAGAGGCTCAGTTTAGTGTGGTGACAGAAAGCGAGGCCGGTGCGGACCAGTTAGAATTAGGCCAACTTCGCCTCGGGCACGGCAAGGAGGCGGCGCGCCGCTGAATTGTGTCGCGGAGGCTCGGCTCTGACCCCATCCTTGGACGCTCCAATAAGCTCGACAATAGTGCATGGCAATCCGGCCGCATCAAACTTTCGCGCAATGAACTCGCCTTCGTCGCGCTTATGGCTTGACATGATCAGCTGATAGCCCTCGAGCTCCACAAGATTACGCATCACATCAACGAAGGCTGCAGCATGAATAATGTCGTTATGCTGCAGCGGATCGTCAAGCAGCAGGGCTCGCCATCGCGACCAACGATAAGCAGTGCTGGCCGCACAAAGAATGCTGAATCCGTTTGCTGCCATCTGTCCTTCGCTCAACACGAGTTGTGGTGGCAAGTTGGTTCTGTACTGCGCATTCTCAATGGGATCTGCGTAACGCAGCTGCATCGCGAGCGCGGTGCGCTCGACAGTGTGATCGGCGCTGAATTGCACCGTCTCGCCCGAAGTACTGAGCAGTGCACGGTTGAACGCATCGATCAGATCATTGAGCGGAAGCAGGAATTGTGTCGAGAAGCTCTCCGCCTCAGTTCTGAGCTTTTCGCCATATGCGATCACTGCGTCCCTGGTGGCACCTGTGAGCCGAAGCGACGAGCGCGCAGCTTGCAAGCTTTTCTGAAGCGTCTGCTCGTGAACGACGGGATTGTCCGCGGCGCCTTCCCCACCCTCCCGGTTCATCAACTCGCGCAACGCGCGCAACTCGTCTTGCGCCAGCCAAGCTTCGTGGCTCCGCGACAAGGCATTTATTTCCTCGAGATGCGCAAAGAGCGCCGTCGCGCGATCTCCCAAGTCTTTTTCGTAGATGTCGACGGTCTGGGCTGACGGATCGCCGATCATGCCAGACTTAAGCCAAGCGGCGGCCGTCGCCGATCGGTTGGTCTTCGCAGTGTCAATCGCTGCGGCGACGCGGTCGCGATCGGCCTCAGCCGCAGCGAGCCTTTCGCGCGCGATCGATTCTGCGTTTGCCGCCTGAGCTCGCAACAACCTGAGGTTCTGCGAGCTGGCGCGCTCTGCTTCTAGCAGCCTGCCCTGTGCGGTGACAGCGGCCTCGGCTGTCTCGACGCTCCATGGCTTCACAATCTCGACGAGAGAGTCCTCAATCGCACGTAAGGTCACCTCGCATCGCGCACGCCGCTGTGTAGCAGCCGCAAGTCGTTCATCGAGTGACATCAGCTGTGCGCTTAGCGCGTCGACGCGCAATTGGGCTGAACTAACATCGTCGGGACTGCCGCCAACATCGCGAATATGCGCTACGCGGACTCGCGCTCCCTCGGCCAGCCGCTCAGCAACCAGCGTTTCAAGGTCGCTGTCACTACTTACACCGAGCCCGGTTGCGATCGCGTCGCGTTCGGCCGTTGCTCCTGCCTCCGCCAGAGCGGCCGCGGTTTCTGCTGCGACCGCCGCGGTAATCGCAGCATGCGCTTCGGCAAGAGCTTCGGCTGCGGCTTTTGAACGATCCCGTAACGCGTCAAGCGCGCGGATCTCTTCGGCAAGCTGAACGTCCTGGCTAGCAAGTGCGTTGCGCGCACGCTCCTGCAGCTCACCGGGAGCAAAGGTGCTCGTACAAATCGGACACGTAGTGTCGTTGTGTCCGATATGCGTCGCAAGACCGGATAACAGCTCCGCGAGCTGTGATGCATCGCGTTGGCGTACCGCAAGCTGGTCCTCAGCCGCAGCCTGTGCCTCGCGGGTCCCCTCGACCGCGCGATCGAGCTCAGGCAACTGAGCGCGAGCGCGATTGGCGATATCGTCGGCCGCGGTGGCGGACTTGCGCTTATCGGACGCCTCGATTTTCTGCGCCTCCAACGCTGCGACACGCGCCGACCAGAGCTGGAGGGTCGATTGCTCGTTGTCCAGCTGACCGAGCCTCGCTTGCGCTTCATTTGCGCGGGTGACGGTATCCCGGGCAGCCGCGACGTCCTGCCTGCAAGCCTCATGCTCGACTTTGAGAGCTGCTTCAGTCTCTAGCACAGCTTGACGCTCGGCATCGAGCGACGCGAACTCGGCGATTGCCGTGCGGACCCTGACGCACTCGTCATAGTCTGATTGAGCCCGGGCAACGATTTCGGTCTGCACTCCCGCGGCCTTGTCAGCCTGGCTCGCCGCGAGCATTGCCTCGCTCAGCTCTGCGGTCGCCGCAGCGACGGCTTCTTTGGCGGCAGATAAGCGGGCACCGTCAGGATCTATCAGCGCGAATGCTTCGGCGAAGCGAGCAGCAAGACCGCGCAGACCGTCCAGCCCGGCGCGATCCTGGGCGACTTTGCGCAGGTCAGCCTCGATCACCTGACGGACCTTCGATAGACGCTCTGTGAAGTCCGCGGTGTCCTCGTCCCCGCTAGATAGCGTACGAGCAATGGCGGCGATCCTCTCGCCGAGCACCGCTTCGGATTCCGCCCCGACCGCCGCGCCGCGCGTGCGGAGATCGGTCAGCCTCGTGACGTTTCCGCGCCAATCTTCGAGTGCCCGTTCGGCGATATTGACAAGACTCTCTTCTCGCTCGGCGCGGCGCCTAAAGGCATGGGTCGTCGCCCGGCCTCTCAGCGCGGTTCGGATTGATTCCAGTCGATCTATCCCGCTCGGCCCTTTGAGCGCCTGCCATTGATCGGCCTGGTCGCGGCTGGTAAAGCGCTGCTGCGAAGCTTGACCGAGAAAATGCGTGAAGCCGAGATAGGCCGCGATGTCCTTAATCTCGGTCCAATTTGGATCCTTCAGCAAGCCGATCAAGGCGTCTTCGGCTGGCTTTTCGCGCAACGCGCGGGTCAGCGGCTCGCCCTCCGAAAATGTCAGACTTACTCGATGTGTTCCCAGCTCGGCATCCCGACGCGTAAGGTAGGCGCTTTCGTCAAGACGGCCAACGAAATCTCGGAAGCGCCGGATGCTGCCCGTGAGACACCATTCAATCCCATCGAAGAAGCTGCTCTTGCCCAGGCCATTGGTCCCGACGAGCAGCGTAAGCCCCGGCCCCGGCGGAATTGGTAGGGCAAATTTGCCAAATGTCCGAAAGTCGTTGAGACGCACCTCGCGAAGGAAGATTTCGCTCATCGTGCACTCCGTCGCTGCCAAGAAGCAACCAATTCGTCTACCAGAAGATCGGCATCGATATCGGGCTGACTCGCCAGGCGGCTCCATTCACCTGCGGTGTCGCGTGGAATATCGCCATCCGTCGCGGCACGGCTCACATTGTCAAGCGGCGCCATCGAGAAGACTGCGTCGGTGACCCACGGCCGGGCGAGAAAACTACGCTTGATGAAATCTGCGAAGCTATCTTCATCGGCATTCGCGTCGAGCGGGCGCAGCCAGACCAGCTTGCGCGCTACGCGCTCGTCGCGTTCGGCGACAAGTGCCAGCGCACGCCAGCGGTCGACACCTTCGCTTCCACGTGGGCCAAGCAGTATAGCATGCAAATCGAGCGCCGCCGGTGGACTTAGATAGGACCGAGCAACAACGCATTGGTTACGCACACGCCGCAGGACGTCGCCGATACGATTCTCCTCGGGCGCTTCCGGTAAAAGTGTGAGCAGCACGCCGTACCGCCCGATCTGCAACCCGCGGGCATGATTGGGCAGATCACGCGGTTCGAGCCGGGCCGAGGGCGTTTCGCGCCCACCCGCAAAGGTCTGGCTGGCATAGTCTGGCCTGGATTCTACCTTGATTTCGAGCTGGCTCGCTCGGCGAATAAGCAGGCGCTCGCCCGCCTCGAGGGCATCTTGGGCGGGCGATGCCGAAACGGACTCGCTCATAACGCTTGCTCCTCGACTTCGATGTCAGCTTTCAACCTAGCGAAATGATCCTCTTCCATGCCGAGCAACAAGGCCGTCAGCGCGGCCGCGCCGGCTTGGGCTGCGGCGCGGTACTGCGCATCGACCGTTACCATCAGTTTTCCGTCCCCACCAGCTTGTCCTAAAAGCGGCCCGCTACCGATGACCTTGCCAAGCGAGCTGTTTGCATCGGCGATCACTGCGAGTGGAGTCGACTGCATAGGCAGCAGGACGAATTCGGTCGTCCAGGCGTGGCGCAAAGCAACGAGTGCCATTTCCTCGCTATCGACCAGGCCGGCCGCGCAGGTATGACCGGTCCGCTCGGTTCCTTGGTTATCGCGGCCGAGATTACCCGGATGCGCACCGCGCGGCGTTGTGACTTGCCACGCGGTCGCGACGGTCAGCGCGACAGCACAGGCTCGGATGAGCTGGACAAGAAGCAAGCGTCCGGCCAGCACCGAGGCCTCGCCCGCGGCAGCCACATCATCCTTGGCGCAGACAGCGAGGCCGAGAAACCGGGCCAGCAGGGCGGGCTGCGCCTGGAACCGCTGCTTCCAGTCCAGCCAGATCGGCTCCATCTGCTGGCGAAGATCGGGCGCGGCCACGAACGACACCGCGTGACCGGGATCATCCCCTTGTTGGATATAGCGCGTCAGATGGCGATCCGCGGCATCAAGCAGCCAACCATCGAGCGCTCGATTGATTGTAGCGGCGAGTTCGTTTGGCTGCATGGTCGCTGGGCTTAGGATGGAGGTGTTGCCGCCGAGCGCCCTTAGCGTCGGTAGCGGCAGTCCGCCGGCACTGGGCGACTCGCTGGAGAGCGCACCCAAGAATGGGCGCCAGCGTGCCACGTCGACGAGCAGTTCCGCGCGCTTCGCGTGGATCGTCAAGCGTGCGATCGCGTGGGCAAGAGTGGTCCCAAGTTGTTCGGGCGCGTCGACCACGGTGAGCTGGAGTAACGACTTGTCTTCGGACCACAGCGAAGCGACATCCTGGAGCCGGACGTCGCCGCTCCATCGAGCATGGTCGCCGACGAGCCCCAGCTTTGCGCTGCGCGGCATAGCGGCCAGCACCGCGTCGATATGATAGCGCGGCGGCGGTAGCCTTGCCTGCATCGCCAGATGCTTGAAATGATCTCGCGTTGAAGGGTTCAGCTTCGGTGCGATGCTGTCTTCGGGGAAAGACCGCGCCCAGGCGGCGTGCTCGGCATCATAGCCCGCGAGCAAGTCAACAAAGGGCTGTCGAATTGATGCACGCCCAGGACCACGTCGGGCGATCACCCAGTCAGCGACGACCGTCATCGCCCCGCAAGCAAAACGCCGCGTCCCTTCCGCGTCACCGGGGTCGGAAGCGATTTGTTGCACGTCATCGCAGACGACATGCCGGAAGGACTGAGTGCCAGGCTGCGCGCAAGCCTTTTTCAGCAGGTAGACGGCCAATCGGTTCAGCCGGGCGGTCTTAATCGACAGAAGCTCGGGTTCGCGTGTCTGGAAAAAGAGCTGGACACCGTGGCGCAGTTCCCCTCGCATCTGGTCGACCAATCCGAGAGTTTCGACCTGCGGACCGATCGCATTGTCATAGGCTGCAATGAAATCGAACCCCTCTCCCCTTGCCTCGGCGGCAAGGGCTTCGACATCGATCGCCAACAATGCGCCACGCATGGCTTGGACGCCGGGACGCTGCGCGATACCGCGGACAATGGCATCGTGTTGAAAGGTCGAGCTGGCGGCGGCGATCAGATCAATCAAACCACCATCGCCATTGCCGCTGACTAGGAACGTCGGTCGCGGGTTGCCATCGATTGCCGCTCCTGGTACCCCCGCATCGTGCCAGTAACTGGCGGTTTCGGTTCCCGGAAGCGCGAAGCGACTTTCGATTCCGAAACCGATCGCAAGCACAACGACGTCGGCTTCCAGGCTGGCTTGTTTGCGCAGCCCACCGTCTGCGTCTCGCTCGAAGGTCACGATGAAACGGCCAGCCTGGGGCGTAACGGTTGTGACCTGCTGACCCTCGCGCACCGTGAGATGGCCTTCGACTGCTGATCGGACTTCGCCGAATTCGCGCAGAACCGCATCGCGGACGTCTTTGGCCGGCCCCGAGCGCCAGTCGAGTAGCGGGAGTTCCGCGAGTTCGTGATCGGCATCGGGATTGGGCCAATCGTAAATGTGTGGGTCTAGGCGACGACGTTGCGAATCAAATTGCAGCGGCAGTAAGCGCTGCGCCTTTTCGAAAAGATGGACGTCAGTCCCACCTTGCAGGGCCAACCCCGCGGCCAGCGTGACACCGGCGGCGCCGCCTCCGATCACTGCGACGCGGGCATTTGCCGGCAGCAGGTGCTCGTGCCACAGCGCGTGAGCCAACTCCAACCCGCGAACCTGCTGCGAATAGAATGTAATGCGCGTATCGTAGAAGCCGAGCACATAGATGCCCGGATGGGCCGTGACACGTGCTCCGGCAATGATGTCCGCTGGATTCAGCACAGCGCGCGCTCAGCCCACTCGAAGATGGCTCAGCCGCACCGTGCGCGCTACGGCGCACAGGCCAATGCGATCTAAACAGTTTGGCGCGATGTCCATTTTGGACGACTTTACTGATGGTCACCGAGTAGGTCACACGCCATAGCGTGTATTGCAAGCATTGATTGCATCTTTGGCCTACGAACGACATTCGATCTCTGACACAGTGGGCCGCGCACAAAGAAAGACGACTAGCGAAGGTTAGATTGCGCCGCCTCCCTTCCGCACTTCGCCTCGCCGAAGGACCTTCAAGGAATCCTTGGACGCGGCACCGTCCACAAAAAATGAAATCCAAGATCGATCGAAACTGTTGGTTCGAGAGTTTGCGAGAGCCAAGCGAGCACTGGCGAGTCTAAGCGACGACCGATGCCTCTAAGCCTTTGACTTCGCGGGGTTTTTTGGTGGACGCACCAGAGCCCGAACATGGGACGGTTAAGAGTCAGGGGCTCCGCCCGTTCGTCGTCGTCGACGACGAACCAGCTCCTCGGGATCGACGTCCAAAGCCCTAGCTATCCGCTCAATTATCAAAAGAGAGGGATTTCTCTTGCCCGTTTCGACGCCACTTAGATACGTCTGATGGACCTTGCACCTGTCGGCGAGTTCCTCCTGGCTGAGTTTCTTTGCTCGGCGCAACTCCTGAATGTTTAAGCCGACTCGGTCCTGCAAGCGCATGCAGGAAATTCGAGAGAAACAGCACCATCAGCCCATAGACTATGAGTCATAAAACGACTAGAGTAATGGCTTCTGTGCAAGTTCAGAGAGCAATGTCAACAGAACAAGTAGAGCTCACTTTTGACGCCTTCGCCAAATGTGGCCCAAGCACCGCGACCGTTGGTTACCGTGATGTGTCGACAGGAAGCGTGATAGCCTCGATCGAAATTCCGGCCCAATTGATCGAACGCGCGGTTCTAGAGAATGCTTCCGTGGAAATCATCTTGTTAGGCGACGGAGAGATTGCCTCCGCTGTCGCTGGGCCGGCCTCTGATTGCTTTTCGGCAACTACGAGCGTCTCCATTGACCATCTGGTGGACGCGTTCGTAGCCACCCATAACCTCCACAAGGAAGAGGCGACGGAAGCGGAGCTGAGAACTTTGCTCGGACGCCTTCACAAATCCGTTGAAGCGGTTGAGCGCACGATCCGTCTCCGCCGAGCTAAGGCGAAATAGGGCCCAGAGTTGCTACCTAAGATGCAGCGCCCAATGAATCGGCGTGCCTTTTCTTGTTGCCTCTCTTAAAATCTGCGTCACTGTCAAGAAATGCCTCGAGCATGAACGGTATCAGCTCGGCGACTTCCTCCTTGTTGCCGTAGGTCTCCGCATAGAAGTCAGCATACTCGCCCAGCCGCCGAGCGAGGGGCGGCGCAAGCACGACATTCATCTTCACCGGTGTCCGATCAGGCAGCTTCGCAAGCTTCATTCTTCACCTGCCCTTCGTGACGGTCTGAATGTTTTGGTATGGCTTCAGCACCAGATCCTTCGAAACAATCACCCGCAACGGCCATCCCGGCCGCACAGTGATCGTCGGCTGCACGTCGAGTTCGCGCTCCACCAAGCGCTGGCCGGCACGATTGGTCGTTTGCTGCGTGCTTTCCCGCAGCGCCTTCACGAGATCGCTCTCGTCGTTGCCGATCGATAGCTGGGTCCCGACTCCGATCAAGGTCGCTAGCGCCACGCCCTTGAGCAACTGCCACGTATGGAAGTCCACCTGGTCCTCAAGGCCGGCATAGCCTGCGACGTCTGTCGCCGGCAGGTTCTCGATCACGATGGAGTTGCCGTTCGGCAGGATGAGCCTTGTCCAGACGACCAACGCCCGCTTTTGGCCGAAGGCAACGACGCTATCGTATTTGCCCACGATCCTTGTCCCCTGCGGGATCAAGAGATGCTCGCCCGTCACCGTGTCGTAGACGTTCTCGGTGACCTGGCCGATGGTGGCCCCGGGCAAATCCGAATTCAGCCCCGTGACAAGGCTCGCCGGAATAATCGACCCGGCCATCACGGCATAGTTGGACGGCGCCGGCTTGAGCGCATGGGGATTGGTGGTCTCCGTGTCGGCTTTCGCCCCCACAAAGGCAAGCTTGCGCGCTTGCGACGACGGAATGATCTCGCTGGAGCGGTCGATCATCGCCTGCGCCGTATTTGCGAGTTCCGAAGCAGATGAACCTGTATCGGGCGCTGGGGGCCGGAATGCAGATGGGGTGGCAGCCGGCGCTTCCGTCGTGCTTGTCTGCTTGCGCTTCTCCTGTTTTTCCGACAGGCGCACGAACAAGCCCGACTCCTTTGCCTGTTGAGCGACCCGTGTCTGGCGGATTCGCTCGGCCCGCTCGGCGTCTTCCTCTGGGTTGGTGCGGAAGCCCGTGTCCGATGCCACGCCGGACTTCTTCTCGTTTTCGGCAAAAGCCCGGCCGATGTCCCCCGGGGATGGTGGTCCAAGTCTCGGTGTCGATGGCGGCAGATCCTCGTAGGACTTCGGCAGCTTGCTCAATCCTTCGGCGGTCTGCTTGCGGTCGGTATTGTAAAGCTCGGTCCGCTCCGACTGCTTAAAGGGGTGCGGTTGGAGCGCAATGAGTATCGCCCCGCCAATGAACAGCGCGGCCACGGCGCAGCCGATCATAAGGGCGCGCCTATTGAGCCGCCGAACCGGCCGCGGACGTGCTCGCAGTTCAAGCGGCTCCGGATCCTGATCCAATCCTGTCGTCATGAGGCGCTCCCGGTGCTGAAGGCCTGCGACAGCGGTCGCGCGTCGATACGGATGATCCGGACGATGCGCTGCGGACTTTCACCAAGGCGAAGCTCGGCGGCACCGAACATCCGATCGACGATGTAGTAGGAACCGCGGACCCGGTAGTTGACGAGGTTTGGCCGGCCATCAGCGCCGGCAACGAACAAGGGCGGTGCCTCCCCTTGCGACAGGCCCGACGGCATCTGGATGTAGACCTTGCGGCCGTCGTCGAAGGCGCGCAACGGCCGCCACGGCGGATCGTCTCCCTCGATCCGATAGCGGAAGTTCAGGCTATCGAGCCGCACCCCGCGATCGGCGATCCGCTCCTCGCTCTCCTGGGCGAGGACGTTCTGCTTATGGAGCGCAACGAGTGTATCCGTCGGATACGTCCACGAGATGGACGCCATATAGGTCTGTTTGGTCGACACGAGCTCGAGGTGATAGGCCCGCCGATCAGTCAGGACCACGAGGTTGGTCTGGATATCTGGAAGCGTTGGCTTGACCAGGATGTGCACCCGCCGGGCGCTTCCCTGCCCGCTCGAGGTATCGCCAACCACCCAACGAACCGTATCGCCGGTCGAGACGTCGATCAGTTCCTCGCCCGGTTGCAGCGCGATAGTCGAGACCTTTTCCGGGCTTGCATAGAGCCGGTAGAGAGCGCCTTCCGTCCAGGGATAGACCTGGATAGCGTTGATATATCCGGCGCGTGTCGGCTCCATCCGCGCCGCCTTGTTTGCCTTCGCGATCGCCTGCTCCGGCGGAAGCTTTTCCTCCTTGGGACTCTTTGTTGGAAAGGGCTTCAACTGGCCCGGCAACGGCAGGAGCTTGGGCGTTTCGACCACTTGTACCGGCGCTGGCGGATCGGCGTCCGGAAGCGCCTTCTCAAAGGTCATCTCATCATAGGGCGCTTCGAGGTTGAGCTTGGTGGCGCATCCGGCAAGCGCAAACGACAGGGTGAGGACGCTGGCCGACGCGAGCTTGGTGAGGGCTTTGGAATTCATTTGGCGTCTCCAATGAGGTCGCGCGACCAGTTGAGGGAGTGGACGTAGAGGCCGAGAGGATTCTTCCGGAGCGTTTCGGCATCCGCGGGCGGCTTGAGAACGGTGGTAACAAGACCGGTAAAGCGCTCTGTTTTTGCGATCGTGCCGTTCTCGTAAGTGTTCTCCTTCCAGCGGATCTCGAAGCTGTCGCCGGACGCACGCACCACCGAGGTGACTTCGGTCGTCACCGTCTTGGACCCAATTTTCGTGAACGGATCGGCCTCCCGCGCGTAGTCGTTCAGCGCCTGCGCACCGCGGTCTGTGACGAAGTCGTAGGCGCGCAGCCAATTCGCCCGGACAATGATCGGATCGATCGAGAGCGAGCGAACGTTCTCGATGAACCGCGCGAGAAAATGCGCGATCTGCGCGTCTGAAGGCTGGTAGGCTTCGAGCGCCGGCCCGACGGCTCGGACTTCGCCGAGCCGATCGACCTCGACCACGTAGGGAACGACACCCGAGCGAGCGATCTGGCTAAATATCGTCAAGCCAAGGACACTGGACAGGCCGATGGCTGCCAGTGCTGCCAGCCGCCAATTGCTGGCCTGAACACGGGCAGACCCCAACCGCTCGTCCCAGACCTGGGCTGCCTTCTGGTAGGGTGTGACCGGCTCAGGCGTCTCGCCATAGCGAACGGATGCGCGCTGAAAGGGATGACTTGCCATATCCTACTCCTCCCCCAGCTTCGGAGCCGAAGAATGCCCGCCCTTGTCACCCTCCTTCAGGGTGTGAGCAGCGACCTGAGCCGCTTCCCTTGCGTGTCCGCGTCCTGACGAGGCGGCCGAACGACCCGCGCCTGAAGCAGCCGCTCCGTTCGTTGCGCCGCCGGTGCCCGCGCTTGAGAGCTGGTCCACGGTTGCGGCTCGGGCTGACGTGCCCGCAGCCGAAGATGCTCCCGTGAGCGATGCTGCGGATCGAACCGCAGTCATTGAACCGCCTGCTGCAACGCGAAGACCACCCGCGGCCACCGCTCCGCCGCCGATCACGACAGCTGCCGCACCCGCTACCGTTCCTGCTGCCGCGCCGGCGCCAAGCTGAGGCGCGCCAGAGACCAATCCCGCCGCGATTCCCGGGCCGAAGATCCCAAGCCCAAACAGCGAAAGGGCCGCCAGCAACAAGCTCATGGCCGACACGATGTCGACCGGCCGCGTCAGCGTGCTCGCGAGCTGGCCGAAGATGGTCGAACCGATGCCGATGATGATCGCGAGCACCATCACCTTCACCCCCGAGGCGACCACGTTGCCGAGCGTCTTTTCCGCGAGGAATGCGGTCTTTCCCCACAAGGCGAACGGCACGAGGATGAAGCTTGCAAGCGTCGTCAGCTTGAACTCAATCAACGTGACGAAGAGCTGAATCGAGAGCACGAAGAACGCGAGCACGATCAGGATCCAGCAGAAGAGCAGGATCAGAATAGTCGGCATGTTGGTCAGGACATCAAAGCCGGAGTATTGGCTTGTCTCCTCCAGAAGAGGATGAGCCGCCGTAAACCCGGCAGAGGCGACAAAGCCCGGCCGCGCCAGGTCAGCTGCGCTTAAGCTGCCGCCGGATGCCTTCAGCCCGATGCTGGAGAACGACGCGAACACGATATCGGCGAGGCTCTTGAAGTTGCCGATAATGAACGCGAAAGCGCCGACATAAAGCACCTTCTTGGCAAGCGTGACCATGATGTGGTCGTCCGCGCGCATGCTCCAGGCTAGACCGGCAAGCGTCAGGTCGATGCCGATCAACGTTGAACTCAAGAATGAGACATCGCCGGACAGAAGACCAAATCCAGAGTCGATGTAGCGCGAAAAGGTGTCGGTGAACCGGTCGATGACGGAGAGATCAGCCATGGCGCCCTCACCTACTTGCCGGCGGTGTAGGCATGGCCATCGCCTATGAAGCGATTGAATCGCTCCTTCGCGGCGGCTGACGACGCTTGCTGTTCGGCGGCGCGCAACGTCTCAGCGCGCGCCTGCGTTGCCATGAGCGCCTGGGTCTGCAACGACTGCTTGATCTGGAGGCCAAGCAGCTCGTTGCCGGACTGTTGGGCCTGTAGTGAGCCGACCGCAGCAGACGAATTCGCCATCAGCGTTCGAAGCGTCTGGCCGTCCTGGTCCAAAGAACTGACGATAGCCGACTGGATGGTGAGCGACTGTTTCAGACCATCGTAGCTATTGTCCCATCGCGACGTCGCATCCAAGACGAGCTTGTCAGACGAAACGGCTGCCGCATATTGGCGAGGATAAAGCCGTTCAAAATCCTGCTGGGTCTTCTGAACATCAAACGAGAGGTTCTTCGCCTGAGCAATCAGGCCGTTCATCTGAGCGATCGTCGATGTGAGCTGGCCAGCCACGCTTGTAGGCAGGCTCGCGAGATGTTTGGACTGATTCAGCAGCGACTGCGCCTGGTTTTCGAGGCTCCTGATCTGGTTGTTGATTTGCTCGAGCGCGCGCGCGGCCGTCAGAAGATTCTGACCGTAATTCGTGGGATCGAAGACGATATCGAACGCGCCGAGCCGCCGCGACCCATTCACCGCGATCACGAACGATAGTAGCGTTGTCAGAATAACTCTTGAGGTTGTGCCCATGAACATGCGACCTGTACTTTCGAGCATGGAAGACTCCAGGGATTGAGATTGAGGTCAGGCCTTATGAGCCTGTTCGAAGGTGCTGATGAGATTGGCGGCCCAGTTCAGACCGCGTTCGGCGAGGTAGCGCTCGGCGAAATGACGAGGCCCGGTGCGGGCAAGGACGGCGTCAATGGCGCGCTGATCCTCTGGTGCGGAGGCTCCGACGAGCGCGAGCGCGACTGGTCCTAGGCCCAGCTCAAACAGGCGATTGCCGGCACGGGACTGCAAATAGTAGTCACGTTTGGGGAATGCTTCCGCGATCAGGCGATTTTGTGTGTCGTTCAAGCCGAACCGGCGGTAAGTCTCGGTTTGGGTCGGCTCCAGCGCACGGGGGTTCGGCAGGAAGACCCTGCTTGGACAGGATTCGATGATCGCAGGAGCAATCTGGCTGTCCGCAATATCGGCGAGCGACTGGGTCGCAAAAATGACCGAGACGTTCTTCTTGCGTAGCGTCTTCAGCCATTCGCGGATACGGCTTGAGAACAGCGGATCGTCCAGAAACACCCAGGCTTCATCAAGCACCAGCAAGGTGGGCCGGCCGTCGAAGCGGTCTTCCAGGGTGTGGAAGAGATAGGTCAGAACCGGCGCGACCAAGCCTGGCAACGCCACCAGTTCTTCCATTTCGAAGGTCAGCACGTCCGCACCGGAAAGACGGTCGGCGTCTGCGTCCAGGAACCGACCGTAGGGTCCTTCGAGCGTGTAAGGCTGTAGCGCCTGCCGAAGCGCGTCGCGCGCAAGCAACGCGACGAGCCCTGTCATTGTCCGCTGCGGGACGGGCGCCGAACCGAGGCTCTTCAACGCCGACCAGAGCGTCTCCTTGACTTCGGGCATTACGGTCACGCGCTCATGAGCGAGTACGCCGCAAAGCCAGTCGAGCGCCCAGAGCCTCGCTCCCTCCTCCGCGACATCCTTGAGCGGCTGGAATGCAATGCCGCCCTTGGCGCCCAGCTCATACCAGGCTCCAGATAGCGCGAGCGTGGTAGCCCGTGCCGACCGACCCTTGTCAAATGTGATCAATTGAGCGTTCGGATAGCGCCGGAATTGAAGGGCAAGCATCGATAGCAGGACCGACTTGCCCGCGCCCGTAGGACCGACGATGATCGTATGCCCGACGTCGCCGGCGTGGAGCGACAACCGGAACGGAGTCGCGCCCTTGGTCTTGGCGATCAGAAGTGGCGGTCCATCGAGATGCTCGCAGCGTTCGGGTCCGGCCCATACCGCCGACAATGGGCACATGTGGGCCAGGTTCAGCGTATGAACGATGGGCTGGCGGATGTTGGCATAAGCTTGCCCCGGCAGACCGCCGAGCCAAGCCTCAACCGCATTGACGCTCTCGCGGATCGCCGTGAACCCGCGGCTATTGATCACCCGCTCGACCGCGCGGATCTTCTCGTCCGCTTGATGCGAGTCCTCGTCGCTTACGGTGACCGTCGTCGTGATGTAGCCGAAGGCAACCAGATCGTCGCCAAGCTCGGACAGAGCCGCGTCGGCATCGAGAGCCTTGTTGCTGGCATCGGTGTCGAGCAGCGCCGCCTGCTCGTTGAACATGACCTCTTTGAGGATCGCTGCGAGCGACTTCCGCTTGGCAAACCACTGCCGCCGGTAACGAGACAGCGTCGCATTTGCCTGCGTGCGGTCGAGCGGAATGAACCGGGTGGCCCAGCGGTAGGGAACGCCAAGCCGGTTCAGTTCGTCAAGCAGGCCAGGAAACGTGACGTGCGGAAACCCAAGAACGGTCAGCGCACGCAGATGGCTCCGCCCGATTGCCGGGGATAATCCGCCGGTTAGTGGCTCATCGCTCAGGAAGCAATCGAGATAGGCCGGAGTCTTGGGAACGCGGACCGGATGGCGCTTGGTCGAAACGCAGCTATGGAGATAGGTGAGCGTCTCCGCATCGTTGAGGGGCCAAATCTCGGGCAAGACCGACGAAAGCAGATCGATCGCCCGGTCGGTTTCCTGGATGAACCGTTGGAGATGCTCCCGATAGCCCTGCTCGCTTCTCTCGGGCCTTTCCCGGCCGTCGATATTATCGGCGTGGGGAATGTCGGCCGGCGCTATATTCTCGCGTCGATCAGCATCGGCGGTCGATTGATCCCGACGAATCCGCCGACCTCCTCTCACCGCGCGATCCCTCTGTTTCGGACGCTCGAGGAACAGGCCCTCGAGGCGCGAGATCCTCTCGGCCGGCGGCAAGTACATCAGGGTCAGATGCAGCACACTTTCGAAATGCTGCCCGCCCGGGCGTGAAGGATCCTCCCATGCTACCCCAGTGGCGCCTTCGAAGGCGGCGCGTCGTTCCTCATCGACCAGCCAGGACACCGGGTCCGGAAACTCTGACCGCGGGTATTCGGAGGCCGGAATGCGCGTGGCATCAAAGAAGAGAGCCCAGCCTGAGCCGAAACGCTTCAAAACGTTGTTGACGCGGGACGCGACGCTCATCAGCTCGGCCTCGGTGGCACTGTCGAGGTCCGGTCCGCGGTAGCGTATCGTTCGCTGAAAGCTGCCGTCCTTGTTCAGGATGACGCCCGGCGCAACCAGGCATGCCCATGGCAGCCAATCAGCCAGCCGATAGGCATTGCCGCGGAATTCTCTCAAGTTCAGCATGCGAGCCGCCCTTTGTGCTTGGTGTGACGGATGGCGACCTCGACGAAAGCCGGGTCGCGTTTGGCGAGCCAAACGGCGGCGCTATGGCCGATCACCCAGAGCACCAGGCCCGCGAGCCAAAGCCGCAAGCCGAGCGCCAGCACAGCCGAGAGGGTCCCGATCAGGATGGCGGCGGCACGCGGGGCGCCACCGATCAGGATGGGTTCAGTCAACGAGCGGTGGAGCACGAGTTCAAAACCATCCGGGCGCATCAGATCAGTGCTCCGCCACCAAATGAGAAGAACGACAAGAAGAACGAGCTCGCGGCGAAGGCGATCGAGAGGCCGAACACGACCTGGACCATCTTGCGGAATCCACCGGAGGTGTCGCCGAAGGCCAGCGATATGCCTGTTACCGTGATGATGATGACGGCGACGATCTTGGCGACCGGTCCCTGCACGGATTCCAGGACGCGCTCGAGCGGCGCTTCCCATGGCATGCCCGAACCAGCGGCCTGTGCCGCCGTGACACTGAGGAGCATGCAGGCCGAGGCCACACTGAGCTCGACCAGAGGCAAACCGCTGACCGAACAGCAGCTGCGCAGGCGCGAACGCATGTTTAGACGCAGACGAATGGACATATTGCAGTCTCCTTCAGGTCAGAGGCGATGGGAGGTGTTTGGAAGTCCGGGCGGGGTTTCGAGCAGGTAATCGCCCGACGGATCGAGCCCTTTGAGCTCGGCGACGGTCTCGACGCGCCGTGCGGGACCTCGCCCCTTGATGAACACGATCAGGTCGATCGCCTCGGCAATGAGCCGACGCGGCACCGTTGCGACCGCTTCCTGGATCAGTTGTTCGATCCGGTAGAGCGCAGCTCGTGCCGAGTTGGCATGGACCGTGGCAATTCCGCCGGGGTGCCCTGTATTCCAGGCCTTCAGCATGTCGAGGGCTTCGGCCCCTCTGACCTCGCCGACGATGATGCGGTCGGGGCGCAAGCGCAGCGTGGAGCGCACCAGATCGGCCAGGCTCGCCACGCCCGGCTTGGTCCGGAGCGTCACGGCATCCTTGGCGTCGCAGCGCAGTTCGCGGGTGTCCTCAATAATGACCACCCTCTCCTCGAGGCCGGCGATTTCCGCAAGAAGCGCGTTCGCAAGCGTCGTCTTGCCGGACCCAGTGCCGCCGGCGATCAGAATGCTGCGCGCTTCGGTGACCGCTGATGTCAGCACCTTCGCCATCAGCGGCGAGGCAATCTGCGCCTTGACGTAGTCGGACAGGCGGAACGTTGTCGTTGCCGGCTTGCGGATGGAAAAGCATGGCGCCAGCGCAACAGGCGGCAAGATGCCCTCAAAGCGTTCACCGGTTTCGGGGAGTTCCGCCGAGACGATTGGAGACGAACCGCTCGCTTCCGCCCGCACATGGCTGGCAACAAGCCGGATGATCCGCTCCGACTCCTGCGGCGTCAGAACGACGCCGGTGTCAGCTCGTCCCGTCCCGTGCCGGTCAAGCCAAAGCCTCCCATCGGGATTGACCATGACCTCGACGACATCAGGCTCTTCCAGAGCGAGCGCGATCGCAGGTCCCATCGCGGTCCGCAGCATGCCGCGGCGTCGTTCGCGGGTCTCTGGCGAGAGGAGATCAGACATTGCCAACCTCCTCTCGCCCTGCCGGAGAATGCTCCGGCGGCTCACCCGTCGCGCTCGGCGCGCGGGACCCAGTATCGCTGGTTTGGGCAGCGCCCAGAGGGGCACCTTCCTCGAGGCTCCGCATGAAGAGATCTGGCTTCGAGGCGCTGACTCGGTCCATGACATCAGCGACAAGCCGGCCGCCGGAGGCGACGCGTTTGCCGACCTGGGCGACAAACATCTCGAACCGCTCACGCCCCAGCGCACGCGCGGCGTCCTGATCTTGCGATGGCAGCGGCGGGGTGATGGTCAGGTAGTAGCGGATGAACAGTGCGATGGTCTCCGCCAGAACGCTCCCGTCGCGGTCGGCGCGTTCCAATTGCCGGCTCATCCGGTCGAGCCTTCGGATCAAAGCCGCATCGCCGCTGGCATCTCGCTCGGGGTTGAGAAAGCGATCCAGCGCGGCATCGACAATGGCTGATTTATTGGCTCCGGGGCGCTTGGCGGCGAGCTCAAGCCGCTGCGCCACGCTGTCGGAGACATAGGCCGATAGTTTGGGTTTCATCGGGAAGCTCTTCAAAACGAGGGAAGAAGGTCGTCGTCGTCGCGGGTGACGGCATGGGCTCGGCGTACGGTGCTTGATGCGTTTGCTGCTTGCTGCATCTGGCGGCGGTCGGCGGCGACGTCGGACTCGTCGTCGAGCAATCGCTCCTCGATGGCGCGAACATCGGTTACAGCCGGTGCGGCCTCGTCGAACAACGGCAATTGCTGCTTGAGGCCGCCTTCCTCGCCGCCCGCCTGCATGAGCTCGCGGTACGGCAGGGTCGCCAGGCGAAGATGGGTGGCGCGCACCTCGCCACGCCAATCGTCCGTGCGCGCCGCCGGCCGATCGGCATATTCGTCGCCCACCAAAGATGGCGGCTTTCGCAGACGAGCGACGAAGTTTGCGTCCTCATAGTGCCGCAGCTTGAGCGCCCGGACTGGCGCAAGGCCCGAAACCAGCACGATCGCCTGGTCGGGCGGCAACTGCATCACTTCGCCGGGCGTCAGCAAAGGACGCGCGGTCTCCTGACGACTAACCATGACGTGGCCAAGCCAAGGGGCCAGCCGATGGCCCGCATAGTTGCGCTGTGCGCGTAGTTCGGTCGCGGTGCCGAGGGCGTCCGAGATGCGTTTGGCGGTGCGCTCGTCATTGGCGGCAAAAGCAATGCGGACGTGGCAATTGTCCAGGATCGCGTTGTTCTCGCCGTACGCCTTGGCGATCTGGTTGAGCGACTGCGCGATGAGGTAGGCGCGGATACCGTAACCGGCCATGAAGGCGAGCGCGCTTTCGAAGAAGTCGAGCCGGCCGAGAGCGGGAAATTCGTCCAGCATCATCAGGAGCTGGCGCTGCCTGCGACCAACCACATTGACGTTCAAGGTCTCGGTCAGCCGGCGGCCAATCTGGTTGAGGATCAACCTGATCAGCGGCTTGGTGCGGCTGATGTCCGACGGCGGAACGACGAGATAGAGGGTGACCGGCTTATTGGCACTCACGAGGTCGGCGATGCGCCAGTCGCAGCTCTCGGTGTTTCGGCTGACGACTGGATCGCGGTAGAGTCCAAGAAAGCTCACGGCAGTCGACAGAACGCCGGAGCGTTCGTTCTCGGACTTGTTGAGCAGCTCTCGTGCGGTCGCGGCGACCACGGGGTGCACTTTCGGCTCCGCCTCTGTGCCGAGGTGATTGGTTGCCAGCATGATCCTGAGCGTCTTCTCAAAGGACTGCGCAGGGTCGGCCAGGATCTCGGTGACGCGGGTGAGCGTCTTCTTCTCTTCCGCGTAAAGGACGTGAAGGATGACGCCGACCAGCAGGGAATGACTGGTCTTCTCCCAATGGGTTCGGCGTTCGAGCGCCCCTTCGGGGTCGACCAGGATGTCGGCGATGTTCTGGACGTCGCGGACTTCGGCGGCCCCCTTGCGCACCTCAAGCAGCGGATTGTAGCGGGCGCTTCTTGAATCGGTTGGATTGAACAGGAGGCAATGCGAGAACGTTGAACGCCAACCGGAGGTCAATTCCCAGTTTTCGCCCTTGATGTCGTGGACCACCGCCGACGAGGTCCACGACAGCAACGTGGGCAACACCAGCCCCACGCCCTTGCCCGACCGGGTGGGCGCGAAACACATGACGTGCTCCGGTCCATCGTGGCGCAGATAGTTGTTCTCGAGGCGTCCCAGGAACACGCCTCTGGATGCGAACAGGCCAGCCGTCTTGATTTCCTTCGGCGTGGCCCACCGGGCCGAACCGTACGTCGTCACCAATTGGCTTTGGCGCGCGCGCCACACCGAATTGACGATCGCGAACAGCGCGCCCGCGATGCCGCCGCCTGCGGCGATGGCGCCGCCCTCCTCGAATATCTCGGGCGCATAGGCCTCGTAGGCGAACCACCATTCGAACACTCGCCAGGGCAGATAGACGGGATAGCCGACGATCAAGAACCAAGGCTCACCCAGGCGCTGCTGATAGCCGAGAGCTGCGGCGGTCCATTGCGTCGCGCCCCAGGTCGACGCGGCAACGATGCCGAGCACGACGGCGATCTGACCGACGTAGATTTTTGCTGGAAACATCCGGCTCGCCCCACTCACTCACCCCACGTGAGCGGCGCGATGAAAGAAGCGAATGCGCTTGGCGTTCAATCGAAATAAAAATCGTCTCCGGGAAGTGAGAGCAATGTCGATCAGGCGTGCGAAGGCGGGAAGGATTTACGTCAAGTCTCGGCCGCGATGATCCAACGCCTCAACAAAAGGTGAGCTATTGGCTCAAGTTGGATGATCCTTGACACGGACAGCGGCGCGCCGGGCGCAGGTTGCGACGGTCAGAGCGGAACTAGCCAAACAACCCAATTGATGGGGCCAGGCGCGCCGATTCGGCACGAAATCAGGGTTAATCCCGTTTATACTCACTTCGCGAAGTGAGTATAAACGCGCTGGACGATCGGTTCCACCTCAATTATACTCAATCCGCAAACTGAGTATAACTCGGGAAACGACCATGCCTGCCCCGACCCTCGTCGCCCAGACGACCTATGCCGAGCTCCTTGAGCGCACCGCCAACGCTGCCTTCGAGGACGCGTTCACGGACGACGGATCGTTCACGGCCAAGAGCATCAATGGCCGTAAGTATTGGTACTTCCAGACCGGCACCGGCGCCGATCGGTCGCAGCGCTATGTCGGACCGGAGACGCCGGAGCTTCTGGAGCGCATCGCCCACCACAAGGAAGTTCGCGAAGACGAGCGCGAGCGCCGGGCGCTTGTGTCTACCCTGGTCCGGTCGTTCAGTTTTCCTCGTCCCATTCCCGAGATCGGCGATATCATCGCAGCGCTTGCCAAGGCTGGCGTATTTCGCCTTCGCGGCGTGCTGGTCGGAACGATCGCCTACCAAACCTATGCTCCGATGCTTGGCGTTCGCCTGTCCGCCGGCTCGCTGCAAACCGGCGACGTCGACATTGCCCAATTCAAGAATGTCTCGGTGGCGGTCGAGGACTCCACGCCGCCCGTTCTGGAGGTGCTGAAGGAAGTCGACAAAACCTTTCGTGCCGTTCCTCATGTCTCGGACGGCCGACGCGTGACGAGCTATGCCGCCAAGGGCGGCTTGCGCGTCGACTTTCTCACGCCCCACGAAGGCAAGGAGACCGGCCGTCCCCAAAAGCTACCTGCCCTGAACACCGACGCCCAGCCGCTGCGCTTCCTGGACTTCCTGATCCGCGATCCTGAGCCCGCCGTGATCCTGCATGGCGCCGGCATCTACGTGCACGTGCCGGCTCCGGCGCGCTACGCTGTCCACAAGCTCATCGTCTCCCGCCGGCGCCCGGAGGGGTTTGCAAAACGCGACAAGGACCTGCAGCAGTCCGAGGCCTTGCTCGCGGTTCTCGCTGAAAAGCGGCCCCAGGAACTGAAATCTGCGTGGGAGGAGGCCCATGGCCGCGGCCCCAAATGGCGCCAGCTGATGCTCGAAGGGCTTGCTTTGCTTTCGGAGTCCGTTCGTGACGTGGTGCTCAAGACCATTGGTGCGCCTCGCTCGGTCATTCCAGGCATCGATCTCTCCTTCGAAAATCCACCTGCGCGCTATGACTTCAGCCGCGACGTCGTGACGTTCCAGGGCCAAGCACTCGGCGGAGCAGTCAACTGCGCGGTCAGCCGCGAGGCGCTGGACGACCATTTTGGTGCCGACGGCCTCGGGCAAGAGGGACGCGTAGAAGCGTTCCTCAAGAACAGGTCGAGGATCGAGGAGATCGCTCGCGCCAAATATCTCGCCTCGCCGGTCGACGAGCCCGGCGCCGTCCTGGTCAAGACGTCCGACGTCGATCGCTTTTCGACGCAAGGAGCAACCAAGCGGAAGTAAGCCCTTCATCGTCCGATCCCGCGCTTGATGCCGATCGACCAGGATATGCCCTCCCCGCCGACCTGACCGGTGACCAGTTGCCCGCGCGCCCGCTCCAGCACCGGCCGCCACGGCACCAGCACGAACTCATGGGATCGCTCAATCAGAGCGAACCGCCCGCTGTTCAGCGTCAGCATGCGCCGATAGAGGCCGTCGATCTTGTCCCCGGCCTTCGCGTCGAGGTGTTCAAGGCCGGTGCGCGCGGAAATATCCGCCGCGGTCCGTGCCAGTTCGCGTCCCTCGAGGGTCTCGAGCATGTTCCGCGCGAAACGTACCTGTCCGCCTTCCTCTCGCGCCAGCCCCTGCTCGATCAGCCATTGCCGAGACCGTTGAACGCGAGATAGGCCGTCAGGCCGTTGATGCCGAGCAGGCTGAGATTGGCGCTGAGCGGCAACGTCGACGGCGTCACCCGCCGCAGGATCGCATCGGGCGTCGTCGTACAATGTGACTGCCATCCGAACCATCCGTACAGGAAGTCGCCCTCTCCGATGCCGGGACTCCGGCTCTCGACGACTTCGCCGACCGCGAGCGCGCGCATCGGCGTATCGAGCGGCACAGGTGCGCTGTAGTTGCCTTCCTCATTGGCCCATCCGCGCTGCGCCGGATCAACCGACAGATAATGGTTGCGCACGAGGATCTCGCCTTCCCCGGGACGCCTGACCGGTTCGCGCACCAGCGCGAAGTCCGGCGGCCGCGGCACTCCCGTCGGACGGGCAACGAGCCGCATCTGCAGGTTCACGGTCTGCGTCATTTCGCCTACCTTCCGGATATCGGGCCTGGGAAGGTCCTAGCATCCAAGACCCATCTATCGACGTTATCGCTTGGCGTATTGCACGGCCGCGCGGCCGATGCGTTCTCGGGCGACGATCAGCTTCATGATGCCGGCGGTGCCGTCTCCGATCTCCAGCCCCATCACGTCGCGCATCCGCTGCTGATGCGGCGAGTCCAGCGTCCAGCCGTAATGACCGAAGGTCAGCAGGCACTGATGGATGGCGTCGAAAGCAGTCTTCGGGCCCATCCATTTCACCATCGCCGCCTCCGCAGTGTGGGGCTGCCCTGCATCGCGCAATTCGATCGCGTGGTAGGACAATTGCCGAATCGCCGCCAACTGGCTTTCATATTCGACGAGCGGGAACGTCACGCCCTGGTACTGGGCAATCGGCGCGTTGAAGGCATTGCGCGTCTTGGTGTACTCAAAGGCCTCGTCGAGCGATGCCTGCGCGCAGCCGATGCATTCCAGCGCGATCAGCGCGCGGCTGTAGTCGAACCCGCGCATCACATGCGTGAAGCCCTGGTTCTCCGCGCCGAGACGGTTGGCCGCGGGGACACGGACGTTGTCGAAGAACACCGACCCGCGGCCGATGATCCGGCTTCCGACGTCGTTGAAGCGCGTACGCGACAGACCCGGGCTGTCGGCGGAAACGACTATCGCCGTGATGCCGCCGGCGCCGCTTTCGGCCGTGCCGGTGCGCGCGAAAACGATGAAGGCGTCGGCGCAATCGGCGAAGGTGATCGAGGTCTTCTCACCGTTCAGGACGTAGTGATCGCCTTCGCGGCGGCAGCGCAATTTCATATTACCCGCATCCGACCCGCCGCCCGGCTCTGTGACGCAAATGCCGAGCAGCTTCTCGCCGCTGATCATGCGCGGCAGCCATTCCTGCACGAGATCCGGGGAACCGCTGTTGGCGAGGATGGCACCCAGCAGTGAGACGTTGACCTGCACGGTGCTGATGTTGAAATCGCCATAGGCCAGCTCCTCGGCGATCACGCCCGCGGTGACGCCGGGCGCCGCCAGACCGCCGAACTGCTCTGGTAGATCCACTCCCAGCAGTCCGAGATCACCCAGCTCCCGGACGAGGTCGCGATCCATGACAGCCGCTCTTTCGCGTGCCTGATAGCTGGGAGCAAGCCGCTGCCGCGCGAAACGACGCGCCAGATCGCGAATTGCGAGTTGATCCTCAGTGAACAGCATTCGATCTAGTCCTTCCGGTCACTTCAACAGACATCGACATGCGGGCAGGTTGCCTAACGCACCTCGAAGGTCGGCTTTCGCTTCCCGAGAACGGCCTGCATGGCGTTCCACGCGTCTTCGGTCCGTGTGATGCGCGCCATGGCTCTCGCCTCGTTCTCGAGCTGCCCCTCCAGCCCTTCGGTCTCGCTGCTGATCAGAAGATTCTTGATCTCGCCATAGGCCAGCGTGGGGCCGACGGCCAATTGCCTGGCGAGCACCCAGGCCTCGTCGTTGAGCGACTCCGCGGCGATGACCCGGTTGATCAATCCCGCCGCGGCGGCTTCGTCGGCCGAAAGCGTCTCGTTCAACATCAGAAATTGCGACGCCCGCCGGCTGCCCATGCGCCTCGGCAGATAGTATGAGCCGCCGCTGTCGCTTACGATACCGATCCCGGCGAAGGCCGCGTAGAACTTCGCCGCCGGCGACGCCAACACGAAATCCGCGCCTGCGACCAGCGCCACCGCTCCGCCCGCGGCCAGGGCATGGACCGCCATGACGACAGGTGCGTTCATCCGCGCAAAGCGCGAAATCGCCATGTGCAGGTCCGCCGTCGCAGTCGAAACGAAATTCGCCAGATCACGCCGGTCGCGCGCCAGCGAGTTGAGATCGCCCCCCACGCTGAAAAACCGGCCCTTCGCATCGATCAGCACGGACCTGACGTCCGGATTGACCGTGCATTCCGTCGCAAGCTTGTTCAGACCCTCCGCGAACTGTCCGTCCAGTGGGTTGCCGCGCTCGGCTTGATTGAAGGTGATGTGCGCAACACCGTCCTTGATCGCAAACTCAAATGCGGTGAGCTTCATTTCTGCCTCCGAATGCCCGACACCCTTGCTTATTTGATAAACTACATTACCTTTTTCTTGCACATCGTGCCAAGCTCTTTTTTCACGCTGCATAAAGCCTTTGGTGCGATTACGAAAAACGCAGTCTCAATCGGCGGACATCGCGACCTCATGCGCGGCTGGACAATTTGGTGTGCTAGTTTATCATAAGTCCCGGTAGACGGCGCATCGTCATCTTTCATCCCGGACCCCAGAGGGAGCATGGATCAGGCCGTGACGCGGCAGCACGAAGATATTCAACGTCCGGCGGGCCCCCCGCCGCAGACAGCACAACGCGGTCTCGCGCTTTTCGAGGATCCGTTGGCGCTGCAGGCCGCAGTCGGGGACTTCCTCAGCAAAGACGCGGGATATCCCGTCGTCATCGATCGGCTTCAGAAATTTCCTGCCGGCTTTTCCTGGATCACCTACGGCGTCAAGCTGCGCGGCCATCCGCGCGCCGACGACATGATCCTGCGCATCGGCCCCCCCTATGGCCTCTTCGCGCCTTACAGCGCGATGCCCGAGTTTCAATCGCTATCCGCGCTGGAGGGCAGCGGCGTGCCCGTGCCCCAAGCGTTCGCGGCCAGCGACGATAATTCCATCTTAGGCGCTCCGTTCTTCTTCTGTGAGCGCGTCGCCGGCGATACACCGCTCCCCTGGGGCGGTGGCGATGGCGCGATGAATGATGCCCGTCGCGAGAGCCTCGCAGCGGACTTCATCGACTCCCTCGCCGCGCTCCACAATTTCGATTGGCGGCGCACCGAACTGGCGCAGTGGGACCCCGGCATTACCGTCGACAACGCCGCCGATCGTCAACTGGACTTCTGGTGGGAACGGTACCGCCGCTGGGCCCTGCGCGCACACCCGATGGCACATCGAACCTTCGCTTGGCTGCGCCGCAATAAGCCGCGGGCTCCCCGCGTCACGCTTGTCCATGGCGACTATCGGCTAGGAAACTTCCTGGAACAGGATCAGCGGATTTCCGCCATTCTCGATTGGGAACTGGTCCATCTCGGGGACCCGACCGAAGACCTTGGCTGGGCCTTTCTACCGCAATACCGCGCCGGCACCCGCATGGTCTGCGCCCTCGCCGACGAGGACGCCTTCCTGGCGCGCTATCAGGACAAGGCGGGCTATAAGATCGACCGCGGGGCGCTCCACTTCTACATCGTATTCTCGCTGCTCAAGCTCGCCCTCACCCACATGGCGGCAGCTCGGTGCTTCGAGGATGGGCTGTTCAACGACATGCGGATGCCCGCGATGGCGACGCAAATCGGCCCGGTATTTCGCCAGATTGCCAAGATCATGGAGCGCAGCTCGTGAACAACTCGCTTCCCAGGTTGATCGACGGGATGATCGCTACGTTGCGGCGAGAAGTCATTCCCAATCTCGAAGGGGAGTTTGCGCGCGGCCAAGCTATCGGCATCATCTACATGCTTAACAGCATCCAGCGCCGCGCCAGCTGGTCGAACCGCTTTTTCCAGGAGCAGCTGCTCGCCTTCAGCAAGGCCAGCAAGCAACTTCAGGCCATGGCGGGAGAATTGCCCGGCGCGCCGTTGCCGGGTGTCACGGACGTTCCTGATTTACCAGATGAGGGCGCGCTGGAGGCCAGGCGCAACGCTGGCGATGAACAGCTCTGCCACATGATCGACTGGCTGGCCGAACGCCGCGGCAGCCTGCCCGGCAGCGTCGTCGCCCGAGTCGAGACCATCCTGGGCGATTGTCTCAACCGCCAGCTCAAGTGGGACATCGAAACCAGCGCCAAACCTATGTTCACTGAGATTTCGCGGGGCCGCGAAGACTGAAGAGGAATACCGGCATGCTATCGGCTCAAGACGACTTTATCGGACACCAGCTTCCCACAACGTTCGACCACGTCATGAACAGCGATCCGAGCTGGATGGAGCGCTACTGGTACACCGGTCATCCGAAGCCGGACGGCGATTTCATCTTCGACGTCGGGCTCGGCTGGCACCCGAACCGCAACGTGATGGATGGTTTCGCCGGCGTCACCGTCGACGGCCGGCAGCACAACTTCAGGGTCTCCCGCAGGATGCGGCCGAATCCGCTCACCACCTCGATCGGCCCGCTTCACATCCAGATACTCGAAGGGCTGCGGCGTCATCGCCTGCTGCTTGAGCCGAATGAGTCCAGCCTCGCGTTCGACCTCGAGTTCATCGCCACCATGAACCCGCACGAGGAAGAAGAGCATTTCCGCCGCCGTAATGGCCGGGTTACCGAGCACATGGCGCGCGCCCAACAGCTTGGCGCCTATCGTGGCTGGATCGAGGTCGACGGCAAGCGGCGTGACATCGAGGCCACGCGCTGGATCGGTCAGCGGGATCATTCGTGGGGGATTCGCGGCGAGATGCGCACCGACGAGACAAGCCCGCCCGTCACGTTCTATCCGCCTTTCTTCTACTGCTGGACGACGGCGCAATTCGCAAACCGCGGCCTGCACCTGTTCTTCAAGGAGCGCGCCCCCGGTGACCTCATCTACATCTCCGGCGAGGAGGTGACGACCATCGGCGAGCGGTCGAAGACGACGCGGAAATTGGCCGGCATCGCTCACGACGTCGTCTGGGCCGACGATGCTCACGGCCAAACGGTCGAGCGCGCCGTGTTCGACGCCGTGTTCTCGGATGGAACGCACCGGAAGGTGAAGGTCCGCGCGCTGCCGGCGCGCTACTTCCTCAAGGGCGGCTTGTACGGCGGCCTGCGCGGCTGGTTCCACGGCGACGACAAGGGCAAATTCTACTCGGAACATGATGTCTGGACCCTCTCCGACCCGGCGACGCGGCGGTTGGTGCGCACGCTTGCCGACCACGTGATCGAGGTCGTCGATGGCGACGAGGTCGGATACGGCATCATCGAGTATGGCGTCGGCAAAGGCTACGAGAAGTACGCCGAGGTCCAGCACCATCCGCCGATCTGATCGGCGCGAACCAGAGAGCTGCAAATCAAAAGAACAGATGGAGCGTTTTCACGCTCTGCCGTCTTCGATTCCAAGGGTACTGCGGGCAGGGTGGAGCTCTAGACTGCGGCAATCGCGCGCCGCGCCCGAGCATAATCCTCGGCCAGCCATGCAATGAAGTCGGCTGCAGGTTCGACGCGCTTGACCGCACCGATGCCCTGCCCCGCGCTCCAGATATCGCGCCAGGCCTTCCGATCGGATCCACCGCCCGAGATGTTCACCGCCCCTCGATCCGGGCGCCACAATGATGCCGGATCCAGTCCATTGGCCGTCACTGACGGCAGCAGAAAGGAGGCATTGGCCCCCGTGAAGCAATTCGCGATCACGACATCCTTGGCCGCGCAATCCACGATCATCTGCTTGAAAGCGGGCTGAGTATTGGCCTCGGTCGAGGCCAAGAAGGGCGAACCGACATAAGCGAGATCCGCCCCGAGCGCTTCAGCTGCCAATATGGCGCTTCCCGTAGCTATACAGCCCGAGAGGATCAAGAGCCCGTGCCACCATTCGCGGATCTCCGCCATCAGCGCAAATGGTGACACATTGCCGGTGTGGCCGCCGGCACCGGCCGCGACGGCGATGATGCCATCAACCCCGAGATCAGCACATTTGCGCGCCTGGCGATCATTGATTACATCGTTGAGTACGATGCCGCCGTAACCGTGAATGGCCTCCACGATCTTCGCACTCGCCGCCAGCGCCAGGACCACGATCGGCACCCGGTGCTTGATCGTCAGTTCCAGATCGGCCTCGAGCCTGTCATTCGACTTGTGCGCCACCAGATTGACCGCGTAGGGAATCTGGCATCCTTCCAGCCCTTGCTCGATCCGCGTCAGATCATTGTCCAGCTCCGCGCTAGTGCGCGCGTTCAGCGCCGGGATGGAGCCGATGATGCCGGAAAGACATTGCGCGATCACCAGGTCGGGGGTTGATGCGATAAACATCGGCGCGGCCATGACCGGGATCTTCAGGCCGCTGCGCAACCGCTTTGCAACATCCTGATCGAACTTCATGCTGTTTCTCTCCTGCACGCGGGCTTCCACGTTCCTCAGACGGGATCCCAGCTAAAGATGTCGGCCGAGCGATGCAGCGGATAGAGATCGTTCGCAAACATCGGAAACACCCGGTCGATCACCGTCTCCGGTGTCCACCCTTCCGCCGTGTGCGCGGTCCGGACCGGACGCGGCTGCGAGAACAGGTAGATCTCGTTGTTGCGAACTCCGAAGATCTGTCCGGTGACGTGTGCCGCCGCATCGCTCGCGAGCGCGACCACGAAAGGGGCGATCTTCTCTGGAACGAGCTTCTTCAGGCCGTCGACGCGCCGTTGCTGCTCGGGCGTATTGGTCGGGATGGAAACGATCATTCGCGTCCATGCGAATGGTGCCACGGCATTCGAACGGACGCTGAAGCGCTGCATGTCGAGAGCAATCGACTTCGACAGGCCGACGATACCCAGCTTGGCCGCCGCGTAATTGGCCTGCCCGAAATTGCCCACCAGCCCGGATGTCGACGTCATGTGCACGTAAGCACCTGATGCTTGTGTCTTGAAGAACGGCGCCGCGGCGCGGCTGACATGGAAGCTGCCTCGCAGATGGACGCTGATGACGGATTCGAACTCCTCCTCCGTCATCTTGTGAAACAGCCCATCGCGCAGATTCCCGGCATTATTCACGACGGCGTCGATCCGACCGAATGTGTCGATCGCCATCTGCACCATCGATTGAGCGCCCTTTGGACTCGTGACGCTGTCCGTGTTGGCGACGGCCCGGCCTCCGGCCGCATTGATCTCCTCGGCCACCTGCTTGGCCGGCGTGCTCTCGCTTGCCTCGCCGGCAAGATTGACCCCGAGATCGTTGACCACCACGGCCGCCCCCGCTTTGGCGAACGCCAACGCGATGCCTCGCCCGACCCCGCGGCCCGCGCCCGTGACCAGTGCGACCTTTCCGTCCATGATTCCCATAGTGCGCCTCAATAGCTTTTTGGCAGGCCAAGAACCTTCTCGGCCACGAACGAGAGGATGAGCTGCTCTGTGATCGGCGCGAGCCGCGTGAGCGAGACCTCGCGATAGAGCCGCTCGACGTGATATTCTTTGGCATAGCCGAAGCCGCCATGGGTCATGATCGACTGCCAGGCAGCCTCGTGCCCAGCTCGCGCGCCGAGGAACTTCGCCGAATTCGCCTCGGCCCCGCACGGCAGTCCCTGATCGTAAAGCTCTGCAGCCTTGACCGCCATGAGCCAAGCGGATTCGAGATACATCCATTTTTCGGCAAGCGGATGCTGGATGCTCTGGTTTTGCCCGATCGGCCGGTCGAACACGACACGCTCCTGGGCATAGCGGGTCGCCCGACGCAACGCATCCTGTCCGATACCGACGGCTTCCGAGGCGATCAGCACGCGTTCCGGGTTGAGACTATGCAGGATGTACGAGAAGCCCTTGCCTTCCTCGCCGATCCTGTCTTCTTCGGGAATGAACAGCCCGTCGATGAAGATGGCATTCGAATCGACCGCCTTGCGCGCCATCTTCGGAATGCGCTGGACGTCGATCTTGCTCCGATCCAGGTCCGTGTAGAAGATCGTGATCCCGTCGGTCGGCCGCGCGCAATCCTCGTATTTCGTGGTGCGCGTCAGCAGCATGATCTTGTTGGCGACCTGTGCCGTCGAGGTCCAGACCTTCTGGCCACGCACGATGTAGCCTCCCTCGACCTTCTCGGCGAAGGTCTTGATCCGTGTCGTGTTCAAGCCCGCGTCGGGCTCGGTGAAGCCGAAGCAGCACTGATCCTTGCCGGCGATGAGCTGCGGCACCCATCGCGCCTTCTGCTCAGATGTGCCCTTCACCACGATCGGATGCGGCCCAAAGAGGTTGATGTGCACGGTCGAGGCCGCCGCCATTCCCCCGCCATGGCTTGCCACCTCATGCATCATGATGGCGGCTTCGGTGACCCCGAGCCCGGATCCGCCGTACGCCTCGGGCATGGTGATGCCCAACCAGCCGGCCTCGGCCATGGCGCGATGGAATTCATGCGGGAACTTGCCATCCTCGTCGCGCGCGAGCCAGTACTCGTCATCGAACCGGGCGACCACGGCGCGCACGCCTTCGCGGATCGCATTCCGTTCGTCGTCCGTGGGTAATGGTCTCACTTCCGTCATGGGGCGTATGCTCTTCGCAAACCGGCTGTATCTAGAGAGAAGCCAGCGTCTTTCGCGCGGCCTTCAGGTGGGGGATGTCGTACATCTTGCCGTCGATCCCGAGCGTTCCGGCGCCGGGATGGGCCTCGAACGCCGCGACGATCTTGCGCGCCTGCGCAATCTCGGCCTCGGATGGCGCAAAACACCGGTTGATCACGCCAACCTGGTCGGGATGAATCGCCACGCGCCCGACGAAGCCGTCTCGTCGCGAGCGTCGGCAGTCGCGTTCGAGCCCTTCCGAATCCCTGAAATCCGCAAAGAGGGTATCGATCGGCGCAACCTCCGCGGCGGCCGCTGCGAACAGGCATTGCGTCCTCGCCACCTGATACGGCCAGGTCCAGCTACCGTCGCTTTCCTTGTTGTCGGTTCCACCGATCACCGCAGACAAATCTTCGGCACCCCAGGTCAGCGCCGCAAGCCGCGGATGTGCCGGCGCATAAGAGCCCAGCGCAAACATCGCCCGCGGGGTCTCGGTGCAAACCACGGCAATCTGCACCGAACCGCGCTCCATGCCAGACCGCACTTCGAAGGCATCGAGGTAATGAGCGATGCGCTCGATGTCCGCAGCACCGTTGGCTTTCGGAATCAGCAGCCCGTCGAGCCCGGGTTTGACCACTGCGGCCATGTCGTCAAGCGTCAAGCCGGTATCGAGTGCGTTGACGCGCACGAAGAACGCCCAGTCACGGGACTCCTGGCTTTCGAGAAGCCGGGCGACATGACCCCGGGCCGCTAGCTTCTGAGGAGGCGCTACAGAGTCCTCGAGGTCGAGGATCAGCGCGTCGGCGCCCGACTCCCGTCCCCGCGCGAATTTGCGTTCGGAATCGCCGGGTACGAACAATAGCGAGCGCAGCCTCATTGCTGGGGCACCCGCAACATGAGCGCGGCCCGCTTGCAAGTCGCGATGAGCTCGTTCCGCTGGTTGTAGCCGCGATGCTCGAAGGTGACGATGCCCTGCTGAGGCCTCGATTTGCTGGCGCGCAGGGCGAGCACCGTCGTCTCTGCGCGGATGGTGTCGCCGGCAAAGACAGGCTTCGGAAAGGCGACTTCCTCCCAGCCGAGATTGCCGACGGTGGTTCCCAGCGTGGTTTCCTGTACCGACAGACCGACGATCAGGCCCAGAGTGAAGATTGAATTGATGAGTGGACGTCCGAACTCGGTGGTCTTCGCGTATTCGTGGTCGATGTGGATCGCCGCCGGATTGTGCGTCAGCGTCGAGAACAGAATGTTGTCCATGTCGGTGACCGTACGCCGCACCTCATGCACGAACTTCTGGCCGACCGCGAACTGTTCGAAATATTTTCCCGCCACGTGCGGATCCTCCTACTGCAGGCGCCCGAGAATCGAGACCGCCGCGATGCTGTTGAAGGGGGCCCCTCCGAGATTGTGCACCAATCCAAGATCGACCGTGCCGCGCTGCCGATCTCCGGCGCGCCCAAGCAGTTGGGTGTAGACCTCGTAAGCCATTCGGAGGCCTGAAGCGCCGACGGGGTGACCGAAGCACTTAAGTCCGCCATCGATCTGACAAGGCTGCGCCCCGGCCCGATCGAAACGACCGTCCAGGATATCGAATGGCGCGCGCCCCTCGTCGGAGAGATTCAAATCTTCCATTGTGACGAGTTCGGTGATCGAGAAGCAGTCATGCACCTCGGTGACCGACAGATCGCGGCGCGGCGCTTCGACGCCCGCTTCGGCATAGGCGCGCTTCGCAGCCTGCCGCGTGTTTGCGACGTAACTTCCGTCCCATTCGCCGTACTGCAGCTCCCAGCCATGGCTGGCGCACAACTGAATCGCCTTTACGGTGACGGGATTGCCGATGCCCAGGCCCTTCGCGATATCGGGCGTCGTCACGATGGCGCAGGCTGCGCCATCCGACACACCGCAGCAATCGAACAGACCCAGTGGATCGGCGATCATCGGCGCCTTGAGGATGGTCTCCACGTCGACGGGCTTGCGCAGATGCGCCTTCGGGTTCAGGGCCGCGTTCTGGTGGCTCTTCCAGCTCACATGAGCCATCGCCCGCTTCAGATCGGATTTTTCGATACCGTGGCGCGCCGCATAGGCCCCGGCCAACTGCGCAAACGATCCCGGCGCCGAGCCGTAGGGCATCCACAGATCGTTAGCGAGGCCCTTGGTCCGAAGCGGCAGTCCGCCATAGCCCGTGTCCTTGAGCTTCTCGACCCCGACCGCGAGTGCGATGTCGACCGCTCCGGCGGCCACGGCATAGCTCGCCGCCCGCAATGCTTCCGAACCCGTCGCACACATGTTCTCGACCCGCGACACAGGGATGCCTCTTAGGCGAAGGGCGTGCGCGAGCGGTAAGGCGCTGTTGCCGACATTGATGTCATCGAGGGCATTGCCCATCCAGGCAGCCTCGATCTGACTCTTCTCGATGCCGGCGTCGGCAATAGCCTCGACAAAGGCATCGACCATCAGGTCCTCGGGGCCCTTGTTCCAATGCTCGCCGAACGACGTACACCCCATGCCGATGACGGCGACCTTATCCTTGATGCCTGTGGCCATGTCTATCCCTCGATGGTGGGACGGTCCGCGGGAGCCGCCTTCCAGAAGTAGGTCCTGAAGCCGCGCCGGGCATCGCGCGACTTGATGCGCAACAGCGGTCGAACCGCGTCCCCGACCGAAAATCCGCGGCCGTCCCCGTCCGTGAACTCCATCATCACGCGTGCACCGTTGTCGAACTGCACAAGTCCGAACCAGAACGGCGGGTCGGGCGTGAAGTTGAGCCGATCGGCGGTCACCGAGACGATCCTGGCGGCGCAGTCCGCCAGCCGGACGTCCTCGAGCTGCTCGGGCATAGTGGCGCCCGGCCGCACCGGAATCCGGCTCTTCGGAAACTGGACATTGCCGTCGGCGTCGCGGCCGCCGACGAATCCGATCATGTCACGGCCGTAGCGCTCCAGCACCGTCGCCTGGGCCTTCTGCTCGAATTCGGATCGCACGCCCCAGTCGAGCTGGACGGCCCCCGTCAGGCTGAGGAAGCGCATGTAGTCGTCGAACGCCACGCCTTTGCTCAGCAGCGCCGCCGCTTCGCGCGCGCCTGGCATCTCTCCCGTGAGGCGGAACACCATGGCATCGCAGCCGCTGCCGAATCCGGCCAGCAGAACGAGATCTCCCTTGCGCGCGCCAGCGCAAGCCACGGCAAACGCGAATAGCGCGTGCGCCGCTCCGAGATCGCCGACGGCTTGCGCCAGATCGGCCGCGATATTTGGAGCAGTCACCCCCGTCAGCCGCGAAATCTCGCGCCAGCATCCCGCGAGTGGCTCGTGCACTGCCGCGCGCGCGATCTCCGACGGCGCGACTCCCGCCGCGGCGCACGCGGCCTTGATGGTCGGCGCGATCACTTTCCCGATTGCGGTGTCGCGGACGAATCGCTCCTCATACGCATAGGATTGCGGACGTTCCGGGGACGCGTAGAGGTCAACGAGGTCATGAGACAGGCTCGCGTGGCCGAGCAATTGCGCGGCGCCGCGATCAGAGACAAAAGCCGCCGCGCCGCCGTCGCCGTCGAACAGGTGCTGCGAGCTGCCGGCGGTCGCCGGCCGTTTCTCCCCGGCTGCGATGAGCGTATCGCCACGACCCAGCAAGGCATCGCGAAGCGCCGAGACCGCACATCGGCGCGAGCCGGCAACGTCGCCAGTGCGCACGCTGGGATCGAGGGCGAGAGCATCGACCAGCAGTGTGGCCTGCGACCGCTCGATAAAGGGTGCGGAGGTCGATGCAAAGGTCACGGCCTCCGGCTGCGGCAACGCGCGCGACGCCTCGACGGCAAGCGTTAAGGCGTCTTCATCCCAACCCGCGACTGCGCGCCGACCGGACGGCCTGCCGCCCAAACCTGAAAATGTAAGAGCCTTGGCGGCGGCGGCTCGTTCCAGTCGCAGCAGCGGCGCGTAGGCTCCGACTGCCGCAATGAAACGGCTGGTCTGAGATTGACTTGGCGTGGTGGGCAATTTCCGTCCCTCGTTGGTTGGCGCAACTTGACAGCAATGCCCAATCTTGTAAATAGGTTTACGAGTTTTTTGGGTCAGCGTCACAAAAGGCTATAAACGGAGGCTTTGCCCTATTATGAGCATGGATATCTTTCGGCCGGATGCGCTGGCCGGGAAGTCGATCCTGGTTACCGGCGGGGGCAGCGGTCTCGGCAAGGAGATCAGCAAGGCGCTGGCGGACAGGGGAGCCACCGTGCACATCTGCGGGCGACGCGCCCAAGTGCTGGAAGCTGCGGCTCGCGAGATCGCGTCGTCGGACAAGGCAAAGGTTCACACGCACGTTTGCGACATCCGTGATGCAGACCAAGTCGACGAGATGATGGAGGCCATCTGGAGCGTCGGCCCCCTCACCGGTCTCCTCAACAACGCCGCCGCCAATTTCATCGCGCCGACCAAGGAGCTGAGCCCGCGCGGATTCCGCGCCGTCACCTCCACCGTCATGGATGGCAGTTTCCACGTCACTCTGGCGGCCGGCAAGCGATGGATCGCGGCCGGCCTCAAAGGCTCCGTGGTCAGCAATCTCGTGACGTGGGTCTGGACCGGGTCTGCCTTCGTGGTCCCCTCAGCCATGGCGAAAACCGCGCTCCATGCAATGACGATGTCCCTTGCGGTGGAATGGGGCCCTTACGGCATTCGGCTCAACGCCACCGCACCGGGACCGTTTCCAACGGAGAGCGCATGGGAAAAGCTCAATCCGATACCTGACACCAAATCCAGCGCGACCAGTGCCGATACGGTTCCGATGCGTCGGTTCGGCCAGATGCGCGAACTGCAAAGCCTGATCATCTTTCTGATGTCGGACGCCTGCGAATACCTGACCGGGCAAACGATCGCGATCGACGGCGGGCAGCATCTCGCCGGACCGGGGACCTTCGCCGATCTGTCGGCACTCACCGACGAGCAGTGGAAGGTCGCGCGGGATACGATCATCAAGTCGACCGAGCGCGACAAGTCACAACGGTCCTAAGGCAGAGACAGGCAGTCGGGCAGAGCAACAATGATCGAGCGCTCCATTTTTCGCGAAGAACATGAGATCTGGCGCGCGACGGTTCGTCGTTTCGTCGAGAAGGAGATCGTGCCGTTCCACGCCAAGTGGGAAGAGGACGGTATCGTACCTCGGGACCTCTGGCTGAAGGCCGGCGCGGCTGGCCTCCTCTGCTGCACGGTGCCTGAAGAGTTCGGCGGGGCCGGCCTCGACTACCTGTTCGACGTGGTCGTGTTCGAGGAATTGTGGCGCGTCGGGGCGAGCGGTCCCGGCTTCCTCATCCATACCGATCTCGTCGCGACCTACATCCTCTCGTTCGGCACGGACGAGCAGAAGCGCCACTGGCTGCCCAAAATGGTTCGAGGCGAAGCGATCGGGTCATTGGGAATGACCGAACCGCACGCCGGCAGCGACTTGAAGGCAGTCCGGACGCAAGCCGTGCGAGACGGCAACGAGTACGTCATCAACGGCCAGAAGGTCTTCATTTCCAATGGCCAGCTCTGCGACGTGATCGTTTTGGCGACCAAGACCGACACTTCGGCCGGCGCAAATGGAATTACTCTGTTTCTCGTGGAATCCAACCGTGAGGGCTTTCAGCGAGGACGCAACCTCGAAAAGCTCGGCATGAAGGCGCAGGACACGTCCGAGCTCTTCTTCGATAACGTTCGGGTGCCCCCGGCCAATATGCTCGGCTCGGAAGGTCGCGGTTTTCAGCACATGATGACCAAACTGGCGCAGGAACGTCTCGCTCAGGCAATCCGCTCCGCGACGGTCACCGAAACCGTGATCGAATGGACGGTCGATTACACGAGCGAGCGCAAAGCATTCGGCCAGACCATCGCCGACTTTCAGAACACGCAGTTCGTTCTCGCCGATCTGAAGGCCCGGGCCACCATGGCCAGGGTGTTTACCGACCGGTGCATCGACTTGTTCATCTTCGGAAAGCTCGACGCCGTCGACGCCGCGATGGCCAAAATGGTCACATCGGAGCTGCATTGCGAGACAGTGGACAAATGCCTGCAGCTTTTCGGCGGATGGGGCTATATGTGGGAGTATCCGATCTGCCGGGCCTATGCCGACGCACGCGTCGTCAAGATCGCCGGCGGCTCGATCGAGGTGATGAAGACCATCATCGCGAGGGAAATGTTCAAAGACCGCTCAAAGTCGAGAGCGCGGCACGAATGACGACGGAACGGCGCTCCGCATCGTAGCTCGACGCAACAGCGGTCGCATCCGTAAGGACCTTCGATGGCTAGAGATCTCAATTCAAGCCTCCGCTTCGGCTTCCTCATTCACGACGTTTCTCGCCTGCGGCGAGTCGTCGTTGACCGGTCGCTGAAACCGCTCGGCATTACCCGTTCCCAATGGTGGGTGCTCGCCTTCCTCTCGCGTCGCGACGGCATGACGCAAACCGCCCTTGCGGCGGATCTCGATCTGACAAAGGTGGCGATCGGCGGTCTGCTCGATCGCATGGAAGGTGCTGGCTTCATCGAACGCCGCGCTGACCGGAATGATGGACGCGCCCGGCGCGTCTATCTGACCCGCGCCGGCGCCAAAATGGTCAACACAATTCGCGAGCACGTCGAGACCGTCGAACTCGAAATTCTCAACCGCGTACCGGAGGAGCAGTTGAACCAGGCAGCGGATACGCTGCGCACGCTCAAAGATACGCTGCTTGAGATGCTGGGCGGTGAAGCTGAAGAGGCCGAAGGCGCCGAATTGGACCTCATGGGATGAAACACGGAGACATGCGATGCGTGGGTTGAAGGACAAGGTAGCGATCGTAACGGGCGGCGGACAAGGCATTGGCCGGGCCCTCAGCCTGCGCCTCGCGCAGGAAGGGTGCAAGGTCGCGGTTTTCGACCTCAAGCCCGAAGCCGGTGCCGAGACTGCCAAGCTGGCGGGTGCCGGAACCATCATCAAGACCTACGCGCTAGACGTTGGCGACTATGCTGCGGTCAAGGTTGCCGTGGGCAAAGTGGAGGCCGAGCTAGGTCCGATCTGGGCCCTGGTCAACAACGCCGGCTGGGACAAGCCGATGCCTTTCCTCGCGACCGACCAGGCACTTTGGGACAAGATTATTCGCATCAATATGCTTGGCCCGCTCAATACTCATCACATCGTCGCACCGCTGATGGTCGAACGCCGTGCCGGGCGAATCATTAATATCGCATCCGATGCGGCCCGCGTCGGCACCAGCAACGAAGCCGTCTACTCGGCGTGCAAGGGCGGGCTGATCAGCTTCACCAAGTCGGTGGCGCGAGAACTCGCAAGCAAGGGCGTTCTGCTCAACGCAGTCTGCCCCGGCCCGACCAACACGCCCATGATGGCGGCCGTTCTTGGTGAAGGCGAGCAGGCCGTGAAATGGAAAGACGCGATGGTTCGCGGCATCCCGCTCAAGCGGATGGGCGAACCCGAGGATTACGCAGGTATCGTCGCATTTCTCGCCTCCGATGATGCCGGGTTCATGACCGGACAGACCATCTCCGTCGCCGGTGGCATGAACATGATCTGACCGCGACCGCGGCCCTCACCATCCTGACCTTCGACGCAGCAGCGCGCCCTGTCGTGCGCGCAAGAGAGGAAACCATGACAGATCTGCCGACCTTCGAAGACATCATCTACGAAAAGCGCGATCGCGCCGTCTGGATCATCATCAATCGCCCGAAGCTCTACAACGCTTTCCGCGCCAAGACGATCGATGAGCTCATCCGCGCGTTCCAGATCGCCGGCGACGACAAGGGCGTGTCGAGCATCGTTCTGACCGGGGCTGGCGACAAGGCCTTCTGCACCGGCGGCGATCAAAGCGCCCATGAAGGGCAGTATGATGGCCGTGGCATCGTAGGTCTCCCCATCGACGAATTCCAGTCGATCATCCGCGATGTTCCGAAGCCGGTGATCGCCCGCGTGAACGGCTTTGCCATCGGCGGCGGCAATGTTTTCGCGACTCTGTGCGATCTCACGATCGCGGCGGACACCGCCGTTTTTGGCCAGGTGGGACCGAAGGTCGGATCGGTCGATCCGGGTTGGGGCACCGCCCTGCTCGCCCGGCATGTCGGCGATAAGCGCGCAAGAGAGATCTGGTACCTGAACGAGCGCTATAGCGCACAGCAAGCCTACGAAATGGGCCTTGTGAACAAGGTGGTCCCCACGGCGGAGCTGGATGCCGCGGTCAAGATCTGGACGGACACACTTGCGGAGCGTTCGCCGACGGCTCTCGCTCTCGCCAAGCGTTCTTTCAATGCCGACAGCGAGAACATTCGCGGCATCAGCATGGCCGCGCTTTATTCCGTGAAGCTATTCTACGAGACCGAAGAATCAAAGGAAGGTGTGCGTGCCTTCAACGAGAAGCGCAAGCCCGACTTCCATAAATACGTAAAGTGATCGGCGGGAGAGCGAGCGTGGCGCCGCGCTACATTGACTCTGCTTCGCTCGCTTCCGTCCTGCCCCCGGCCGGGCGCACCCTGGTCGCGGCGTGTTCCGGTGAATCTCTCCTTCTCGCCGACGCGGTCATGCGCGCCGGCGAAGCCCTCGGGGCAATGACGTTTACCGGCATCTTCGTCCCCAACCTCAACACCCGGACCTACCTCGCCAATCCACGCTGTCGGGTGGAGACGTTCTTCATGACGCCCGAGCTCAAGGCCGCGGGCGCAGCGGTTTCATTCTTTCCGCTTTGTTATGGCGATATTCTCACCCGCTTGCGAACTATCCAGATTGACGCCGCGCTTTTCATGGTGGCCCCGCCGGACGAAAATGGGCTGTGCAGTTTTGGCCCGATTGCGGACTTTCTTGTTGACGTATGGCCTCGCATCCCCGTTCGGATCGCGCACATCAATCCGCTGATGCCGAGAACGCGAGGCCATCACGGGATTCCCTTCTCCGAGCTGAAAGCGGTGATCGAGGCAGAACAGCGCCTGCTCGGTTTCACCGAGGGCACTCCGGACCCGGTCGCCCAAACCATCGCCAGCCAGGTCGCTGGGTTCATTCCGAACGGCGGGACTGTGCAGACCGGCCTCGGAAAGATCCCGACCGCAGTGCTGCACGCTTTGACCCGCCACCGCGACATCAGGATCCATTCCGGACTGATCGGAGATGCTGTCCTCGATCTCGCTGACGCAGGTGCCCTCGCCCCCGGCTGCGCTGTCACCGGCGGCGTCGCCATCGGCTCTCAACGGCTCTATTCCGCCGTCTCCAGCTCCTCATTCGCGTTCACGCCCGTCTCCAGCACCCATGATCCGAGGGTCGTCGCCGATATCGATCGGTTCGTGGCGGTCAATTCCGCGATCGAGGTCGACCTGTTTGGTCAGGTCTATGCCGAGATGACGGCTCAAGGCCTCACCTCGGGCCCGGGCGGCGCCTCGGACTTTGCGCGCGGCGCCTGGTGCGGCGGCGGTCTGCGGATTATCGCACTTCCGGCGACTGCCGCCGGAGGTGCCATCAGCCGCATCGTCGGACCGAATGGCGGCGCCGGTCCCGTATCGCTCGGGCGCATGGACACCGACATCATCGTCACCGAGAACGGCGCGGCCGACCTCCGCGGGCTCTCTCATCGCGACCGGGCCGAGGCCCTCATCAAGATTGCCGCGGAACATCATCGCGACACTTTGTCGAACAGCTGGACCGCCTTCGAGTCCAGATTCTAAGTGGGAGGATACACATCATGGCGAAGAACAAAGTCATCATCAGTTGCGCCATCACCGGCTCCATCCATACGCCGTCGATGTCGCCGCATCTGCCGGTGACCGCAGAACAGATTGCGAGCTCAGCCCTCGAGGCGGCCGACGCCGGCGCCGCCATCGTCCATCTGCATGCCCGCAATCCCGAGGACGGCCGGCCCGATCAGAGCCCCGAGGCATTCGAGCCGTTCCTGCGCGTGATCAAGCAGTCGTCGAACGTGGTGGTGAACCTCACGACGGGCGGCTCGCCGTACATGGCCGTCGAGGAACGCGTTCGTCCCGCGGCCAAGTGGCGGCCCGAGGTTGCTTCTTTGAACATGGGCTCGATGAATTTCGGCCTCTTCCCGATGCTGAAGCGCTACAAGGAGTTCAAGCACGCTTGGGAGCCGGCCATGCTTGAAGGCTCCCACGACCTGGTGTTCCGAAACAGCTTCAAGGACATTCGCTATGCCCTTGAAACGTTGAACGCGACCGGGGCGCGCTACGAGTTCGAGTGTTACGACACCAGCCATCTCTACAATCTGCATTACTTCTTCACCGAAGGCCTGGTTCAGGCGCCCCTGTTCATCCAGACCTGCTTCGGCCTGCTCGGCGGCATCGGCGCGCACCCCGACGACGTCATGCACATGAAGCGTACGGCCGATCGTCTGTTCGGAAATTCCTACCGCTGGTCCGTGCTTGGCGCAGGCCGCAACCAGATGCCCGTCGCGGCGATGGCTGCGTCCATGGGCGGGCACGTCCGTGTCGGTCTCGAAGACAGCTTGTGGGTCGGCGCCGGTCAGCTCGCCACCTCGAACGCGACGCAGGTGCATCAGGTTCGCAAGATTATCGAAGGGCTCGGCCTGGAAGCGGCGACCGCCGACGACGCTCGCGAAATCCTCTCGCTCAAGGGTGGCGACCGGGTCGGATTTTGACCGCTCCGTACGCCTCGCTCCCCTCAAGAAGACAAAGGATATTCCATGACGCTGGCTGCGCCCAAGCTCAAACAGTTCCGGCTAGAACTGAAAGACAACGGCCTTGTTCACTTCATATTCGACGCGCCCGGCCGCACGATGAACGTGTTTTCGGAAACCGCCATCGTCGAGCTTGCCGCGTTTGCCCGCTGGCTCGCGCAGAGCGACGTACGAGGCGTCCTCGTTCGATCCGGCAAGAGCAGCGCATTCTGCGCCGGCGCCGACCTCGCCGAGCTCGGCGTCGCCTACGACATGATCATGGCGAAGCCTGCTCACGCTCGCTTCAATGTCGCTTACGATCATTTCTTTCGCCTGAGCCTAGCCATCCGCGCCCTGGAAAGCTGTGGCAAGCCCGTCGCGTCCGCCATCACGGGCCTCGCCCTCGGCGGCGGCTGCGAGCTTGCGCTCGGTACCCACTACCGCGTGCTGACCAATGATCCGCGGGCCGCGCTCGGTCTGCCTGAATCCCTGGTCGGCCTCTTGCCGGGCGGGGGCGGTACTCAGCGCCTGCCGCGGCTGATCGGCGTCGAGCGCGCTCTCCCGGTGCTCCTGGAGGGAGCGAGGCTGTCAGGCACTGCAGCTCTAGAAGGCGGCCTCGTCGATGCCCTTGTCGCCGCCGGCGAAGAAGTCGCGGCGGCGGAATCCTGGCTGCTCTCGACGCCAACGACGCAGCAACCGTGGGATCGCGCGGATTGGAAGGATCCGTCGCCGCTCGACGTGAGCAAGCTTCTCGGCCCCGTCCGCGAGCGCGTGCTTTCGGAGACGCTGGGGCACTATCCAGCGCCCCTTGCGATCCTCGACTGCGTCGAGTTCGGCCTGCCGCAATGTTTCGATGGCGCCATTCGCAGCGAAATGGCGATCTTCTCCCATCTGATCCAGCGGGCGGAAGCTCGCAACATGATCCAGACCCTCTTCCTCGGTCGAACCGATCATGATCGGATGGCAAAGTCCGGCGAACTGCCTGCCTTCATCGCAGATTTCGTGACCACGACGAAATCGGCGCTCGAGGAGGCGCACCCCAGTGACGAACTCCTCGCGACGCTCGGTTTCGCGCGTCCCGGTTTGCCGAGCGTTCCGGCGCTTCGGCGCACTGCAGGCGCGGGCTATTGGCTGGACCAATCGGATCAGGATTCTCGGCGCCACCCCGCGCTAGCGCTGATGCAGCGCCTGAGCCAGGCGGTCCTCCCGCTGACATTCGATTTGACCGCGGAGCAGCTTCGCATGGCGGACTACGCCGTCGTACGCGAGCTTGGTTATCCCGCCTATCTGGGCGGCCCCGGTGCTTTCGGCCTACGCGAAGCATCCGCATACTGACGGTCGCTCAGCGCCCGCCGGACCAACGCCTCAGGCGTTGCCGGCGGGCGCGAAGCACGAAGCTCGCGTCCCATTCTAGAGATCGCGATAGCTCGGCTCCCGCTTCCCCCGGAACGCGGCCACCGCTTCGCGGTGATCGGCGGTTTCGAGCAGCATCACCTGCTGACGGTCTTCCATGGCGAGCGCGGTCTCCAGGCCCGGCGCGTCGATCAGCGCGTTGAGCGTCTGCTTTGTCATGCGCAAGCCCATCGGGGCAGTGCGTAGCAGGTCGGCGGCATAGGCCAGACCCGTCGCCATCAATTGGTCGGCAGGGACGACGTCGCTGACCAATCCCACCGCCTTGGCTCTTTCGGCCGCGATGAATCGGCCGCTCAACAGCAGCTCCGAAGCCACTGACAATCCGATCAATCGCGGCAGCAGATAGCCCGATCCCATGTCGCAGCCGCCGACCCCCACACGAATATAGGCGGCGTTCATCCGCGCATGCGAGGAGGCGAAGCGGACGTCGGCGGCGAGCGCCAGGGAAAAGCCGGCCCCGCACGCCGCACCCTGAACCAGTGCGACGATGGGCTGAGGACAGCTCCTCATCAGGCGAATGACGCCGGAGTATTGCTGCTGCATTCGCAGTTGGCGCTGCGGCCGCCCCTCTCCAGGCTTGGCGAAAGCCTCTGAACCAAGCTCCGCGCCGGCGCAAAATGCGCGGCCGTTGGCACGAAGGATCACCACACGTGTCCTAAGCTTGTCGTGCAGCGACGAAAAGTACGCGGTCAGCTCTCCGACCATCGCCGGCGTCACCGCATTCAGCGTCTCCGGCCGGTTCAACGACACAATGTCGATCCCGGCTCGCTCCTCGACTATGATCGTGGTGAAACTGTTCGCCGTTGGCTCGCTCATCGATATCCTCCCTCGCTCATCCTTGTGCGCGCACGGCTCATCCGATGATGCCCTCGCCGCGCAACGACTCGATCCGCTCCGACGGGATGCCGAGTTCGGACAGCACTTCATCCGTATGCTGGCCGAGCGCAGGCGGCGGCCTTCCCGCGGTCCGCGCCTGGCCATTGATGCGGACGGGGTGTCCCACGCCCTTCAGATGCCCGGCCGCGGCATGATCATATTCGACGATGATCCCGCTGGCGTCTGTATGAGGATGTCTCAGCACCTGGGCAAGGGAGTTGATCGGCGAACAGGGCACGCCGGCGGCCGCCAGCGCCTCGTTCCATGCCACGGCGGAGCGCGACATCAGCGCTTGCTGCACCCGACGGAGCGTTTCCGCCCTGTTTTGAACCCGGTCGGCATTGGTTCGGAAATGCGGATCGTCCACGATCTCCGTGAGCCCCACGACGCCGCAGAACTTCCGCCACAGATTGTCGTTCGCCACGCCGATCATGATCGGCCCATCGCCGGTTTCGAAGGCCTGATAGGGGCACAGCGACTCGTGGCTCGAGCCGCATTTTGCCGGCTGGACGCCGCGTTCCCAAAAGGTCTGCAGGTTGTAACCGAGCAGCCCCATCGCGGTCTCGAACAGCGACACCTGAACCGTTCCGCCCTGCCCGGTTTTCTCCCGCGCATAGAGCAGCCCGAGGATCCCGCTGAAGGCATGCACACCCGTCATCTGGTCGATCGGTGAGATCGGGCTGCGGATGTATCCCCCGCCCTCGTCGCCGGTCATCGCCATGACGCCGCAAAAGGCCTGAAGGATCACGTCATAGCCGGGCGCATTCTTCAAAGGACCACTCCGGCCGAAGCCCGAGATGCTGCAATGGATCAGTCGCTCGTTCAGCGGACGCAGTGTCGCAGCATCGATTCCGAGACGCTCGGCGACGCCCGAGCCGAAACTCTCGAGCGCAACGTCGGCCGTCCTCGCCAGTTCGTGCGCGATTTCTCGACCGCGCTCGGTCTTGAGATCGATGGCGATGCTGCGCTTGTTGCGGTTCGCGCTAAGAAACACTGTTCCGAAGCCTGGCGCAGGAAATGGCGGCCATCCCCTGGTTTCGTCGCCCTGCCCCTTCATCTCGACCTTGATGACCTCGGCCCCGAGGTCGCCGAGATACTGGCTGCACAGCGGGCCCGCCAGCACCTTGGAGAAATCCAGCACCTTAATCCCTGCGAGAGGCTTCGACATGGCATGTCCTCGATGATCCGCGCCGTTGAATTGATACGCTGGCGTACTTAGCCTGTAAATCGCACATCAGGGAACGCATACATGCGATGTCCGCACAGCGGGCCGCAGAGTGTCGGTAATTCGCAAATGGTCTCGAAATATCGAGATAGTCGGCCACGCACCGGAAGCAGGGCCGTACCTCCGCTCGCTTGACACATTAGTTCACTACTATACCATCTTTGAAAACAATGACGGCCCAGCCTGCAGCTCGCGGGTTGCTGCCGCAGAAGCGCATCTGGGACGACTATGAAAATCATTCTTGTGCGCCACGGCCGGCCGGACGAGAACGATTCCACGAACCCCGGCGATCCGCCCTTGAACAACGATGGACGGCGGCAGGCGGACGCCATCGCCGATCTTCTCAGTCTGGAAGCCATCGACCGCATCGTCGCGAGCCCGTTGCAGCGCGCACGGCAAACGGCGGAGCCGCTGGCGCAACGCCTCGCCCGGCCAGTCGACGTTGTCGATGGCTGGGCCGAGGCTGACCGGTTCGGCGCACGATATCGCTCCATCGAAACGCTGCGCAGTTTGGGGCAGGCAGAATGGAAGCGCTTCCTGACGGACCCGATCCGCTACCTCGGAGGAGATCCCGATCGTTTCCAGGCCGAGGTCCTGGGCGCCCTCAGGACCATCGCAGCCGAAGGCCACGCAAGGCAGAAGGTCGCGATCTTCACTCACGGCATGCCCATCAACCTCGTGCTCTCGCAGGCACTCGCGTTGAACGGCTTCGTGCATTTCCTTCCAGGTTACGGCTCGGTCACCCGCCTGCGCCTGCGCAGCGACGGAAGCATCGGCATCATCAGCATCAACGAGAGCGGTCACCACGCACTCGCGACGCCAATGGCATTAACAGGCCCATGAGGAGTTTCACGTGATTTCGCTCGAACTAAGCGAGGAACAGGAGATCGCCCGCTCCGCCGCCTCCGGCCTGGCGCGATCCTCGCTCGCGCCTGCGGCCCGCGCCGCCGATGAAGCCGCGCAAATCCATTCCTCCACCCTCAAGGACGCTTGGGCGCTGGGCATCGTGCAGGCGATTGCCGACCCCGCGTTTCGGACGATGGAGCAGCCGACTGTCCTGAACGCGCTGGTCCTCGAGGAACTCGCGACCGGCGACGCAACCGTGGCGACTGCCATCGCCGCGTCCGTCGGCTTCGCCAAGGCCGTCGCCGAGCAGGGATCCAATCGGCAGCGCGATGAATTGCTCCCATCGTTCGTCTCGGATACCCCGCGGTTCGCCGCAGTGATCGAGCTCGACGCCGCCTTGCCTGAGAACACTGCGGCGAAAGCCAGCGTCACGCGAACAGCCGATGGATTTCGGCTGGAAGGCGGCGCGCCGATGGTGCTGCTCACAAAGCAGAGCAGCCACCTGCTTGCACTTGTCAGGTACGATGGCTGTGACGAGGCGCTCATTGTGCCACTCGATACCGCCGGCGTGCGCGTCTCGAAAATCGAAGGCACACTTGGGCTACGCGGCCTCGATTGGGCGTCCGTCACGTTTAACGGCGTCACGGTTCCCGCATCAATGCGCCTCGGCGGCTCTGCCGGCGCCAACGTCCAACGTATCCGCGACGCGTCCCGGATCGCCCTCTGCGCGATGCTTTCAGGCCTATCACGCGCCGTGTTCGATTTCGCTCTCCCTTACACTAAGAGCCGCATCGTCCACGGCGAGGCTATCGCTCGCAAGCAGGCCATCGCGTTCAAACTGGCCGACATGCATGTCGCGATCGATGCAATGCGCTGGATGGGACTGAAAGCGGCGGCCGAGTTGGATAGCAATCCCGCAGCGCCGCGCAGCGCGCGCTTGGCGCAGCTTTATGCGAGTGATGCCGCGATGCGCATCGCCGACGAAGGCGTGCAGGTGTTCGGCGGCCACGGCTTCGTCCGGGACCTTCCGCTGGAGATGTGGTACCGGAACGCCCGCTCCCTGTCGGTTCTCGATGGTCTAGTCGGCGCATGACTGCCGGAATTCGGAGACACCCCTGATGATTAGCTTTGAGTTCACCGAGCGCGACCGCCAATTGATCGAAGAGGCGCGTCGTCAGGCAAAGTTGGCGGCCAAATACGCCCGCGATTTCGAGAACGCCGAGGACAGCCTTCTGCCGCACGCCTACCCCGAAGCGGATGGATGCCCCAACGTGCGGGCTCTGCTCGAGGCCTTTGTCCATGAGACCAGTGGCCAGAAGATCATCAACGCGCTCCTGTACCTCGAGGATTGGTATGGTGGCGTTCCACTCCGCGAGCACAGATATTCGCTGGGTAACACCGTGCTGAAGATCGCCGGAACGGCCGAGCAGTATGACCGTTGGCACGACTGGACCATCGCCATCGGATTGACCGAGCCCGTTGGCGGCTCCGATCCGGCTTCGGTGAGGACCACGGCCCGGTATGACCCGGTCAGCCGCAACTGGATCATCAACGGCGAAAAGATTTTCATCACCTATGCCGAAGGATGCGACGCAGTCCTCGTCCTCGCGCGTGTGCTGCACCCGGAGCAGCCGCATCGCCTGTCCACCTTCATCGTCGAAAAGGGCACAGCGGGATTCAATGTCGGCCCTCAGATCCGCAAGATGGGTATCCGCTGGGAGGATACTGCGGCGCTTTCCTTCGTCGATTGCCAGGTTCCGGCCTTCAATCATGTCGACGGTGACCTGAAGAAAACGCTCCAATCATTCAGCGAATCCCGTCCGGTCGTCGCGGCTTACGCGCTGGGCGTCTCGCGGGCCGCGCTCGACTACACTTGGACCCAGCTTCGCAACGCCGGCATCGAGCCCGACTACAACGCGCGGCTGGCCACGCAACCGATGGCCGCCGGCCGCCTGCTCTCCCTGGAGGCCGAATGGGAGGCGACCTGGCTCACCGTGGTCCGTGCCAAGTGGATCGAGCAGCGAGAGGGGCCGGGCAAGGTCAACTCTTCCATGGCCAAAGCCATGGGCGGGATGCTGGCACGCCGCGTCACCCAGGCCTGCATCGACGTCCTCGGCGCCGCGGGTCTCTCCGCTGCCGGTCCGTTGGAAAAGCTGTTTCGCGATGCGCGCATCTTCGACATCTATGAGGGGACCGGGGAAATCCAGCGGCTGATCATCGCCCGCCATATTCTCGGTTATTCGCCCAAAGAGCTCAACTGACGAGCAGCGCGCGCATCGCTATACCCTCCAGCCTCGCCCCGGAGGGCTAAGGGCCCGTGTCTTGATCGCCCCTTAAAATACGCTAGTGTATGGTATGAACTCAGCGGTCCATCGGGCCTGCTCCAAGGGACACTGGATGGTTGATCAGCCCGCCTGGGATCTGCGACTCGGATACCTCATTCATGACGTATCGCGGCTGAGGAGGATGATGTTCGATCGCGCCCTCGCCCCGCTCGGAATTACCCGTTCGCAATGGTGGGTGCTGGCGTTCATTTCCCGAAAGGACGGCTTGCCCCAGGTCCAGCTGGCCAACGAGCTCGATGTCGGCAAGGTTGCGGTGGGGGCCCTGATCGACCGTCTGGAATCGTCGGGATTCGTGATCCGTCACGCCGATCCGATCGACCGGCGCGTCAAACGTGTCTTCGTGACCAAGCAAGCCAAGGGCTTCCTCGAACGAATCCGCAAGGAGACCGACAAGTTCAACGCCAGCATCGCCAAGGGCATCGACCGTAAGGAGCTGGAGGCGGCCTCTCACGCCCTGCTGGCGATGAAGCACAACCTGCTCGCCCTGTCCGACGGCAACGCGTCCGACGGAACAAAGGGCGAGCCGGTCGCCAAGTCGAAGCCGCGACGGCGACGACGCGCCGCCTAGTCTCGCCCCCAGCCCGGCGCCAGCCTAGCGTGGCGGACCGCCTCCGGCATCGAGCAGATGCCACGTCGATCCCTCGAACCGCATCAACCGCCAGTCCTTGATGGGAGCGAAATCGTCCGGCGACGTATGCAGCTGAATTCCGGGCAGCAGCATTCCCAGGTCGACATCCTTCAGATTCGCCGCAACCCTCATGACGTTCTCTCGCGAGAGATCATCGCCGCACTCCTTCAGCACATGAACCAGTGCCTGCGCCGTATTGTAGCCGTTGACGATCAGCGTATCGCTACGGTCCGCGGCAGGAATATACCGGTCCACGAATGCGCTGAATGCGACAAACCCGGCGTCGGCTTTCCACGCCGGGTCGTTCGGGTCCTTGAAATAGGCCGCTGAGATCGCTCCCTGGGCGGTCTCGATACCCACCGGCTTTATCACGCTACCGATTGACGCGGATACGTAGCTCAGAATGTGCAACGGCCGCCAGCCGATTTCCGCCAGTCGCTTGAGGACCTGGGCGGCGAACTTCGGCGTCGCGACGTCGAGGAGCACGTCGGCGCCCGTCGCCTTGAGCTTGACCAGATGGGAGTCAATGGTTGGCTCCGACACGTCGAACGGCTCTTCGGTGACGATCATCGACTGCGCTTTAGGGCCTAGCCCTCGCTTCAGTCCCCGAACGTAATCCTTGCCGAGATCATCGTTCTGAAACAAGATCGCGATCCTCGCATCGGATCGATGTTCCAGAAGATACTTCGCGTAGAATTCCGCCTCGGTCTCGTAGCTGGGCGTGAAGCCGATCGTCCACGGGAAATTTCTGGGATCGTTCCACTTCGCGGCGCCGCTCGACACGAACAGTTGCGGCACTTTCTTCGCGTTGAGGTACTTCTGGACGGCGGAGTTCGTTGCCGTCCCCATGGCGTTGAACACCAGAAGCACCTCGTCGCTCTCGACCAGCCGACGGGTCTGTTCGACCGTCTTGGACGGCGAGTAGCCGTCATCGTACGACAGGAACGTGATCTTGCGGCCGTTGATGCCGCCCTCCTCGTTGACCTTCCTGAAAAAGGCCGCCTCCGTCTTCGCGACCATGCTGAAGGCAGACGCCGGTCCACTGTAGGGCGATGTGTTTCCGATCTTGATCTCGGTGTCGCTGACGCCGGGTCCGTATGTCCTGTCCGCGGCCGAGCCCCATCCGCAGGAAGCGATCGTGGCCACAGCAATACAGGTGGCAGCTACGAGATTTCGTCTGGGGATTCCCCCCTTCGTTCCACGGCCGCATGACTCTTCGTCCGGCGCCGACTGCTGATCGAGACCTCGCATGACATTGCTCCCATCCGCAGGTGCGGGTACATCCGCCATTCTATTTAGTACGCTATCGTACTATAATGTGCCTCTGTTGAGAGCAACCGCCAACCCGCGCAATCCGGAGCATCACGTGAACTTGGAAGCCGTCCGCAATTTCCGCTTCAACTCCGTCTCGCAAGACTTCAGCCGCCGCGACACGATCCTGTACGCGCTCGGTCTCGGCTTCGGCTGCGATGCGCTCGATCCCGAGCAATTGCGCTTCGTGCTGGAAGACAGGCTCCAAACCGTCCCGTCGATTTGCTGCGTTCTTGCGCATCCCGGTCGCTGGGTCGCGGCGCCCGAACTGGCCATCGATTGGATCCGATTGCTCCACGGCGAGCAGACCTTCGAGATTCACCATCCGATTCCGCCCGAAGGCTCCGTCAGAGGCGACTACGAAATCGCCGCGGTCGAGGACAAGGGCGTGGACAAGGGAGCTATTCTTCACCTCGTGAAAACCTTGAGCGACGCAGTGACGGGAACCCGCTTCGCAACCGTCCGCTCGGTCCTGTTCCTTCGCGGCGACGGCGGCTGCGGCGGCTTTGGCGACCCGGTCCGGTCCGTCGCGCCGCTGCCGGACAGTCCGCCGTCGCTCACACTGGAAATCCCGACGCTGCCGCAGTCGGCGCTAATCTACCGGCTCAGTGGCGACTACAATCCAATTCACGCCGATCCGGAGGCTGCCCGCAAGGCGGGGTTCGAGCGGCCCATCCTGCACGGCCTCTGCACATTCGGGATCGCGACCCGTGCCATCCTGTCCGCCTTCGCCAGCAACGCTCCGGAGCGGCTCCAATCGCTTTCAGTTCGTTTCAGCCGCCCCGTATTCCCGGGCGAGACGATCCGTACCGAGTTTTTCCCATCCCGCGGCGAAATCCGTTTTCGCGCGATCGCCGTCGAGCGCAATGTTATTGTGCTCGATCGCGGTACGGCTCGCTTGACGATGTGAGCCCGCTATGCGTGCGGCGCCCTCGTAGAATTACTTCTTTTCTATCTTCGCGATCTCGACGATCTGCGCCCATCGCCTGGTGTCCGCGTCGGCGAACAAGCCGAGTTCGGCCGGCGTCGTCAGGAACGGTTTTGCGCCGACCGATTCCAGATAGACGCGTGTGTCCGCGGTCTCCAAAAACGCGCGCACAAACCGGTTGAGTCGATCGATGACTTCAGCCGGCGTCCCCGACCGCACGAAGACGCCGACCCAGGCGGTCAGCTCCGATCTCTGCAACCCGATCTCCGTCATCGTGGGCGCATCCGGCAGGCTCGCAATCCTCTCACCACTGGTGACCGCGAGCACCCGGAGCTGATGATCCTGAATCAACCCCTGGGCACTGGCAGGGTCGGCGAAAACACAGTCGATCTGACCGCTCAGCAGATCCGTCAGCGCCTGCGGCATGCCGCGATAGGGCACGTGCTGCATCTTGATGCCGGCGTCATAGCGAAACAGTTCGGCGGCGCCCCTGCTCGAGGTGTTTCCACTTCCAAACGACAAGGGTTGCGCGCGCGTCTTTGCGAGTGCGACGAATTCTGCGACGGTTCGCGCCGGGAAGTCGTTCTTGACGGTGAGCAGCAATGGTATGCTCATGATACCCGCAACCGGCGCAAAATCCGCCTTGGGGTCGAAGGGCATCTCGTTGAACAGATTGACGTTGGCGGCGTGGGTCGAGTTCGTGGTGACAAACACGTTGTAACCGTCGGCGTCCGCCCTCAGCACCGACAGCGCCGCGAGATTGCCGTCGGCGCCGGGCTTGTTCTCCACCAGGACCGTCACGCCAGCCTGGTTCTGGATGCTCTCGGCGAGGCGCCTGGTCACGCCGTCGGTCGCACTGCCGGCCGGAAACGGCACCGTCAACGTCACGCGCCGTGAAGGAAAGGGCTGCGCCGAGGCCTCTCGCGCACTCACCGTCGCAAAGGTCACGGCTACGGCAAGACAGGCCATTGTGAGGATGCGAATTGTCATGAAAGGCGGCTCCCGGAGGACATTTTCAACACAGACGACATTGGCTCGCCGCGCGGCTCGTGATCGGCAAACGCCACGCTAGCAATATTCGTCGTTGATGCATTCGACCGCCAGGTCCGCAAGCGTCGTGCCGGATATGCGTGTCAGGGAACAATGACTGATCCGCAACTTGTTCCTGTTCTCGAGCCCGAGGGCGTGCTGCACCAGAACTTTGATGGGGGTGCCGTGGCTGAAGACCGCTATGGCGCGCGCTCGCGATGCCAGCAGATCCTCGCATGCGCCAAGCACAGCGGCATTGAATTCGGCCTCATCTTTCCCGAAGAACGCCGCGGGCGAGGCCAGGAACTCTGTCCATCGTTCCGGATACTCGCGCTTGATGGTCTCGGGCGAGCGGTAACGGTCGGTATGCAAGTCGACCTCGGCAATCTCCTCGATAATTTCGACCGGCAGATCAGTCAGGGACGCCAATGGCTGCGCCGTCAGACGCGCCCGCCGCTGCGGGCTCGACACGATCCGATCGATGCCGTCGCCGGCGAGCAATTCGGCCACACGGCGCGCCTGCAACGCTCCCTCGCTGGTCAAGGGAGGATCGCCTGGATCCAGCGGATTTCCCTCATCCGGCTCACCGTGCCTGACGAGAATGAGGCGGGTCGCACCAAGAAGCTTTTCAGCCATGTTCGTTCTCCGCTCGAGGCGCATCGGCAGGTTCTGAGAATGGTTCGCTCCGTCAATCGTCGAGCCTTTCGCGCTCCGAAAATCGGCCGCCGCAATCAAGCGGCGGCCAAGTCACAGGAGAGCAGGCGTACCGGCCTGCCAGCGGACCTCTCATTCCAAAAACCCCAAATCGTCTCAGAGATCGGCCATCGCGCCGGCAGCCACCAACGCCTGACGATCCCCTGGGGGAATCCCCCAGTCCGCCAAGGCAGCGTAGCCGTCCGCGCCGGGGCGAGACGCCGGTCGCGCGATTTCGGATACGGTGCGCGAAAACCGGGGCGCCGGACTCGGATGACGGACACCGTCGAACATAGCGTAGACGTCGCGCGTCTTCATCTGCGGGTGCGACGGCGCTTCGTCGATAGTCAGCACCGGCGAAAGACAAGCGTCACGCCCGCTGGCTGCCGCAGCCCATTCGTCCCTCGTCCGCGACGCAAAGACGCGCGCGAACACGCTTCGCATCATGGGCCAGGCCGGTCGATCGTTCTGCGCGGGCATCTGCTGCGGATCCAGACCCATGACCTCGACGAGATTGGCGTAGAAGTGCGGCTCGATCGCGCCGACAGCGACGTACCTCCCATCTTTGGTCTCATACGTACGGTAGAATGGCGCTCCACCATCCACGATGTTGTCGGCACGCTTCTCCGACCATGTGCCTTGCTGGCGAAAGGCCTGGAATGCCGACATGAGATGGGTGACCCCATCGATCATGGCGACGTCGATCGTCTGCCCGCGTCCTGATCGCTTCGCTTCCCATGCCGCCGCCAGTACGCCGACGACGAGATAAAGAGCGCCTCCGCCCAGATCGGCCACCAGGTTGAGCGGCGGCGGCGGCGGCCGATCATCGTCGCCGAGGCAGTGCAGCGCACCCGTCAGCGCCAGGTAATTGATGTCATGGCCGGCCTCCCTCGCCAGCGGTCCGGACTGCCCCCAGCCCGTCATGCGTGCGTAGACCAGCGACGGATTAGCGGCGTGGCACGTCTCCGGTCCCAATCCCAGTCGTTCCATCACGCCCGGACGAAATCCCTCCACGAGGATGTCCGCTTGCCCCAGCAGCTTGAGGATCGTCGCGACCGCCTCCGGCTTCTTCACGTCCAACGCGATCGAGCGTTTGCTCCGATTGTAGAAGTCGAACTGCGGCGGCAGTTCCGGCTCGCTTCCCGGCTTAAGAATGCGATCGATCCGCAACACGTCCGCTCCGAGATCTCCCAGCAGCGCGCAAGCGAACGGCGCGGGGCCGATGCCTCCCATTTCAACGACCCGAAAACCATCGAGCGGTCCCGTCACGATTCACTCTCCGTCTTTCGATATTTCGACAATCCAGTGCCACCGCGCGCGAGTTCGTGCAGCCAAGGACTTGGCGCGAACCGTTCGCCATGAGCAGCCGCGAGCCTGCTGCACAATTCGACGAATTGGCTGATCCCGAATGTCTCGACCCAGCTCGCAATTCCTCCCGAGGATTTTGGGAATCCGAGACCGAGAACCGAGGCCGTATCGGCGTCATCCGCGCTGGAGATGGTGCCCTCCTCGAGACAGCGCATGGCCTCGCGCGCTTCTGCCGCGAGCAGGCGCAGTTCCACGGCCCGGCCGTCCGGCTGACCGTCTGCTCGCGGATAAAGCGAACCGAGACCGGCCCATGGGGCGCGTTCGCCGCTTGCCGGCCAATTGTAGAAACCGCCGCCGCGACCGCGACCGCATCGCCCGCTCTCGGCAAGGACTTTGAGCACCGGCTCGGCCAAAGGCCGACAGAAGCGGGCTTGCTGGCCGTCGGCGCGGGCCTGCTTCGCCTGCTGCAAATTCAGCGTGATCCCAGTCTCATCCAGTGTTGCCAACGGGCCGATTGCACGGCCGACGGCGATCGCGGCCATATCGATACGCTCGGCTTCGACGCCCTCCTGCAGCATGCAGACCGCCTCATCGAGATAGGCGGCAAAGACGCGTGTCGCGAAGAAGGATGGACCATCGCGGACGACGATCGGCACCTTGCCGATCGCCTTCACCAAGGCAAGGCCGTCCCGCAAGGCACGCCCCGAGGTTCGCTCTCCCCGGACGACCTCGACCAGGGGCATGCGTTCGGCCGGGGAGAAGAAGTGCAGTCCCAAGAACCGCTCCGGACAGCGCAGCGCCGTAGCGAGTCCTGACACCGGGAGCCCCGACGTATTCGTCGCCACGACCGTGTCGATGGTGACCGCCCGTTCGATCTGCTGCAGCACGTCCTCTTTCGTGGGCCGGTCTTCTGCCACGCTTTCAATGACAAGGCCGCAGCGGCTCAACTCTTGAGGCGTGAAGGGGCTGACTGCGATCAGGTCCACAATCCGACGGCCCTTGTCCTCCGACATCCGACCTCGGCTGACCTGACGCTCGACCGACGTTCGGATGCGCGCTTTCGTGTCTGACGCCCGATCCGCATTCCTCGCGCAAAGGACGACCTGCCGCCCGGAGGCCGCGATGGCCTGAGCGATGCCGCCCCCCATGAGGCCGGCTCCGACGATCCCGAGCGGGTTCGCCCGATCAGCGATGGAATTGGACCACGTCATTGATCTCTGCCCGGCCGACACGAGCCGTGTTCGCTTTCACGTCTGGATCTTCGTATCCGAACGATATTCCAAAGAGCAGTTTCAAATTCGAGGGCACACCGAGATGGTCGCGAACCACATCCGGAAACAGGCCGAGAGCCCCTTGCGCGCAGGACGCAATTCCATGCGCCGTCAGCAGAAGCATCACGCTCTGCGCATACATGCCGATATCGGTCGCTTCACGCGTATCGAACGGCTCGGACATGAAGATGAACACCGCATGGGGCGCGTCGAAGAACGCGTGGTTGCGGATATAGGCCATCTTCCGGCCGACGGCATCGTGACGCTCGACGCCCATGGCCCCGTACAACGTCCTCGCCGCATCGACCTGACGCTCACGATAAATGCCGGTGTAAACGCCGTCGGCCGGCCAGTCTGGCTTGATCGGCTCGTCGCGCATCCCTGCCGACGTCAGGACCTCACGAAGCCGCTTCAACGACTGCCCCGAGACGACGTGAGGCGTCCAGGGCTGGACATTGCAGTTTGACGGCGACCACTGCGCAAGCGCAAAGATCTTGCGCAGGACATCGTCCGGAACCTCACGCTGGAGAAAGCCCCGGACCGAGCGCCTCGTCCGGATCGCTTCCTCAACGCTCATGGCGCCTTGCTCACTCACGGTCGCCACCCTCCTCGATCAAGTCGAGCCCTCGCTTGGCATAGGCACGCGCTAGCTTGCGCCCAATCCGCGCCGCGTCGGGCAAGACGTTGTTGCCCTGGTCACCGCGTACGGCGACGCCCGCACTGCCGACAGCTCCACGGAACATCGCGAACACCTGGTGAAACCGCCCCAACCGCTCCCGTGCGTCCGACAATTCATAGTAGCGCTCGAGATAGTCTTGCTCGGCGGGAATCCCGAGCTCATCCAGTGGAAGGCCGAGCAGGCCGCCGTTCTCATCGGGCGCCATCTGATAGGCCTGACTGTTGAATGCCAAATCGACCAGGGGATGACCCAGCGTCGACAGCTCCCAGTCGAGGACGCCGATGACGCGCGGCTCCTTTGCGTCGAACATCACATTGGCGATGCGGAAATCGCCGTGGCACAGTGCAAGTGTCTGGCTCTCCGGAACGCGCTCTCCCAGCCACCTGACGATCTTGTCCAGGTCCGGATTATCGTCGTCACCGCGCCGGAACTGCTGCCATTGCGACGACCAACGCGTGAACTGGCGAGCGAAGTAGTTTCCCGGCCGACCGAAGTCGCCAAGCCCGAGCTTCTGATAGTCGAGACGATGGATCGCAGCCAGCGTCGCGCACATCGAGCGATAACATTCGGTACGTTCAGCCGGAGTGAGGCCGTTGAGGGCAAATTCCTGAAAGACACGCCCGTCCAGCCACTCCATCAGATAGAACGGCGTGCCGAGGACTTCGCGGTCCTCGCAGTAACGGTAGGGCCTGGGCGTCTTCACGTCACTGCCCTGCAAAGCGGTCAGCACCCGATATTCACGATCAATGGCGTGCGCCGAGGGCATGAGGACACTCCCCGGCTGCTTCCTCAGCACACCGCGCCAGTCGCCCCGCGTGACGAAATAGGTCGGATTTGACATGCCGCCGCTGGTCCGCTCGACTTCCGTGCGAGCCGTGCCGCCGAACCAGGACTTCAGGTAGTCGTCCAGGCGGCCGATATCAAAATCGACATTGCGATCTGCGACTGGGGCGCTCATGCTGGTTAGTTCGCGCGCTTGCCGCTGAAGCCGAACAAGTACTGGGCCACGCGCCGCATCTGGACCTCCTCCGTCCCCTCCGTGATCCGGTACCGACGATGGTGACGATAGATGTGCTCGAACGGCAGGGCACGGCTATATCCCATGCCCCCATGGACTTGCATGGCACGGTCCGCCGCCTCGCAGCACAAGCGATTTGCCCGGAAATTGCAGATCGAGACCATGTCGCTGATCTGCAGCGGATTCTGCCTGTCCATCTGCCAGGCCGTACGGAAGATGAAATTCCGCACCATCTGGTATTCCGCCCACAGCTCAACGAGCGGGAATTGAACCGCCTGCTTCTTGGCGAGGGGCTCACCGAAGGCCACTCTCGTGTTTGCGTATTTGACCGTTTCCTGGATGCAGTAGCGCGCGGCGCCGGCGCTGGCGGCCGCCTGCCGAATCCTGTTCTCGTGCACGAAGCGCTGAGCGACCACGAGACCTTCGCCCTCCTTGTGAAGGATGGCGCTGTCGGGCACGCGCACGTCCTTCAGCTCGGTCTCCGCGTGATCGCTCGGCATATTGAATGTCCAATGGTTGTACAGGACATTGTGGCCGGGCGCGTCGGTGGGGACGATGAACGCGGTGATACCCTTGGCATCGCCCGGCTTTCCCGACGTTCGCGCGAAGATCAGATTGGCGTGGGCTCTCGCAACTTGGCTGTTCCAGCGCTTGCGCCCGTTGATGATCCAGTGCACGCCGTCTCTCACCGCGGTGGTTTCCAACCAGGTCGCATCGCTGCCGTGTCCGGGCTCGGTTAGGCCGAAGGACAGATGCTTCTTTCCGCTTATGATTCCTTCGATATAGCTCTTCTGTTCCTCGCTGCCGTAATCGGCGAGCGCGGGAATGATCGGAAAGTTGCCGACGATCGAGGACTCATCCTGCAGATCGTTATGCAAGCCGAGCCCGCGCGCCGCGAGATGCTCGCGAATGGCAGCGATCGCCAGATTGGAAGCGGCCTGCCCGCCGCAGGATTTGGGAAGCCCGTAGCGCAGATGCCCTGCTTTGTCTGCCCTGCGCTCCATTTCGCCGATCAACGCGCGCCACTCGGCACGAGGACGGCCGTCCTGGTCCCAATCGGTCCGCGCGTTCTCGCGGCGATGGTCGAAGAACTGCATGTTGTCACGCTCAAGGGGCTTGATCTCGGCCTCGATGAACGCATCAAGCTCCGCGAGCTTATCGGTAATCTTCTGCGGCAATTCGAAATCCACGGCGTGCTTCCTTCCTATGTGTTATTTATTCGGGAGTGCGATCCGCCCGTATGGATGCGTACTGCTGACGCCGCCGTCGACCGACAGCAATTGGCCGTCGACATAGGATGAATCGTCGCTCGCCAGGAACGCGGCAGCGGCCGCGATCTCTTCCGCGCGCCCCGGACGCTTCAGCGGCGTGACGTGGCCGAGCTTGCCCTCAATGCCGCGCGACCGCGCGTCTTCGAAGACCTTGCTGGTCAGTTTGGTCTCCACGAGTCCCGGCAGCACGGCATTCACGCGCACGCCGGTTCCGGCAAAGGCGTTGGCAGCCGTTTGCGCAAGATTGTTCACGGCCGCCTTGCTGGCGCTGTAGGAGATCGCGCCGGCATTTGCGCGCAGAGAGGCCGCCGACGACGTCAGGATGATCGATCCATAGCCTTGCGCCACCATATGCCTGCCCGCGTACTTGACCGCCAGGAAACAGCTGATGGCGTTGATCCGGTAGACTTCGCTCCATTCTTCCGTGGTCTGCTCGAGTAGCGGCGTGTTCGTTCCGGTCACGCCGATATTAGCGAAGAAGACCTCAAGTCCGCCGAGATCGGAAACGCAACGCGACACGATGGCCTCGACGTTCGCCTCGACCGAGGCGTCCGCGATCATCGCCGCTGCCTTTCCGCCATTTGCATTGATGAAGGCCGCGGTCTCTCCCGCATTGCCGGCACGCCCGACGACCAGCACCGAGGCGCCCTCGTGCGCGAAACGAATGGCGCTGGCGCGTCCGATACCGCTGCCGCCCCCGGTGATCACCGCACGCTTGCCTTCCAGCCGCTTCATCGTAGCGCTCCTATCTGCTGGGAACAGTCCACCCGCCGTCGGCCGTGACTGACGCTCCCTGGACGTAACTCGCCTCGTCGCTGGCGAGAAAAGCGGCGAGCGCCGCGATCTCCTCCGGCTCGCCGAAGCGGCCCATGGGCATCTCGCCACGCCTCTTGGCGATCGTCTGGTCGTCGTATTGAGCGATCGAGGCAGGCGTACCGATCATTCCCGGCGCGATCGCATTGACGCGGATGTTCTGCGCGCAGAACTCGATGGCCGAAGCTCGCGTCAGCCCGACCACGCCGGCCTTCACGGCGGCATAGGCGATCGCATCCTTGGTCGGATGCTCGGCTGCGATCGAGCTCAGATTGACGATCGATCCTCCGCCTCGCTGCAACATCTGCGGAACAGCCGCTTGGGTGGTCCAGATCAGGCCAAGCAGGCCGACCCCGATCATCTTCCCGGCCGTCTCGGCATCGATCTGATCAAGCGGCTGAAACCTGGCAAACACAGCGTTGTTGACCAGCGACGCAATCGGCGATGCGAAATCGCGCTGGATCGCCTCGAACGCGGCATGAACCTCGTCGCGCTTTCCGACGTCGGCGCCGTAGGCCCGGGCTTCTAAGCCCTTGGCCCGCAGCTCCTCGACCGCGGGCCCCAGCCTGTGCGCGCTGACATCGAGGCAGGCGAGGCGCGCTCCCTCGCTCCCGAAGCGCTCGGCAATGGCCAACCCGATTCCCCGCGCCGCCCCGGTCACGACGCAGACGCGGCCCGAGAAGCGCCCGCTCATGCGCTCGCCTTCTGAGCGTCGTCCACGAACTCCTTGGCTTTTTCCTTCAGCAGGAACTTCTGAACCTTGCCGGCGGGCGTCCGCGGCAGGTCGTCGACGAAAATGATGCGTTCGGGCCAGTATTGTTTCGCGACCTTGTTTCCAGCCATGTACGACTGAAGACCCGGAAGATCGAGAGTCTGTCCTGGCCGCAGGACCACGAACGCGCAGGCCTTTTCACCCAGCCGCTCGTCCGGATATCCGACGATCGAGGCCGACAGCACGGACGGATGTTTGAACAGGAGGTTCTCGATTTCGAGAACCGGCACGTTCTCGCCGCCACGGATGATGATATCCTTGCTGCGGCCGTTGATGCGGATGTAGCCTTCCTCATCCATGAAGGCCAGATCACCGGTGTCGAACCAGCCTTCCGCATCGAAAGGATCGAGGTCCTCGCGCTTGTAATAGCCAAGGCACATCTGGGCGCCGCGCACCTTGAGCTGTCCCGTCTCTCCAACAGACGCTGGAGAGCCGTCCAGCCTCAAGACCTTGACTTCGACACCATCCAGGGGACGACCATCGGTCTTGGAGGATTTCTCGAGTGCACGCTCGGGCTCGGTCAGCGTGCTCGACAGCGACTCCGTCATACCCCACAGCGAACAGACCTTCAGGTTGAGCTCACGGTAGACGCGATCGATCAAGGCAGGAGGAATGGGCGCGCCGGCACAGAGGAATTTGCGCAGCTTCTCCGGCTTCGGCGCCCCTGCTCCGACGGCCTCGCACATGTCAGCCAGGAACGTCGCGGCGCCTGCCGAATAGGTGACGCCGTTCTCCGACATGATCGACACACCACGCGACGGATCCCAGATGTCCTGGAAGATCACGGACGCACCGATCTTCAGACCCAGCAACATCCCCGCCGCGAAGCCCGTCATGTGCCCGAGCGGCGAGCACACCAGCATCGTATCGTCGCTGCCGAGCCCAAATCGTCCGGCGAGGGCGACGTTGCAAGCCAGAAGCGTATTCAAGCAATGCATCACGCCCTTGGGAGACCCAGTCGTTCCCGACGTGAACATCAGGACCGCCATCTGGTCCGGCGGAAGCGCGCCGACGTCACCAGCAGGCGGCGGCTCGAGACGGTCATCCGTTGCAAGCAGCCCTTGATGAAAGCTGTTGATCCCCATTCCGTCGACGACGAGCACATGCTCGAGCTTCGGCTGGGCCGCCTTCAGGGCCTCCGCCATTTCCTCATGATCGAAGCCCCTGAACGACTTGGGGACTACCAGCAGCTTTGTCTCGGCAAATCCGAGCATGTAGTTGAGCTCATGCTCGCGAAAGATCGGCATCAGTGGGTTCACGACCGCGCCGACCCGAAATGCAGCCAGCGCGACGACGGCAAACTCCCACCAGTTCGGCAACTGCACGGAGACCACGTCGCCCCGCCCAATCCCCAGCCGCTTCAGCGAAGCCGCCGCGCGCGCGATCCGGTCCGCCAACTCCCGATAAGACAGCCGGACCGGCGCATTGGGACGATCCGTCCGGTAAGCCAGCAGCGCAAGCTTGTTCGGCGTCGAGATTACGCTGGCCTGGAGAAACTCGTCGAAACTCTTGTCAATCCAGAAGCCCTGCGATCGCATCGACTGCGCGTGCTTCGCTGCATCGAACCCCATGCTGTCCTCCCTTAGCCAAACCGAGGCCCCCGCGACTACGGGTTTATTTGATGTGCTAGTTTACTATTTTTTCTTTGGCCCGCAAGTGCGATTATTCCGTGCAGCGTGCTTGCAGTGGCGGCGCGGTCACTTTCGTGCTTTCATTTCTGGTACACTAGCATCCTAATGCGAAGAAGATTTCGAAAGCCGGACAGGGAAGACGCAAATGAAGGCAGCAGTTCTAGAGCGACGCGGCGCGGATGGCCTGAGCTGGCGCGAGTTTCCCGACCCCGCTCCGAAACCGGGCGAGTCGATCCTGAAGATTGCGGCGTCGTCGCTCAACCGCGTGGATCTTTACATGCGCGACAATGGCGCTGGCATTACGCATACGCTCCCGCAGGTCCTGGGCGTCGAGGCCGCGGGCGAAATCGTCGAGACGGAGCCCGACAGCGGATTGCGCAAAGGCGCAAAAGCGATCCTGTACTCCGTCGCATTCTGCGGCAAATGCCGCTATTGCGAGACCGGCGACCAGCCGCTCTGCGTCAGCGCGCGATTGATGGGAGAGCATCGCCACGGCGGCTTCGCCGAATACGTGGCCATGCCCAACAGGTGCTTTTTTGAATTGCCGGACGAAGCGGACCTGGCCTCGGCCGGGTCGCTGATGGTCGGGCACCTGACGGCATGGCGAATGATCTTCGGCAAGCGCGCGCTTCAGCCCGGCGAAAGCGTTCTCATCGTCGGCATCGGCGGAGGGGTCGCGGTCGCCTGCCTTCAACTTGCCCGGCTGGTGGGGGCTCGCGTCTACGTCACGTCGTCGAGCGATGCGAAAATCGCGCGCGCGATGTCTTTGGGAGCCTCGGGCGGGGTCAACTACACCAGAGACCCGGTTTCCAGCTGCATTCTGGAACTCAGCGGCGGCGGCGTCGACATGGTGATCGACTCCGTCGGGCAGTCGAGCTGGGGTGAGTCTCTGAAGTCCCTTCGCAGGGGCGGCAGGATCGTCACTTGCGGGGCGACCAGCGGCTCAAATCCGTCCGCGGACCTGCAGCGCCTGTTCATTCGCCAGCTCGAGGTGTACGGCTCGACGGGCGGCAGCGCCGGCGAGTTTCGTCAGTTGCTTGACGTCTTCAACCGGGGGCTGATCAAGCCTGTCACCGATGAGACCTTCAAGATGGCAGACATTCGCTCCGCCTGCGATCGCCTTGCGGCCGGCTCTCAGTTTGGAAAGATCTCGCTCCAGACTTGAAGCCGTTGATGAAAGCCCGCGGCTGCACACCGCGGGCTTTCCGTCGCTGGTCACATCTTGCAGGCAGGATCGACCGCCGGGATGATATCGGCGCCCGCCTCGATCTTCTTGATCTCATAGGTGGGCTTGCCATCAGAGCCGGTGACGATCTGATTGATGGCCATCGGACGTATGGTTTGATGGTCCCCTGCCCGGATCTCGACATCGCCCAGGACCGTCGTGGCCTTCAGACCTTCGAGCGTGGATCGCAAGGCATTGACATCGGTCGACTTCGCCTTATTGAGGGCGGCAGCCATCAACTCGATCGCCGCGTATTGGTCGGCTGCGGTATAGGGAGGCAACTGGCCGTTGTACTTCTCCTTCCAGGCCTTGACGAACGCTTCCGCGTTCGCGCCCGGAAAGCCCGGCACGAAGCCGAGAGGCTGATAGACGCCCAGCACGGTTTCACCCATCGCCGGAAGCACCTGCGGGATCACGAACGAGTTGCCGAGCACCATCTTGTACTTCTTGAACAGGCCGAACTGTTGCTGCTGCTTCGCAAGGTTGATCGCATCGCTTCCGAAGATCGTGACGAAGAGCCCTTCCGCCGGATCATTGCCCAACTCGGAGATCTTCGCGCCGAAATCGGCCGTTCCGGACGGCGTGAACAGAACTTTCCCGACCGAACCGCCGAGGCCGGCGACCAGCGTCTTGAACTTGTCCGCGGCGTCGCGTCCGGCTGCGTAGTCAAGCGCGAGAATGTCCCACTTCTTGATGCCTTGCGTCTTTAGGAAGTCCTTGACCGCCCCCATGATGATGGAGTCGTTGACATTGACGCGGAACAGGTTGGTCGAGCATCCCTTTCCCGTGAGTCCGTCCGCCTGAGCGTACACCTCCAGCATCAATGCCTTCAGCGCCGGCAGCTTGGCGGCGAGCGCCGGCGAAACGGCCGAGGTATCCATGCCGGTGATGAAGACGGCCCCGTTCTTCTGGATCGCTCTCGTCGCGCCATCGATGGCCGTATCGGGCGTGCCGGGATAGGTGATGAAATCAGCCTCGAGCTTCTTTCCCATGACGCCGCCCGCCGCGTTGACATGCTCGATCGCGAGGTTGACGGCGTTGGTCTGGCTTTCCTTCAGACCTGCCAGTGGACCGCTGTCGATCAAGAGGACGCCGACCTTGACGGACTCTTGCGCCGATACCGCCCCAGCGACGAGACTGAAGGTGGCACCGAGGGTCGCCAGTTGGAGCGATCGCAGGACAGATTGACCGAAACTTCTCATATTTCCCCTCCTCTTCTGATGATTGATTGCTCGCCTTACAAGGCCATAAGCGCCTGGTTTTCAGCGGCGCCGATCAGTCCGATCGGTCCCGTCCCGACAACCTCTCCCTTGGAGAGGATCACGAAGCGCTCGGTTGCCCGTTTCACGAGGCTCAAATGCTGCTCGACGACGAGAACGCCCGTCCCGGCCTTGCGGATGTCGATCAAGGTCTCGACCAAGCCGTCGACCAGGACCGGTGAAAGTCCCTCCGAGGGCTCATCGAGCAGAAGCAGATTCGGGTTAGCCATCAATGCGCGGCCGATCGCCAGCATCTGCTGCTGACCGCCGCTGAGCATCGTTCCCATCTGGCCAGCCCGTTCCTCCAGAACCGGAAACAGCTTGAAGATGCTGCGCAGGTCCCATGGCCCGGTCCGTCCGGTGGCCTTGCCCAGAAGCAGGTTTTCCCTGACCGTCAAATTTGGCAGGAGCCGGCGTCCCTGGGGCGCGATCGAGATGCCCTGTTTGGCCGCCGCATATCCCGGCATCCGCTCGATCCGGGTGTCGCCGACCCAGATCGCGCCGCCGGTGATGTTCGTTTCCCGAAACAGCGAGAGCAGCAGAGTGGACTTTCCGGCTCCGTTGCGGCCGACGACCGCAACCGACTCTCCGGATTCGATCGTCAAGTCGGCACCGTGCAGCACCGTCGATGCACCATAGCCCGCGAACAGCGCTTCGATCCGGAGCAGGCTCATGCCGCGCTCCCCAGATACGCAGCGATCACGCGGCTGTCCTTGCGGATCTCGGCGGGCGTCCCGGTCGCCAAATGCCGTCCGAGGTCGAGCACCGTGACCATGCCGCAGCAGGCAAACACGGCCTCGACATCATGCTCGACGACCACGGCGACAATCTTCTGATCGCTGACGAGCTCGCGAAGATGTTCGAACAGGCGCAAGGTTTCGACGGCCGACAAACCGGCTCCCGGCTCGTCCATAAGAAGGATGTTGGGCCGACCGAGCAGCGCGAGGGCGACATCGACCCTGCGCTGCACGCCGTATGCGATCCGCCCGGCCTGCTGATCGAGATAGGACGCCAGATCCATGAGGCGGATGATGTCGTCCAGGCGATCGTCGACGAGATGCGCTGCGACCAGCTCGAGCTGCTCGCGGACGGTCAGGTCGGGAAAGATGCTCGTGCGCTGGAACGACCGTGACATGCCATTGCGTCGCCGCCAGGCTACCGATCGCCTTGTGATGTCCTCTCCCCGGTAGCGAACCGAGCCGGCGGTTGGATAGCGGCGGCCGCAGACCGCGTCGAGCAAGGTGGACTTGCCCGCCCCATTCGGACCGATGATGCCGTGCAGGACGCCCTGGTCGTGCACGTCGAGATCGACGTCCGCAAGCGCCCGAAGCGAACCATAGTTGACCGATAGGCCCTCGATCTTCAGCATCTCAGGACTTCCCTTGCTTCCGATCGACACCCGGCACGATGCGTCGCACGGTCGCAACGAGGCCGCCCACGACGCCGCGCGGAAACACGACGATGAAGAGCACGATCGCCACGCCGGTCAGCAATTGCGTCGCGCCCCGCGCTCCGAACTCGTCCTGCGCAAACGCGAAGATCAGTCCGCCGGCCAAAGGCCCGATCGATCCGGCGGTACCGCCCATGAGCGCCGCGACCAGAGCATTCGTGCTCACCCCGAGGCCAAGGCTTTCCGGCGACACGAAGCCGGTGTTCAGCACGTGGAGCAGGCCGGAAACCGCAGCGACAGCGTTGACCAGGACGTAGGCGACGACTCTCGGGACATAGGTGCCGAACCCGGAGAAGCGCATGCGTTCTTCGTTCTGGCGGACCGCGCGCAGCGTCGCACCGAGCTTCGACCGCGAGACGCTCCAGAGCGTCACGCCGATCAACCACACTGCGGTCCAGCCGATCGGCCAGAAATGCTGCGGACTGGCGAAGTCGGCCGCCTGCATCCCCAGGATCGTCCCCTTGAAGCTGACGACTAGGCCATCGGCGCCGCCGGTATAGTCGTGCACGGCCTCCAGCATCACGACATGGCTGATCATTTCTCCCGCAGCCAGCGTCAGCATCATGAACGCGAGCGGATTGGTGCGAACGATCAGCGCGCCCAGCACGCCGGAATATGCGATGATGGCGAGAAAGGCGAACACGATCGCAGCGGTCGGGCTCATGGCCCAGTCGTTCATCGCGATCGCGAACAGGTATCCGCTGCCGCCGTAGATGCTCGCCGCGCCGAGCGCCACCAGGCCGGCTTCGCTCATCAGGAAGGCGACGCTTAATGCGAGCAGGCCCAGAAGCATGCCTTCATTGGCCAGCTTGAGCGTGAAATCGCTCGCCAGGTATCCCGGCAGCACGCCACCTAGGCCGAACAGGATCGCGCCTGCGACGATTGCAGCCGGGACACGAAAGGACGTACTCGTGCGTCCAGACATCGTGACCTCACGCAGATTCTTCTGAACGGGGGTTCCGCTGGTCAACTCAGCACCCTTCCCCGACCGATCCCTCCGGGCGCGATCAGCAGCACGACCATGAGCAGCACATAAGGGACCAGCGCTGCCACATTCGGCAGGAACACCGATCCCGCAACCTGGACGAAGCCGAACAGAAGAGCGGCAATGATCGCTCCCGCGATGCTCCCCGTGCCGCCGATCACCACGATGATAAGGCAATCGACGATCATGACGACGTCCATACCCGGATCGATCGACAGATAGGGACCGGCCAGCACGCCGGCGATGCCTGCGAAGGCTGCACTCAGGCTGGTGACAAGCAAGCTCAGCTGATCAGAATTGATCCCCATCATGCGGGCAACGCTCGGATCCTGGCTGACGGCCCGAACGAACAGGCCCGATGAAGTGAACCTCAGCCAGATTGCCAGCGACACGCAGGACCCCAGCCCCATCAGGATCAGGAACAGGCGATACACAGGATAGGAGAGGCCCAGCACGGTCACCGATCCCGACAGGATTGCCGGCGCCTCGATGCTGCGTGCCTCGCCGCCATAGATGAAGATGATGATCTGGCCGAGAATGATGCCAAGACCGAGCGTCACCAGCGCGACTTCGATGTGCGAACGACTCTTCAGCGGTCGCAGCACCAGGAGTTCGAAAACGACCCCGACGAGGGCCAGCAGGATCGGAACGATCAGCAGCGCGAGCCAGAACCCCGTCACCTTGGCGACAGTGTAGCCAAGGTACGCGCCCAACATATAAAGCGCCCCATGTCCGAAATTGATGACGTCGCGCAATCCGTAGATCAATGCCAGACCGCTGGCGAGCATGATCAGGAGAGAGGCGAGCGCCAAGGAATTGGCGATGAGAAGCGCGATCAAAGCGAAGCCTCAGGACGCTGGGCGACACCTTCGCGCATGCACGCTGCCCGCGCCGAAGGCGCGCGCTTTTCCTCTCGCAATTTGGCCTCCCTTTGCGCCATGTCGAACCGGACCGGCACCGTCGTTATATACGTCAGTTTAAGGCGTCACCCCAAAACTGGTACACTTCTTTATTATATCTTGGCGTTCCACGCAAACGATGTTTTGTTGCATTATCTGCCGTTTTTGCAATGCATTGACGATCTATCGCAGCACAACACAGACCGATGAATGCAAACCGGTACGCATATAAACCAATATCCGGCGGGCTTGCACCGGCCTTCCAGAGGACGACAAGATGAACCTCGAGAATGTTATCGCGCGCCAATTCCCGCCGCTCTGCCAAGCCTATGACTGGCGGTCCGCCGCGCTCTATGCGCTGAGCCTGGGAATGGGAAAGGACCCAACGGATGAGGAGGAGCTACCCTACGTCTACGAAGGCCGCGAACAACGGGCCGTGCCGAGCATGTGCGTCATTCTCGGTTGGCCGCCCCTCTGGATAGCCGAACCAGCTATGGAGATCAGCTGGCCCCGCGTCCTTCACGGCGAGCAACTGTTTCAGCTCCACCGCCCACTGTCCGTTAGCGCAACGATAAGGGCCTCTCATCGAGTAAGAGCAGTGGCCGACAAGGGTCCCGGCCGCGGCGCGGTGCTACATTTCGAGACGGAGATCGAGGACACGGCGACCGGAACAGCCTTGGCGAGCATGAGGGCCGCAAATTTCTTGCGAGACGACGGCGGCTGCGGGGATTTTGGGGACCCGCCGGCCCCCTTATCAGCAATTCCCTCTCAGGACTGCCCTGATCGCTGGATCGAATATTCCACGTCGGGACAGGCGGCCCTTCTATACCGGCTGGCCAGCCACGACTACATGCCGATTCACGCCGATCCCAAGCTCGCGCGCAGCGCGGGCTTTGACCGTCCCATCGCCCACGGCCTCAACACGCTTGGCATCGCCTGCCGCGCGATCCTCAAGCTAGTCCTGCCGCGCGAGCCTCACCGTCTCCGAACGATGGCCGTGCGTTTCGTGTCGCCGGCATTCCCGGGCGACACCATTCGGGTTGAGCTGTTCACGAGACCCGAGGGGATACGCTTTCGCGCTTGGGCGATCGAGCGGCAAATCCTTGTGCTCGACCGCGGTCACTGTGAGATCTCTGATGTGTGACGAGCCTTCCAGGTGTTGGCCAGGTATGGGCCAAGTATGGCCCCCGCTGGGTCTAGCTCGTGATGGCCGGTATCCTGTCGGTCCACCGGCGACCGCGCAGCCGCGCCTCCACGGCAAGAGAATGGTTCTCCTGCGCTGAACCGTGTCCAATGCGCCCGTCGAGCTCCCATCGCATCAGCCCATACCAGCAGATGGCATTTCCATACGCCCGCCAGGGCGCGCCAGCCAGCGGCACACCGCGGAGCTGATGCTTGCGGCCGCGCTGGTCGGTCACCAGCGCGTCAATGACGATCGGCGTCACACCCAGCCTGGAGGTCGTCATCTCGACGTTCATGATCGCCATGACCTCTCCCTTGTCGAGCAAATAGCCGTGGGCGAACCGCTGGTCCACACCGGTGGCCTTCTCGGGATCGAGGTGCATGTGGAAGCGGAAGCCGAGTTCCTCGCCGAATTGCGCCCACAGCGAATTCATCGGCGGAATTTCCAGCTCGGGACGCGGTCCCCAGCTATGGTTCATCCGATCGACGATGTCGATCTTGTGGTCCTTGCCACGGAGCCTGAGCCGGCCGGTAAAGCGGCCGTGCATGTCGAAATGTCCCTTGTAGCCGCTACCCATCGAGGTCCGCGCCAGGCGCTCCTCCTCGGTGGCACCGGCGAGCGGGTTCTGCCGGGGATCGTGGATGTCGAATGGGTCCATGATGCCCACGATCTTCATCTCCAGCTCGACGCCGTCCCGCCCGCGATACTCGATCAGATAGTCGCGGGGCGGCTTGACTGCCTTGACGCTCAATCCATTCGGTCCGTGAAGGTGCGAGAACCGCGCAGGCGCCGGAAGGTGGAAGCGCGTGTCGACATAGAGCGCCTCGAATTCCGTTTCGCTCACCGAGCCGATGAAGCGGACGTCGTTCTGCATGCAGCCAAGAACCGGCCGGACACAGACATAGACGTGACCGAAGATGCGCTCCTCCGGGATGGAGACCGGCAAATAATAGGTTTCGGCCCAGGTATAATCATCCTTGTCGGTGTGGTGGTATTCCAGATCTTGAGCAGTAATCATGTTGTCTTTCCCTAGCTTTCGACTCTCGCGCCCCCTGAGCAAGGAGCGCGGCATGCCGCGTGAACGCGCTCCCCGCATCGATTTCCGTCTCCGGGCTGAAGCAAACCCGGCTACCCCTCCTCCCGATTGTTGCCTGTCCGGCGGACCGGTCGGCCGCCGATCAGGACGTCAGGCGGACGGCATCTTCCTGAAGGCCACCGACATGGCCACGCCGGACAAGACGATGGACGTCGCGATCAAATACATCCCAAGCACGGTGGCCCCGGTGAAGTCCGTGACCACGCCGAGCATGTACGGGCTAACGAAGCCGCCCAGATTTCCCAGCGAGTTGATCGTCGCAAAGCCGATCGCTGCGGCGCTTCCAGCGTAGATCCGCGCAAGGATCGCCCAAAACACTGTCGATGTCGCGAGAATGCCTACAGCAGCCAACGTCAGCCCTAGCAACGCGAGACCTACGCTGGCGCTGAAATACGCGCTTATCCAGAAGCCAATCGCCGTGATCGAAACCGACGCGATCCGGACAGCTTTTCGCCGACCGGGCGAATCCGAGAACGGACCGACAAAGAGAACCGCGATTCCGGCCGCCAGCCACGGCAGCGAAGACACCCAGCCAATCGTCCATGTATCGGAGATGCCCGACTGCTTGATGATCTGGGGAAGCCAGAAGGCGATCCCGTAATAGCCGATCAAAAGCAGGAAATAGGCGCCGCAACACAACAGCGTCTCAGGCTTGCGCAGCGCGTCCTTGTACGTATGCGCGTCGGCGCCTTCCGCGACGTGCGAGACCGCGTCCTGAGCCGCCTTCTTCTCGCTCGCGGTCAGCCAAGGGGCGTCCTGGATCCTGTTCGACAGGCCGAGCAGGATCAGCGGAGCGACCGCGATGGTCAGCAATCCTTCGACCAGGAACAGCCAGCGCCAGCCGGAATAGCCCAGCGTCCCATTCAGCTGCGTCAGAATGAACCCGGACAACGGGCCGGACACGACGAACGCAATGGGGGCGGAGACCCAGAACAGCGCGTTGAAGCGCCCCCGCTGACTGTCCGGAACCCACTGCGACAGAAACAACATCACGCCCGGTGCGGCTCCGGCTTCCGCGGCTCCGATCACGAATCTCAAGACGTAGAAAAGCGTGGCGTCGTGTACGAAGGCCAGCGCCGAGGTGGCGATGCCCCAGGTCAGCACGATCCGCGTAAACCAGATCGGTGCGCCGACCTTCTCCAGGGCGATGTTGCTGGGAATTTCGAAGATGAAATAGCCAAGGAAGAATATCCCGGCCCCGAAGCCGTAGGCTGCGTTGCTGAATCCGAGTTCCTGCTTCATCTGCAACGCCGCGAAGCCGACGTTCGCTCGGTCGAGATTGGCGAAGAAGAAGATCAGAATCAGGATCGGAATGATGCGCCAGGCGATCTTGGTGTAGAGCTGGCCGGCATCTTCGGTCGTATAGACAGTCGTTATCGTAGTCATCCCCCCGATCCTTCCTCTTGTTGATTTGTTCATGCATCCGGCGAAACGCCGCCATCACCCGGACCTTACCGAAACTCCGGCAGCAGCCCGAAGACATCCCAGTCGAGCATCGCCGTGATCGACCGCTTCATCAGCGCATTCTTCCGCCGGACCGCCCTTTCATGGGTATTGATGTTGATCCCCACGATGTAGATGACCGTGCAGAAATCGAAGAGCATGGCGCGCCGGTAATCCTCCGTCGCCTCGGCCACCGAGTATGGGATTCCGAACTGTGAGACCTGTTCGGTGTAGCGACGGATCAGATCACCTTCGTGAGCCCGACGTGCATCGACGTCCATGCTATGGCTCACCAGATAAGAAAAATCGCGGATCCCTTTGGAGGGACGCACAGCCTGCCAATCGACCGCAACGATCGGGTCACGCTCATCCGGCCCGAAAAGCAGGTTGTCAAGCCGCAGGTCGCCGTGGCCCAGGGTCGCCGGCTGCGCGAAGAGCCACTTCTGCAGGGGACCGATAGCGTCGAGATAGGCCTCTCTCACGCGACGGACCTTGTCCGGCACGTGATCGCCAAAGCGGCTCTCCATCTCTTGCCAAGCGGCTTCGAATTTGGCCCGAGGTGGCATCTGCAGCGGAGCAAGTTCGACCTGCTTCATCTTCCCCCAGTAGGGACCGTGAAGCTGCGCCATCAGATCGACCGCCAGCTCAGCTTCCTGAAGCTTGAGCCCGACCGTTTCGTCGCCGGCGCGGTGATCCGGAAAATCCTCGAGGATCAGCGCGAAGAACTCTCCATCCGCGCTGATGTCGGCGAAATGGCAAGTCGGCGCCCTCACCCGTACCGACTTCACGAGCACGTTGTAGAAGTTGATCTCCCGCTGATAAAGCCCGATGGTCTTCGATGCCGCCCGGCGCGTCGGGTCCGTCGTCGCGAATTTTGCGAACAGGCTCGCGGGCGCATGGTGCGCCGCATCACCGCTCGCATATTCCAGCTTCAATCGTACGGAGTCGCCGGTCTGACCGAACCCCGCGCCAACGGGACGGACTTCCACTTTCGCAACCGCCTGGCCGTTTGACAGAACTTTTCTGCTCCGCAAAACGTCAGTTAGCCAAGCAGCGTTCACTGCGTCTGGCGACGCAGGAAAAGAACAAGCCATGGTTCCTCCCAATAGGCCTTTGTCTTCAATGAGCAATTCGCTCTTCGCTGCGCGATAGCACAGCTGCTGTTGTTGACGTGATCGAATCTTGGATGTTACGGTTATCGGCTAGACCAATAAGAGGTTTGGTAGGTGCTGAAGTCGCCGATCGAACTGCGTCAGCTACAATTGTTCCTGCAGCTTGCCGCCGAGCTGAATTTCAGCCGCGCTGCAAGGAAAGCCAATATTTCCCAGTCATCGATGACGACGCAGCTCCAGCGTCTGGAAGACGTGCTCGGCGTTCACCTCGTCGATCGCAATCGTCATAGCGTTCGCCTCACCGCGGCCGGAGAGATGTTGCGAACCGAGGCGCTCGGTCTGGTCGATCGGGTGCAAACGCTGGTCGAACGGACCCGCGATGCGGCAGGCAGTGCCAGGCCGACGCTTCGCATCGGCTATTCCGAGATGGCGATCAGTTCGCCGATGCCGAGAATCATTCAACACTTCCGCAAGTGCTATCCCGACACCGATACCGTCCTGCTCGAGCAGTCATCGAACGGTTCGGAGAATGCCTTGCTGAAGGGAACGCTGGACTGCGTCTTCGTGCCGACGCTTCAAGCGAATCCACGGATATCCAACCTGACCATCGGCGAAGAGGTCATCCTGGTGTGCTTTCCCGAGACGTCGCATCTGCTCGAGCAAGCCACGGTGCGGATCGAGCAGCTTCGGGAAGCGCACCTCATCCTTCCGGACGAAGGCAGTCGGTTCAGCGAACGCATCATGCGCGCGTTCGCTCAGGCGGACATCCGGCCAAGCGTCATCACGCGGCTCACGCGCGTTTCCGCCATGTTGACGCTGGTCGCCGCCGAGGCCGGGGTCTGTTTCATTCCGGTGTCCCTGGCGGGCCTCGTTCCGAACGGCGTCGCAGCCCGTCCCGTCGCGCCGCCAACGCTGACCGTTCCGTTTTCCCTGGCCTGGCGGAGCGAACCCCACAATCTCGTAGTCGACCGCTTCGTGACGATCGCGCGCGAGATGACCGGCTGCGAGGTCAACTAGCGAAATGGAGGGCGCTCCGTCCGGACCGGCACGCGCACCGGCTCGCTATCGATCTACTTCGCGCTCGCCGACGTTCCGGTGCCGTCCAGCAGTTTCCAGGATTTTCCCTCGAACTTCGCAAGCCGCAGGGATTCGTACGGCGTATAGTCGTCCGGCGTCGTGCTCAGCGCGATGCCGGGCAGCATCATCTTGAAGCGCTGGCCTTTCATGCTAGTTGCCTGCTTCAGAAGGTTCTCGCGCGTCAGGTCGTCGCCGCATGCTTGAGCGCCTGCGCGATGCCCTGTGCGATCACGTAACCCGACAACGCGATGAAATCGCGGGGGTTGTCGTTCGGCGCCCACTTCTTCATGAGGGCGACATATTCGATCACCTCGGGGTCGTTCTCCCAGGCCGGATCGCCGGCCTGCTTGGTGAATTGCGTCGTGACCACGCCCTGCGCGTTCTCGAAGCCCGCCGCTTCGATGACCGCCTTGATGGAATTCGACGGGCTCACCAGGAACTGAAGCGGCGCCCAGTCGATCTCCTTGATCTTCCGCAGCCCCTGCGCCGTGAATTTCGGAGTCGAGAAATGAAGGACGACATCCGCGCCCGCGTCCTTCAGGCGAACGATGAGGGAATCGATCGTGGGCTCCGTGATCTCATAGGAGACTTCCGCGACCGGCTTGTTCTTGTCCCCGAGCCCGGCCTTTAGGCCCGTCAGAAAGTCCTTGCCGTAGTCGTCGTTCTGATAAAGCACTCCAATTTTCGCATCGGGCTTGTGCTTGATGATGTACTCGCCGAACGTCCGCCCCTCCATCTCGAGGCCCGGATACATGGGCACGCTCCAGGGGAAGTTCTTCTTGTCGGCGAAGCGGCGCCCGCCGGCGGAGATGAAGATGTGTGGCACCTTCGCGCCGTTGAGGTATTTCTGGATTGCGACGTTAGGCGTCGTGCCCACGGTGCCGACATCGGTCAGGACCTCGTCACCCTCCACGAGCTTTCTCTTCTGCTCGATGGCCTTGGGCGGGCTGAACGCGTTGTCGAGGGAAATCAAGTTGATCGTTCGTCCATTGATGCCGCCTGCTTCGTTGATCATCGCGAAGTAGCCCATCATGGTGCGACCGTAGCTCGCGAAGGCCGAAGCCGGACCACTATACGCCACGGTTTGACCAAGCTTGATCTCGGTGTTGGTCACACCAGGTCCGTACTTCTTGTCAGCCGAGCAGGCAGTCCCCGCTGTCAGCAGCGCTACGCCCGCGACCAGCGTCGTCATCGCCGTCCTCATGACTTCCTCCGTTGCAGCCTTCCCGCACGTTTCAGCGCGGCATCCGGCGGCATCTCTCTTCACTGTCGCGCGCCCCATTTGTAAGGGCCTTCAGCGCGCGCGAACGCTAACAGACGGTATTTTTTACTTACAAGTCGGATGACCTGTTTCTTTTGTCGCGGCCGCCGTCCGCGTTTCCTCTTGCGCGTGGCGATCGCGTCATCGGCGTCATTCGCATGGCCGCGACCGGCCCCCGGTCTTCTGGAGCTCAAGCCGATCGATCAAGCCAAACATGTCGTCTTCGATCTCGAGGTCGGCGGCGAAATGCATCGGATCAGCATGACCGCAGATCACATCGGCAAAATGCCAGTGTGCGATCCCGAGGACCCGCTCCTTGGCGAGGACCGCGATCTTCAGGGGGTGATCGGCGCCAACACCACGGGCGCTCTGATAGCCATCCGCAATGCAGTATAGTTCGACCCGCACGGTGCGCCGGGCGACGTGCTGAACCGACAGCTCGATGTCGCAGAAGCCGAACGCCGGATCATCATCCGACCCATTGGCATAAAAATAGAACGCGCCGATCTTGCCATGCGCGCACGCGCCGAGTTTACGATCCTTTGGCACTTGGGCGTCCGGGCGCGCGGGAGTCCGCGGGGGCAACGGGCCGAGCGAGCAGAACTGGGGGTAAGAATAGCAATTCGTCATGTCATCCCTCACGTTTCAAATCCCAGCCAGCGCCTGGCATTCGCCGTGAAAGTTTGTCTCGGGATCGCCAAAGCCTGCTCGGCAAACTGCGCCGGCCGGTCCTGCTTGATTGTGAATGGGTAGTCGGATCCGACAAGGAGGCTATCCCGGCCGACCTTGATCGCCAGATACTCGAGGGCAGCCTGGTCATAGACGATGCTGTCGAAGTAGAACGCCCTCGCGACCTCGGCAGGATCCCGGGCAAACAGACTGTCCAGAGGCGGCCCTACCCTTCGTGCGTGCCCGAGCCGCGGCAAGATCCACGGCAGCGCCCCCCCACCATGACTGAGCATGATCCGTAGTTTTGGGAATCGCTCCATCACGCCGTTCGCCATCAGTGAGACGGCCGCAAGCGCAGTCTCCAGCGGGAAGGCAGCGACAGCGGCCAGTTCCGGCCTTCCTCCCATGCGATCGAGCCCGGCGGGGTGTAGGGGATGGATCATGATCGCGAGATTGGATTGTTCCGCAGCCGCATAGACCTCGTGCTGCCGCTCGTCGCCGAGCGGAATGCCATTGATGTGCGTGCCGATCTCGAAGCCGCGCAGTCCGAGTGATTTCAGCTCATCCAGCCGCTTCACGGCGAGTCTCGTGTCCTGCATCGGGAGCATTCCGATGCCGATGAAATGCCGGGAGTGAGCATCACAAAGGCGGGCCATTTCCTCGTTGAGGTGACGGCCCAGGGCATCGGCATCTTCGGCTGGAAACCAGTGCGACAGCAATTCGGGCATCGGCGAGATGACCTGCACGTCGACATCGTCCGCAGCCATATCATCGATGCGACAGCTAGCATCCCAGCTCCTGGAATCGATCACGCGAAATACTCTTCCGCCCACCATCACCGCAGCAGCGCCACCACTGCCCCTGAGCTCGACTGATGGCCATAGCGGATTGCGTCCGGATTCCGCCGGAAAGCTGCGCGGCACAAAATGAGTGTGGGTATCGATGGCCAGAGCCAAAGCTCGTTTCCTCTGATTTCTTATGCACCGCAGGGTGACCTCCGCCAATTCGGCGTGCAGCGACTGCGTTTCTACTTTACAAGCAGGTTGGACTGTTTTTAATATGGATGCAATCGAAACAATAATCGTGGACGGCTGTTGTGACCTCGACAGGCCGGCTCGCCAAGCCAAAAGGGAGCGAAGATCGACTTGTCAGCCGTACCAAGGCATATCGTGATTGCAGGCGCAGGACAGGCCGGCGGGCGAGCGGCTGAAGCACTGCGCGCACGCGGCTTCCAGGGCATGGTCACGATGCTGGGGGATGAGCCCCACCCGCCCTATGAGCGGCCGCAGCTCTCAAAGGACATGCTGGGAATCGCAGACACGCCCGTCACCTACATCAAGCTGGCCAGCGACTGGAGCAACGTTCTCGATGTGCGGCTCGAGACTGGCGCTCCGGTGACGGACTGCGACGCTGCCCGCCGCACCGTGGCGACTGCCGACGGCCGCGTCTATGCATTCGATCGCTTGCTGATCGCAACCGGGACCCGCCCTCGCCGCCTCACCCTGCTCGAGAACCTCGGAATTGACGTGCAATATCTGCGCAATGTCGAGGACGCGCTCCGCTTCCGCAAGTCGATCCGAGACAAGTCCCGCATCGTCATTGTCGGCGGCGGCGTGATCGGACTGGAGGCGGCCTGTGCTGCGGCAAAGCACGGCTGCAGCGTCACCGTGATCGAGAGCGAGCCACGGCTTCTTGCGCGGGCGCTTCCGTCCCTTGTCAGCGACATCGTCGCGACAAAGCACCGCAGCCATGGTGTCGAATTCGTCTTCGGAGTGACCGTGAGCGGCGGGACGTCGCGCAGCGTCCGACTGAGCAGTGGCGCGGAAATCCAGGCCGATCTCGTCTTGATCGGCATCGGTGTCGAACCGGTGCCGACCGTTGCGGAGCGGCTCGGCCTGCCCGTCACTGCCGGCATCGCGGTCGATGCCTGCGGACGCACGGCGGCGCCGGACGTCTTCTGCGCAGGCGATGCAGCCCTGCAATGGAGCCGTTGTCACGGCCGCACCATCCGCGTCGAAACCTGGGCCAATGCCCAGAACCAGGCCATCGCGGTTGCCGGCAATATGATCGGCGAGCAGAACGAATATCTCGATCCGCCATGGTTCTGGACCGACCAATACGACCTCAACATCCAGGTCGCCGGCGATATGCTGGACAGCGAGCACGTTCTCCGCGGCGAGCCGGCGTCCGGCCGTTTCTCAGTCATCGCGATGCGCGGGGCCCACTTGGTCGGAGCGCTGTCGGTCAATGCCGCCAAGGACATGGCGATGCTGCGCAGGTTGCTCGCAGCCAACAAGCGCCCCGCCCGTGCCGACCTTGAATCCCCCAGCTTCGATCTACGAACAGCGCTGAAATGACAAACAAGACTCTTCCAGGGAGAGACCGCCAATGAACGCGCGCGAGCGGATGAATACGGCGCTCATGGTCGATGAGTCCAAACAGATCTTCAAGGTCTCGCGCCAGGCCTTTGTCGACCCCGACATTCTCGCGGCCGAGCGGAGCCGGATCTTCGACAAATGCTGGCTGTATCTCGGCCATAGTTCCGAGGTCCCCAAGCCCGGCGACTTTGTCACGCGCCAGGTCGGTGGCCGCAACATCCTGTTCGCACGGGACGCCAAGAGAACCCTGCGCGCCATGCTGAACACCTGTCCGCACCGCGGTGCGCAGGTCTGTCGCGAAAAGCATGGCAGTGCCAAATCATTCCAGTGCTTCTACCACGGCTGGGTGTTCGGCCTCGACGGAGGCCTGCGGAGCCAGCCGGGCGAGGCATCTTACGCGCCGGACTTCAAGGAACGCAGCACATCGAACATGCAGCAGGTCGCGCGCTTCGAGGGCTACCGCGACTTCAACTTCATCTGCTTCGACAAGAATGCCGAGAGTCTCGAGACCTATCTCGGCGCCGTGAAGGAATATCTCGACATCATCGCCGATCAGGCCGAAGCCGGCATGACAATCGTCGGTGGCACGCAGGAATACTCCATGCGCGCCAACTGGAAGCTGCTGACCGAGAACTCGATCGACGGCTATCACGCGCTCACCACGCATGCGACCTACTTCGACTATCTGAAAGCAACCAATGGCGGCCTCGCTCCGGTGCCGCTTGAAGGCGCCGCCCGCGACCTCGGGAATGGCCACGCCGTTTTGGAGTACAAGGCGCCCTGGGGGCGTCCGGTGGCGCAGTGGGTTCCGATGTGGGGCGAAGATGGCAAGAAGGAGGTCGACCGCCTGTATCAGGGGCTCGTCGCGCGGCACGGCGAGGAGCGCGCTAGGCGCATCGCGCTATTCAACCGCAATCTGTTCGTCTTTCCGAACCTCGTCGTCAACGACATCATGGCGGTGACGGTTCGCACCTATTATCCAGTGGCGCCCGACTTCATGAACGTCAGCGCCTGGGCTTTGGCGCCGAAGGACGAAACCGACTGGGCCCGCAAGTACCGCCTGTTCAACTTCCTCGAATTCCTGGGGCCCGGCGGCTTCGCCACGCCCGACGACGTCGAGGCGTTGGAACAGTGCCAGCGTGGCTTCCGCAACTCGGCTGAGGCGCAGTGGAACGACATCTCGAAGGGGATGGGCAAGGAAGTCCCGGCTTACGATGACGAATTGCAGATGCGCGCGTTCTGGTCGAACTGGAACAAGCGCGTTTTCCAGGCGTCAATCTGAGGGGGCAACAGGATATGCAAAACATCTCCCGTGCCGATATCGAGGACTTCCTGTTCGCCGAAGCCGAGTTACTCGACGAATGGCGGCTGCCCGAGTGGCTCGAACTGTTCACCGAAGACGCCATCTACTACGTCCCGTCGACCGACGTTGCGCCGGACTCCTCACCCGACAAGAACCTGTTCTACGTGGCCGATGACCGCTTCCGCCTTTCGGAGCGCGTCAAGCGACTGATGAAACGAACCGCACACGCCGAATTTCCGCACTCCCGCACCCGCCATCTGGTCAGCAATGTCCGCATTCGCGGCCGCAGCGACTCCGAGCTGGAGGTCGGCTCAGCCTTCATCACGTATCGCACCAAGGATGGCATGACCGATACCTACTTCGGCAGCAATCGCTACCGGATTGTCGTCGAGGACGGGCGCCTGCGAATCAAGGAGAAGCGCTGTCTCCTCGACAGCGAGGGCCTGCGCACGCAGGGCCGCGTCAGCATCATTCTCTAGAGACATGACAGCAATGGACAGGAAGCTTCACCACAATGTGGCCATTGTCACCGGCGCAGCCAAGGGTATCGGCTTGGCCATCGCAGAGCGGTTGGCGCGGGACGGAGCCAAGCTCGTCATCGCCGATCTCGACGAGGGCGGGCTGAAGCAGGCATCGACCCATCTGAAGGAGAAGTATGGGGCCGAAGTCGCGAGCCGCGCCGGCGATCTCTCCGATCAAGGCACGGCGGAGAAGACCATCAACTTGGCGAGCGAAGTCTTCGGAAGAGTAGACATCCTCGTCAACAACGCAGGCGGCGGCATCATCAAGGCTTTCGCCGAGCATTCGCCGGAGACATTGCGAACCACGATCGACCGCAATTTGTGGACCGTGCTGTGGTGCTCCTGGTACGCCGTGCCGAGGATGCGGGCACAACGCTACGGCCGCATCGTCAATCTCGGCGCTGATTCCGTGCGCAACGGCCTATGGGATCATGCCGCCTACAACGCGGCCAAGGGCGGCGTGCATGGCTTGACCACCGGATTGGCGCGCGAGTTTGCCAAAGACGGCATCACCGTCAACACGGTCGCCCCCTGCGCGGTGAACACACCCCAGATGGTTGCGATTACCAAGAGCAGTCCGGAACTCGCCGCCAAATTCGTCAGCGTCATCCCCATGGGCCGTCCCGCGGAGATGGAGGAAGTCGCTTCCATGGTTTCTTACCTAGCCTCCGCCGAGGCCTCGTTCGTGACCGGCCAGGTCATTAGCGTCAACGGCGGAAGCACGATGCTATAGGTCCATTCGAATGGGCGGAACAATTCTTCTCTGCGCTGCAGACGAAGTCGTCGAAGGCGAAATCAAGCAGGCTACCCTGCCCGATGGCTCCAACGTTGCGCTCTATCGCGTTGACGGAGCGATCTACGCCACGGCAGATATGTGCACGCATGGCGAAGCTTCACTGTCGCTCGAGGGTCTCCTGACGGGAAAAATAGTGGAATGCACATTCCATTTCGGGACCTTCGACGTGACCACTGGCGCACCGACCGGTATGCCCTGCGAAATTCCGTTGAAGACCTATCCGGTGACGATCGTCGACGGACAGGTCCAGATCGAGGTCTAAGATGCCAAATCGCCCCGACCATCTCTCTTCCCCGCGAAAATCCACGCGCCGGCCGCTCAGCCCGACGCGGCGGCGGACTCAGGCCGAGCGCACGGAAGCCACGCGCACGCAGCTGCTCAAGGCGGCTGCCAATCTCATTCGCCGTCGCGGTTATGCCAGGTTCCGGACGGCGGACGTCGCTGCCGAAGCCGGAATGTCGCGCGGCGCGCAGCTGCATCATTTCCCAACTAAGGATTCGCTCGTCGTCGCCACGCTCGAATACGTATTCGAGCAGGCGCAGATCATGAGCCGCAAGCGCGCCGCTGCCGTCAACCGTCCGCGCGACCTGATCGAATCCGTCATCGAAGACGCTCGCGAGTTCTTCTTCAGCGAGCATTTCATGGTTGCCATCGACATCGTGCTGTCGACCTCCACGGACGAAGCCGTCCGCAAGCAGATTCTCGAAATTTCCCGGAAGGCGCGGCGCCCCGTTGAAACGGCCTGGACCGAGGCCTTAGTGGCCAGCGGAGTGCACGCCTCGCTCGCGGCCGACATCGTCGCCCTGACGCTGAGCCTCGTCCGCGGCATGGCATTGCGCACGCTCTGGGACAACGACCCGAAATGGTTCGACGAGCTGTTCTCGGTGTGGCGGCGGATGATCAAGATCTTCCTGGAATCGCAATCAAGGGCGCGGGCGAGATGAACAACGGCCACGCGACACCGCTGATTACATCGGTCTGCTACGTCCGGCTGGCGGTCAGTGAACTGCACGGCAGCGCGCGCTTCATGTCGGACATCTTCGGCCTGCAGCGCGTGGCGGACCAGGACGGTGAGATCGCGTTTCGTTCGGACCACCGCTACCGCACCGTAAGCCTCGGGAGCCACGAGAGCGTTGGCATAGAGGTATGGGACGACGAGGCACTAGAGACCGTCGGCAAACGTCTGCGTGATCTCGGCTTTGCAGTGAAGGACGCCGAGCCGGCCGAATGCCGGCGACGGTATGTCCAGTCCGCGTTGCTAGCCGAAGATGCTTCGAAGAACCGGATAGACCTCGTGGTGCGTCCCAGCCACAGCGGCCGCCGCTATTTTCCCAGCCGTGACGCCGGCATCGTGCAATTTCATAGCGTCGGGCTTCGCACCACCGACCACGTCCGCGATATGGCTTTCTGGAAAGCCATTGGCGCCGGGGTCAGCGACTGGGTCGGCGACATCGCCTATCTGCGGATCGACGGGATGCATCACCGCATCGCGCTGTACCCGTCGAAACGTAATGGGCTGCTCTATGCGGCGTTCGAGGTCGAGGCGCTCGATCAGATCATGCAGAACAGCTATTTCATGCAGGAGAGCCAGATCAGGATCGTGCAAGGCCCCGGACGCGAAGCCGCATCGCGCCAGATCTTCCTGCACGTCGAAGGTCCGGACGGCCTGATCCTTTCCTATGTCAACGGCATGGCGGAATATGGCGACAAGCCGCGGCTGGCGCGGCAATTCCCGCTGACGGCGACATCGCTCTGTGACTGGGGCAGCGAAAGCAGTGACGTGCCGGAATTGAGCGCACCTGTCTAACAGTAGGGAAGAACACATGATCCAGCTCAAGGATGTCAGCTACGTCCGTCTCGGCTCCCCCGACCTGGAATCGGCCGAGAACTTTGCGATCGCCTGTCTCGGCCTGCAGATCGCCGAGCGAGGCAAGAAGGAGCTCTATCTCCGCTCCGACGACCGCGCACATACCCTGTGTTATTCGGAAGGCGATGCACGCAGCCAGGCCGTCGGCTTCGAGGTCGAGGATGAGGCAAGCCTGCAGGAAGCGGCGTCCACGCTTGAATCGCTCGGCCACGCCGTCCATGCCGGCACCGCCCAGGAGGCCGAGCAGCGCAAGGTGAGGACCTTCATCGGCTTCCGTGATCCGACCGGAAACCACATCGAGCTCGTGGTGCGGCCGGAGCGCAGCGGACGGCGTTATTTCGCCAGCCGCGACGCCGGTATTACTGGCTTCAGCCATATCGGGCTGAACTCGACCGATCCGGCACGCGACGAGCGATTTTGGACCCAGGTCTGCAACGCCCGCGTCAGCGACCGCATCGGCGATATTCCCCTGATGCGCGTCAACGCCATCCACCACACCATTGCGCTGGTCCGGGCGCCGAGCGCCGGCATCCAGCACATCAACCATCAGGTCGAGAGCAGCGACGACGTACTGCGCTCCTACTACTTCCTCAATGAGAAGCGCGTGCCAATCGTGTTCGGCCCCGGCCGGCATCCGACCTCGGGCGCCCGGTTTCTCTATTTCAGGGGGCCGGACGGCATGATCTTCGAGTATTCGGTCGGCGTCGTCGAAATCGCGGATGAAGCGACGCACCGGCCGCGGCAATTCGGCTTCGAGCCGACCAGCTTCTGCATGTGGGGCGCCAAACCCGCTGGCATGACGCTGCCAAACAACTGAACAACACGGGCGCTTCAAGAACGAGTGAAGCAACATCGGCGAGGGACAATGGATGTGGGTTTGGAAGGCCGCAACGCCGTCGTCTGCGCGGCAAGCCAGGGGCTCGGCAGGGCGAGCGCAATGGCACTGGCGCGTGAAGGTCTCTTCATCGCCGCGCGGCGACGCGAGGTGCTGGAGGTCACCGCCGACGAGATCGCCGCCGCGACAGGAAATCGACCACGCACCATCGTAGCGGACGTCACCACAAAGGAAGGACCGGACGCGCTGTTGGCAGCTTGTCCTGCCCCGGACATCCTCGTCAACAACGCGGGCGGGCCACCGCCGGGCGATTTCCGCAAATTCGAGCGCGGGGATTGGATCAAGGCGCTCGACCCCAACATGCTTGCGCCTATTGCGATCATCAAGGCGACGCTCGATGGCATGATTGAGCGCAGATTTTGACGCATCGTTAACGTGACGTCTCATGCAGTGAAGGCGCCTGTCGCCATGCTTGCGCTATCTAACGGCGCCCGCACAGGTCTTGCCGGCTTTGTTGCCGGATTGGCCCGCTCGGTTGCCGAGCACAATGTGACCATCAATAATTTGTTGCCAGGCACGTTCGATACTGACCGGCTGAAATCCAATCTGGCGGCGGTGGCAAAGAAAATTCATCGCGCACCGTCGCGGAACTGACCGAGGAAATCAGGACCGCAAACCCGACGAAACGGTTCGGTCATCCGAACGAGTTCGGGGCAACCTGCGCCTTTCTTTGCTCAGCCCAGGCCGGGTACATCACCGGTCAAAACATCCTGATCGATGGCGGTGCCTATCCCGGGACGTTCTGATCTCGGCAAGAGATACTGCTCCCTACAAGCCGCTCTCAGCCGTAACCCTCTGCACGACGCCGGCAAACTCTTCCACCAGACAAGAAACCGGCCGTTTTGTTCCTTCAGCAACCGTGCGACACCTTGCAGGCTTGGCGCGAAGGGACGCCTCACGAGATCATTGGTTCGCGCACTGAGCAGGCCGAGGCCATCAAGAATCGCGATGCCGGCACCGGGCTGCACGAGTTCGCAGGCGATACTCGACTGCGACGCCTCGACGGCGATGCGCAAGCGTAGATTGGCTTCAGCAAAGGCGATGACGATTGCGGCCCCGATCGACAAATGCGGACCGGGACAGATCACTGGCTCGTCCGCAAGATCGGGCGCGCTCAATGCAGCCTTGACTGCAAGCCGGTGACCGATCGGAAGCACGCAGCCAAGCCTCGCTCGGCCTCAGAGCCGATGGCGGCAATAATTAGTTCCTTCTGCGCATGCCCGGGATGAGTGTCCTGCTCGCCGACCACCCGGAGGTTTCTGTCATTGCCGAGGCTTCTTTCACGTCCATGTGGCTCTCCTACTCCGCCTCAGGCCGACTTCCGCTGCGGCTTGGCCGCATGCTTCTTCGCCGCGGCCTCCTTCGCCGGCTTCTTGCCGGCGATGGGCATCAGCATCTCTTTCTGGCCGGCAGCGGCCTTGCGCGGCCTCTTGGCCGATTTCTTCGGAGCCGCCTGGTTCTCGGCCGCTGCTACGGCTGTAGCGCCGCCCACGCTCTTGCGAAGCGCGTCCATCAGATCGACCACGTTCTCGCCCTTCGGCCGTTCCTTCGGCCGGATGACCTTGCCAGCCCTCTTCTGGTTGATGAGGTCGACCAGAGCCGTCTCGTAGTGGTCCTCGAACTTGTCGGGTTCGAACCGGCCGGCCTTCTGGTTCACGATGTGCTTGGCCAGCTCGAGCATGTCCTTCGTGACCTTCACGTCCTGAATCTCGTCGAAATACTCTGCCGGGTCCCGGACCTCGTAGGGATACCGCAGCAGGGTGCCGATCAGGCCCTTGTCGCGCGGCTCGAGCGCGATGATGTGCTCGCGGCTGGTCAGCACGAGCCGGCCGATCGCGACCTTGTCCATTTCGCGGATGGTCTCGCGCATCACCGCGAAGGCGTCATGCCCGACCTTGCCGTCGGGGCGGAGGTAGTACGGCCGGATCAGGTACCGGGGGTCGATGTCGCTGCGGTCGACGAACTCGTCGATCTCGATGGTGCGCGTGGATTCGAGCGCGACCTCCTCGAGCTCCTCCTTCGTGACCTCGATGTACTGGCCCTTTTCGACCTCGTAGCCCTTGACGATGTCCTCGTTCGGCACCTCGTCCCCGGTGTCGGCGTCGACCTTCAGGTACTTGATCCGGTGGCCGGTCTGCCGGTTGAGCTGGTTGAACGAGATCTTCTCGCTCTCGGAGGTGGCGGGGTATAGCGCCACCGGACAGGTGACGAGGGACAGTCGAAGGAAGCCTTTCCAGTTGGCGCGAGGGGCCATGCACGCAGAACTCCGGTTCGAGGCGGCCTGGATTTAAGACGAACGAGGTTGCCCGGTTCCGACACGGCGCCCTCCTCCAACGGAATCTTTTTCGCGGTGTATCGACTCTTTTGTTCTTGGTGTGTTCTATGAAGCATGACGGACAGACCCGCGAGCTGGCGCATGCCGACCCCGAAGCAGATGCAAAAGATGGCCGCCGCCGTCGGCAGAAATGCGCCTCCGAATCCGGGATTGGCTCCGGACGCCGACCTGCCGCCGGAATACTGGCAGGCGCTCCTGGAAGACCCCGCGCCGGAGCTCGGCCGGCCCCCTCCGGACCGACGCTGCGGCTGAACCAAATAAGCCAGCATCTCCTCAGGGTGAACTGCCGCCGCTGCGGGCGCGTCGTCGAGATCCAGAAGGCTGACGCCACGCGGCTGTACGGTCCGGACGCCGTCTGGAAAGACGTCGGCCAGCGTCTGCTGGACAACACCTGCACGCAGCGGACGGGCCGCCATGAGGAGGACGGCTGCTGGCCGTCCTATGACATGCCATAGGCGGCCGGCCGATGGCCCCGAAACATCACCCTACCCCGCTGTCCGGAGGGGACCGCAAGGCGCTGCAGAAGGAGCTCGGCCGAGCCCGGGCCATGACGAACATTCTGGCGACACAGGCGACCGAGGCCCGAGCCAAGGGCGAGGCACTCATCCGGCAGGCCGACCGGCTCCTTTGCGAGAGCTGGAACGAGCGCATGTGGGCTGACGGCGAGCCGATCGATCCGTCGCCGACGATCGACCAAGCGATCAATGGCGGCTACCCGTGGCTCGAGATCGAATGTTCGCGATGCAAGACGCGTCGGGACGTCGATCTCGCCGCGCTGCGGCACCCACCGACCACCTTCGTTCACGACCTGGCAAGCAGGCTCCGCTGCAGCAAATGCGCCAAGGCCAATCGTAGGCCGTCGGCGACGCTGCTACAGTTGGCGCAACGACCGCGGCACCCCGACAACGAGCAGCCACATAAGGACTCGAAATACGGATCCGACGCATGACAACGTTGCAAGACATCAAGAAGGACCTGCCCGACTGGCCCGACGACGTTATCGACCAGTGGCTTCTCAAGCTCGCCAACCAAACCGGCATGGGCTGGCCTCCGTCCGAACCGCTGGCGGGACGCTGGAAGCTACTGCTCACGCACCCGGTGTCGTGGTGGAAAGAGGTGACTTGGACGCAGCAGAAGCGCGACTGCAGCTTCGACAAGCTGTCTATCGACGGCCGCAAGACGATGAACAACATGTACGATGCGTTGATAGATGGTCAGGACAACGGCTTCGGCGGCGACAACAGTCCCGCTCGGTTTCAACGCCAGTTGAGCATCTTGACGACGACAGGTGAATTCGAACGGCCTCCCGTGCTGTTCCCGATCGCCAGTGGCCTGAGCCCGCTGGATGGCAATCATCGCATCTTCGCCCATCACATCGCCTTGCAACTGGCCGACGAGGACCTCGCGAAGTACAAGGTCAAGCGACCTGACGCCATCCAGACCGTCTGGATCGGCAGCCACAAGAACGGTGAGGATCCTGGTTAGCAGTCCATGTGCAATCTCTACTCGATCACCACCAATCAGGCCGCCATCAGCGCGCTCTTCCGCGTGGTCAATCGGTACGTCGGCAACCTCGCGCCGATGCCGGGTGTCTTTCCCGACTACACGGCGCCGATCGCCCGGACCGGTGCGGACGGTCGCGAGCTCGCGACCGCGCGCTGGGGCATGCCGTCGTCGTCCAAAGCGCTCATGGACGCCACGAAGAAGCGGGCGGAGAAGCTGCAAGCTAAGGGCAAGACCGTCGACTTCAAGGAATTGCTCCGCATGGAGCCCGACGGTGGCACCACCAACATCAGAAACGTGAAGTCGAAGCACTGGACGCGCTGGCTCGGCGTCGAGAACCGCTGCGTGGTGCCGTTCAACTCGTTCAGCGAGTACAACAAGGCCGAGGGCGGCGATGTCTGGTTCGCGCTCGACGAGACACGCCCACTCGCTTGCTTCGCCGGAATCTGGACAAACTGGACCTCGGTCCGAAAGGTCAAGGAAGGCGAGACGACCAACGATCTCTACGCATTCCTGACGACGGAGGCCAACACGGAGGTCTTCGCCATCCACCCGAAGGCGATGCCGGTGATCCTGACGACGCCCGACGAGGTCGAGACCTGGATGACTGCGCCGGCGGAAGAAGCGCTCAAGCTACAGCGGCCGCTTCCGAACGGGACGTTGCGGATCGTGGCCCGCGGCGTGAAGGAAGATCCGGCGCCAGCAGCCTAGCGTTCTGCACAGCCTCACGGAACAGGTGGACAAGCCTCGGCTCTGCCGATTGCGAATCCCTGACCCGTGCTAACCGCCCGGAACGAACGGCGGGACACAAGGATTCGTCCGGCAGGAGCGATCTCGATGCTGATGACGAAAGAAAGACGGCCAGCGATCCGGACGCTGCGCGGATGGGCGATCTCCGTCCTGCAGGAGGCCGGCGCAATACGCGAATGCGAAGAGCACGGCTGGATGCAGGACCGCGCCGACCCGCACGCCCGAGAGCGCGCCTTCGCCAGCGCCCGTCAGAATCCGCCGGCCGGTGTCTCTGCGGAGGGCGCGGCAGCGGAGATCCGGGATGTGCTGGACTCGATCGGCGACACCTGCCCCGAGTGCGGGCCGGATCGCGGCTAGGCCGCCTCCTCGGCACCGGGCCTCGAAGGCGCCCGCACACGGGCGAGCTCCTGCCAGGCCATCGCGAGGCCGATCCAGCGTTGCCGCTCAAGCCCAGCGGCCGCCGCGGCGAGCCTCATCGCCTCTGCCGCTTCGCGCTCGGGGTCGTAGTCGCTGTCCATGTGCTCGATATCGTAGCTGAGACCGGTAAATGACAAGTGGCGGTCGGATCCGTAGGAATCCGGACACAGACCACCGACACCGCCGCCTATTCGCGCCCGTCTCCTTCGCAGCGCTTCTGGCCGCCCATCCGAGCCGCCTGGCTGCCTAGCCAGCAGGTACCGCCGCATGATTGAATGATCGCGGACGCGAGGGCAGGTGCAATGGACAAGCTGAGTTTCCAGAATCCCCTCTTCGCCACCTATGCCGTCGCCGCCTCGATCATGATCCTCAAGGCGGTCTTGATGTCGTGGCTGACGGTCGTCCGGATGATGCAGGTCAAAGGCGGCTTTCGCTCGCCCGAGGACGTCAGGAAGACGGTCCTCAATCCCAACCCGAGCCCCGAACAATTGGCGCCCAACGAATACGTGGATCGCATCCGGCGAATCCAGCTGAACGATCTCGAGAACCTGCCGTACTTCCTGATCGCCGGCTTTCTCTTCATCCTGACGCAGCCTTCGCTGCGGCTCGCCCAGTGGCTGCTATATGGCTACGTCGTTTCGCGCCTATTGCATTTCGCGGCCTACTTCACGGCCAGGACACACGACACCCGCGCCACGCTCTGGACGGTGGGCTCGGCAATCTTGATCTTCATGACGTGCTGGACCCTTTCGGCGGCTTGGGGCGCGTGACCTCGCCGGAGGTTTCGGCCGACGCCGTCTTGCGGGCCAACCGTTCCGCCTTCAATCTCTCACGGTTCGCGCGGAAATCCTGCTGCCCCTGCTCGTATTCCGACACCTCTGGCGCCGCGTTCTTGAAGAACTTCTGCGCTTCCCGCTCGGCCGCGGTCGGCGTCTTCCCGGACGTCCGATTGCTCATCTGCTCCTCCTTCGATCGCAAAGAGCCCCGGCGGTCTAGCCGTCGTCCGGCTCCCGCACGACCGCATCACCTTCGTCCTCTTCCTCTTGGTCTTCCTCATCTTCGTCGTCGTCTTCATTGGGATCGCGGGGCGGCATGCCTTCGACGAGGACGAAGGGGCCGACATCGGTCAACCTGGTCGAAGATTCCTCCGGCAAGAGCACGCTCATTGTTTGCTCCTCGTTGCCACCGCGCCGCCGCGCATCGGCGCATCCCCACGCCGGCTTCAGTTGCGCTCGGTTAGCCGCTGCTTTCGCAGTCAGTCTTTCAGCTTCTCCACGACGGCCGCGCTGTCGACCACCTTGCCGTCGCGACTGAGCGGCACGTAGGCGGCCTTCCGCCCTTCGGCATCCGTGACTTCGATGACCTGCGGCATGGTGTCGGGGTATTCGCCGGCATGTTCCTTGGTCTCGACATGATAGCCCTCGAAGCGCAGGTCGCTGCCGTCCATTCCGGGATCCTGCGGCCGCTTCTCCGGCGCCATCGGCGGCAGGTCGGGCTCTTCGGGCTGCACCGGCGGAGAGCTCCATGACGATGCGCCGCGATCGAGAAGGCGCCGGAGCTCGGCGACCGCCTCGCCACGGCTTTCGAGCTCGTCGACGGCGGCGACGACCTGATCGCGATCGAGAACATCGAGGAGATCGTTGATGGTCCGCTCGCAGTCGCGCTCGCCCGGTTCCACGTAGCTCGCCAGGATCGCCTGCGCCCGCTCGACCGCGGCCAGCACCTCTTTCTCGGCACTCATCGGCCTACTCCACGCAACTGAACTCGTGGATTCAATCGGAGCGCAGACGCCTTGTTCCCAACCTGCCCAGGGCGGGATCTTCAGCGAGCCAAGCGCTTCTCCACCCGCTTGCGCGACTTGCCGACCTTCTTCACGGCCTTCTTCACCGCCGACGCCGAACGCCCGGTCTTCCTGGCTTCATAGCGCACCTCATGGCCCTGCCCGCCGGCCACGCGCGCCCGGTCCTGCTTGCGTCCTCGGGGCGTCTTGGCCGTCTTCTTCGTCGTCGCCATTGTCGTTCTCCTGTGGGAATTCACAAAATCCAACGCCGCGAAGGATTCCGGGGTTCCGGAACGATTCGTACCGCGCCTGTTTGAATCGCTTGTTGCGTGGAGTTCGTGAGTGGCGTTGCCTCGTGCAAAACCGGCGATAATCGGCCTCAAAGTGCCGTTTCCCGGGTTCATCGAGCCGGCCCTTGCATCCTCTATCGAGCGGGTGCCGAGCGGACAGCGGTGGATTCACGAGATCAAGTTCGACGGCTACCGCGTCCAGGTCCATCTGGCCAACCAAGCCGTGAACCCAAGCTCCTCGCCGAGATCGAGTACCGCGCCAAGTCGGCGGAAGGAAAGGTCCGGCACCCGTTCTTCAAGGGCCTGCGGGAGGACCTCTGACGGTGCATGGAGCGACTATCACGAGGATGGGTACGACATGAACGAGAAAAGCGAGATCGGTCGCGTCTGGGATATCATCGAAAAGGTCGGCGTGTGCATGCTGACGACGCGATTCGCGGGCGGGCTACGCGCGCGCCCGCTCGAGGCAAGGCCCGACCGCGAAGCCGGCCTGATCTACTTCGTGACCGGCCTCCACAGCCCCAAGGAGGATGAGATCGCGTCCGCTCCCGACGTCGGCCTCGTATTCATCGATCCGGACGACAAGGCCTACCTGTCGATCACCGGCCGCGCCTCGATCCTGCGGGATGTCGAGAAGACGAAGGCGGTCTGGCGGAAGACCGACGAGGTGTGGTGGCCCGACGGTCCGGCCAGCCCGGACGTGAGCTTGCTCCGGATCGAACCTGTCACGGCCGAACTGTGGGACGGACCGGCGAGCGCAGCCGTCACCGCCTTCGAGTTCGTCAAGGCGAGGTTGACCGGCCAGGAGCCGAAGCTCGGCCAGAATCGCAAGACGACCCTCAAGATGTGAGGGTGCTTTCGACAACTTCAGGAAGACGGCGCGCCTACTTCCGGCCGGCGCCTGCGCGTTCGAATTAGCTGGCTAAACTCGCCGTCGGTTGGTGAGAAGTCGACTAAGGGGCCCGAAGGAGACGCTAGGGGACGCCCAGCTCTTTGGCTCGATCGAGGCTCGCGATCATCGACACTCTTCGTAGGAACTCGCGAGTCAAGTGCCGGTCATTCGCCGTCCGTCTCAGCTCGTCGCGGAAACCATCTCGCTCGTCAGGGTCACTGGTTTCCAGATTGTGCTTGGCGCGGATGGAGTGCTTCTGCACATGCTCGATTGCCACCGCGCGGCGCTGCAGATCGTAAAGGTCCAAATCGGTGTCTGGAGCCGGTCTTGTGCAAACCTCGCCCAGTCGCTCCGCCAGATTCACCGCATCGTGGATTCCTCCGTTCAATCCCATCCCGCCCAGCGGATTGTTGATGTGAGCAGCATCGCCGGCGAGAAAGACGCGCCCGGCGCGGAATGCCGCCGCGACACGCTGGTGCACTTTGAAGAGGGCGATGCGTGCGATCTTGTCGTCGTCAACTCCGGAAGCAAGCGTTGACAGCGCGGCTCGGGCAAAGGCGGGGCTGGTCGACGTAGCATCTGGCAGATCTCGCGCGAGCGGTAATATCACGCGCCACCTGGACGGGAGTTGCAATAGAAAGCGCCAGTTCGTCGGTGCCGCTACATAGGTCAGCGATTCCAAGCCAGCCAGCGCGGTATGGAAATCGAAAGACGTGTCTACGATCAGAAAGCGTTCGGGCCAGGTGAAGCCTTGGAACGGAATGCCCAGCGCCTTGCGCACGGCGCTGTGACTGCCGTCGGCACCGATCAGCCAGCTGCCGCGTTCCTCTCGCGGAGCGGAGCTGACCGATGAGAGCTTGACGGTGACGCCGGTCCGATCTTGCGAAACGCCGCTAACGCGCGTTCCAAACTCGAATTGGTAGTTCGGATTGCCGTACAGTTGATCGTGAATGATGCGCGTGAGATTGAATTGCTCGCACTGCAATCTGTACGGATGCCGTGTCAAGTCGGCGATAGCAGAATAGTCAAACGTGGCCATCACCTCATCGCGTCCGGAGCGATATTGCAGCCGGCGCGCAATCAAACCGCCTTGGACCAGCGATTCGGCCAAGCCGAGGTCGTCGAGCATATCGAGCGTCGGTGGATGGAAGGTGGTCGCCCGCGATTCCGTGGCGAGCGCCACGGACGCTTCGAACACCTTCACCGGAATACCGCGCCGTACCAGGCAGGCGGCTGCGGTGAGGCCGACTGGTCCTGCGCCGGCGATCAATATGCGCTGGTTCGGCATCATGTCGGTGGGTGCTTTGTGCCTGGTTGAGAAACCGGGAGAGGTCGGCCTGCCAGAGCCTATTCGGCCCTGACGTTTGCCGCTTTGAGGATCGGCCACCACTTCTGGATTTCGGCTTTTTGCAGCTCTGCCAAGGCCTGAGGCGTTTGCTGTTCGCGTGGCGGGATTTGGACACCGAGGCTCTCCAGCCGGTGACGGACGACGGGGTCGGCCAGCGCGTCGACGACCGCCGCGTTCAGCTTGGCGATGACAGCTCCTGGGGTTGCTTTTGGCGCGAAGAGAGCGTGCCAAACCGAGATTTGGAGGCCCGGGAGTCCAGCCTCCTCAACGGTCGGCACTTCGGGCGCGGACGCCAAGCGCTTCTTCGCTGTGACCGCGTACACCTTGAGTTCGCCGTTGCGTACGTGCGGCAACGCGCTGGACACCTGATCGAACATCACATCGAGGCGTCCCGCGATCAGGTCCTGCATGACAGGCGCCGCGCCGCGATACGGCACGAACTGAAAGTGCGTCCCGGTCAAATGCTGAAACAGGATCGCGGCGACGTGGGAGGCGCTGCCCACGCCCGACGTGCCTTGTAGAGCCTTGTCCGGGTTCGCCTGCAGCCACTGGACGAGTTGCTGCAAGTTTTCAGCAGGCAATGAGCTCCGTCCCAGGATCAGGAGTGGATTGTTCCCGAGCAGCGAGATCGGCTCGAAGTCCTGCACGACGTCGTAGGGCAGCGGGTAAATCGCCCCGTTGAGGACGTGCGTGCCCCAATAGCCGTAGCTCACGGTGTAGCCATCGTTTGCGCTGCGGGCGACCTTGCCTGCCGCCACGCTTCCTGCTCCTCCGACGACATTTTCGATGATGACCGGCTGGCCGAGCGTGACCCTCATCCGGTCGGCCATAATGCGCGCCTGCACGTCCGCTGGTCCGCCCGCCGCAAATGGCACCACAACGGTGATTGGACGCGAAGGGAATTCCTTGGCGGAGGCATTGCCGGCGGCCAGCCAGGCGGCGGCCATGATCGAGCACGCGAGGTGGGTGAGACTTGTCATTCTATTTCTCCCCGCTATCCGGCAGCGACCAGGATATCCGCGATCTCGCTGCCGAAGCCGGCAACGAACAGCAGCGCGCTGAGCATCAATCCACCCACGGACCAGAGGCACAAAACGAGAAAGGCGGTGTCGCGCGTGGGTCGGACCGTGCCCAGCGAGGGGAGGACGTGGGTGTTCATGGTGTTGCGCTCCGCGTGGTCTCGACGCCAATAATCGGCTGAGAACGTTGCGACACTAGCTCCCCTCCGGTACAAGCAATATTCTCTATTTTCCTTGATCCACCAAAGTCCTAGCTTATGGCCAAAATCATCGATTGGGACAGCCACATCGGTCGTCGCCTGAGCTTGCGCGACCTCCACGTGTTCTTCATCGTCGCCCAGGAGGGCAGCTTGGCGAAGGCGGCCGCGCAGCTGCAAGTCTCGCAACCGGCCGTCTCCCAACTGATCGCAGACCTCGAGCATTCCGTCGGTGCAAGGCTTTTCGACCGCAGCTCTCGGGGAGTGACGCTGACGATCTACGGCCGCGCCTTGCTCGGGCGCGGCCGGTCAGCCTTCGACGAGCTGAAGCAGGGCGTTCGGGAAATCGAGTACCTGTCCAACCCTCACACCGGTGAGGTGAAGTTTGGTTGCCCGGAGGGACTCTCGCAAATTCTGCCACCGGTGATCGAGAGCTTTTCGAGGCTTTATCCCGGCATCCTCCTCGACATCCACGAGGAGGAGTTCGCGTCATTCGCCGGCAAGCTACGCAGTCGCAGCTTGGATTTCGTACTTCAGCGACTGCACGGGCGTCCACGGCCCGAGGACCACTCCGCCGATGATCTGGACGTCGAGATTCTCTTCGAGGACGAACTGGTCATCGTTGCCGGCGCAGACAGCCGATTCAGTCGCAAGAAGAAGATTGACCTCGCGCAGCTCATCGACGAGCCATGGATATTGGCCTCGCCTCCCAGCTGGAACCACAAGGTCATCACCGAGGCGTGTCAGGCGCGCTGCATTCCGATGCCGAAGGTGGTCTTGAGCACTTTTTCTTCGCACATCCGGGCCAGCATGCTCGGTTCAGGCCGCTACATTGCGACGTTTCCGAGATCGGTCGCGAACTATTTCGCGGGTCCGTTCGGGGTGCGAGTCCTCAACGTGGAATTGCCCCCTCGACCTTGGCCAGTGGCAATCCTGACGCTGAAGAATCGAATGCTGAGTCCGGTAGCAGGAGTCTTTCTCGATCATCTTCGCCAATTCACGGCTTCGAACTACCCGGCCGTCGCTCGGCCGGATTGAGCATCGGGTCGCCCGATTGTCGGCGGCCGGTCGTCCTCTTGAGCGTGCAGGTAGTCCTGCCGCGGGCGAGCAGCGTCCGCCTATTGCGCACGTTCCTTTCCGTCCGCTCGGCAGCCCAGCCCGGCTGCGGCCTTACAGCGGGGTCACGGCCGACACACCGAACGATGATCTTGTCCTGATGCGACGCCGTGCCGGCACCGCCGCCGACCGGCACGTGGAAGCGGAGATCGTCTTCGGCCGGAGCCACGACGATGTCCGTCTCGGCTTCCACTTCAGCGTCAGTCGAAATCGCCCGGAAAGATTTGCCAGTGCCGAGCCGCCGTCGAGTTCGACGCTGTGGCTCTCCAATGCGCCCGGCGTCTCGCGGCGGCCACCGGCAGCTCCGGTGCTACTTCCGGGGGGCCGGCGCCTGCGCGTTCGAATTGTTCGGGTTCTGCTTGTTGGCTTCGTGATGCCCGATCGCGCAGCCGGCCGCAGCGCCGAGCTTTCCGTGTCCGGCCATGTGGCCCGCGATGCCGCCTACGATGGCGCCCTTGATGCAGCCCTTGGCTTGCGCCGGCGAGATCGAGGCGAGCGCGACAACGCACGTTGCGGCGAGAATTGCTTTCATGATCCCTCTCCGAATTCCCATTGCTCGTGCGGATCAAGTCGCCGGGGCGGCCGGCGTTCCGCGAGCCAGGCCTACGTCTACCTTCAGCGTCATGGCCGCTGTTCCATCGGGGGGGAATGGATTCGCGGGGGGCTGCTTCATACGCTCCGTTGTTGGCCGAGTGAGCTGAAACGGCGGGATTGCACCAGCGTTGGCCAGACGGCAGGTGCCAGAGGTAGACACGTGTCGCGTACGGTCCTGATTGTCGACGACGATCCCCCGGTGCTCGAGGTCACGGCGGCCATGCTGGAGGATCTCGGATGCGAGGTGGTGACCGCCCGGAGCGGCGGCGAGGCCTTGGCCACGCTTTCCGGCGACCAGCGGATAGAGGTCCTGATCACCGATCTCAACATGCCGGAGATGGACGGTTATGAACTGGCCGACCGGGCGGCACGGCTGCGGCCCGATCTTAGGATCCTGCTGCTCTCGGGCGGCGAGACCGACGGGCATGGCCTACCGCTCCTGCGCAAGCCCTTTCTCGAAGAGGATCTCGCGCGGACGATGAGCCAGACCACCGGGCTGTGCTGAAGGACAGCGGCAGCCTCAACGCTGATCCCGAGCGGGCGGCAGCCGATCGCTACGGACAGACGATACGTGGTGCCGCCAGCAGGAACACATGCGGGGCAGTGCGATTGAAGCCGCGGAGGAGGCGAGTCGATGGCTCAAATCGAAACGTCAGGCGCCGAACGCGCCCATACCAGCGGATGGACCGTCGCTACGGCGCTGGGCCTCGTTGCGGCAGCAGTGCTGTGGGATCGCCTGTTCCCGCCGGACCACCCCTCGCCCGGAGAAGGCAAGTCCTTTCCACGCGAGCGGAACGCCGATCGCGAGACTTCGGCGGCAGGCCTCGTTACCGATGGCGCGGAGCGGGGGCGCGAGGCTGCATCGCCGTCCGAGATTCCCGCGAAGGGTTGGAAGGACATCCTGCTGCGCGTCTACGGCAACATCGGCCGGCATCGCGTCATGGCGCTGGCGGCCGGCATGACCTACTACAGCATCCTGGCCATCTTTCCCGCATTGGCGGCTCTCGTCGCCGTCTACGGCCTGTTCTCCGATCCCGCCAGCATCGCCAAGCATCTGGACCAGATCTCCGGTTTCGTCCCGGGCGGCGCGATCGAAGTCGCGCGCGAACAGCTCACGCGCGTGTCCTCAAAGGGCGACCATGCGCTCGGCGCGACGTTCGTCATCGGTCTCGCGGTCTCGCTGTGGAGCGCCAACGCCGCCATGAAGTCGCTTTTCGACACCCTGAACATCGTCTACGGCGAGGAAGAGAAGCGCGGCTTCGTCAAGCTGAACGCGGTGTCCTTGACCTTCACGGTGGCGGCCATCGTCTTCGTTCTCGTCGCCCTCGGCGCCGTCGTGGTCATACCGGTCGTCCTCAACTTCCTGCACCTGTCGGACTTCGCGGACCTTCTCGTCCGGATCGCACGATGGCCGGCCATGTTCGTCGTGCTCACGCTCGCCCTCGCCTGCATCTACCGCTACGGACCGAGCCGAAGGGCGCCGCGTTGGAAGTGGATCACGTGGGGAAGCGCCGCCGCCACGTTGTGCTGGCTGGCGGCTTCCGGACTATTCTCCTGGTACGCCGCCAGTTTCGGCAAGTTCAACGAGACGTACGGCTCTCTCGGGGCCGTCATCGGCTTCATGACCTGGCTCTGGATCTCGGCGATCGTCATCCTGCTCGGCGCCGAGCTGGACGCCGAGATGGAGCATCAGACCGCGCGCGACACCACCACCGGCGCGCCCAAACCGCTGGGCGTTCGCGGCGCCGAGATGGCGGACACGGTGGGAGAGGCCCGCGCCTCGTGATCCAGCGCCCACAAACCTGCCGTGATTGCGTTGGCTTGCCGCACTGAGCGGAACGCCCGGCCGTGGTTTCGATAAGGCCGTCCTGACGCCTTGAGCTCCGCTACATTGCAGGCCGTGGAGTGCCCGCAGGCAATTTACCTGATCGTTCACGATCGGCGGCTACAGTATGCGACATCAGGACGACGGTTAATGAAACTGAAACGTGAGTTCATGATCAGCCAGCACCTGTCCGGCCGGATTTGGGACGCCGCCGGTCCGTTCGACACTTTCGAAGCGGCATCGCAATACCTGGCCGGCCGAGCGTCCGACGGGTATTTCGTGACTGAATCCTTCGTTTCTCCCGCGAGAAGGTTGTGGCTCATGCCGACGGCGCCGGTCACGCGCGAGGACAGCGTAGGCGCCCGCAAAAGGCCGAGTGCCTCCTTGGCCCGGTTCTGATCGGAGAAGCGATTCTTAACCGGAATGCGCTTTCCTATACGCCTGGAAAACGCTGAAATGGCACAGGCGCTCGCCGAGCTTTCGGTACCGGTTCAAGCCGCGAAGGAAGCGGCCAAACGTGCGCGCCAGCGGCGCCCGATGTACTTCGCGCAAGCCGTCAGCTTCCTTTTGGATTCCGCGATACTGTGTCTCTACCACCTTGCCGGCACGACCGATGCCCGGGTCGCCGTGGCATATGCGACCGCCGGCATCGGCTGGACCGGCCTGATGTGGGCGGCCTCCGAGGTGCATCTCACGGATCGGTTCAGGGACCACTACCTGAGCGTGCCTCAGAGCCTCGGAAGCGTCACGATCCAACTGATTGCGGTATACCTGGCGCCGGAGGTCGGCTTCTACTTCGTCAGCATCCTCTTCATCGTCCAAGGCTTCGGCGCGCTTCGGATGAGCGCTAGACAAGCCGCATCGGTTTGGACCTTCGCTTCGGTCGGTTTGACGCTTCTGTTCGCCTGCACCGACGAGCCGATCGCGATGCCGATGGCCACGCCCGCGGAGCGCCATTTGGCTCTGCTGTGCTTCGTGACGGCGCTAGGCCGCTGCGCCTTCACCGGGCTCTACGGCAGTTCGCTTCGCGAGATGCTGTACAAGAGAGGCAAGGAGCTGAAGGAGGCGCACGCGCGGATTGAGGAGCTGGCGCAGGTCGACGAGCTTACGGGTCTGCTGAGCCGCCGCTACATTATGCGGGCCTTGAACGAAGAGATCTCGCGCGCCTCGCGAAGCGGGACGCCCTGTTCCGTCGCGATCATCGACCTGGACTTCTTCAAGAGGATCAACGACGGCTACGGACATCCGATCGGCGACGAGGTGCTGAGGAGCTTCGCCATATCGGTGGCCGCCAATATCCGAACCGTCGACAAGCTGGGCCGCTACGGCGGCGAGGAGTTCCTCCTGATCCTGCCGGACGCGCCTCAAGATCATGCGGTCAAAGTCGTGGACCGGATCAGAGAAATCATCGGTGAAACGAACTGGGACGCGATCGGCGGCGGGCTCAAGGTGACCATGTCGGCGGGCGTCAGCCAACTCAGGTCGGATGAAGCACCTGACGATGTGCTCGCCCGAGCGGACATGGCCCTGTACCGGGCGAAGGATGCCGGAAGGAATCGCGTTAGCACTTGAGGCTATAGTCCACGTTTCGCAGGGCGGCCGCCTCGATCAATTCGTCGCCTGGAGGGCCGCGACGGCCGTCGTGGCAATGAGAATGATCGTCACGAGCGCCCCTGAAACGTAGAGAATGGTTCTGACGCTGCCGCCTTTAGCTGCTTTGCCGCCGCGCAAATAGACCGCAACGTGGATCAGACGAATCGCGATGTAGCCCCAGACCAGCGTCGCAAGCGCAACGGGTCCGACCCCCACCATCATCGCCAGCACGGCCGGGACCACGAAAGGCGGCAGCGCTTCCACCGCATTCATGTGGACGCGATCAATCCGGTACAGCAAATTGTCATCGTCCGCGGGCAGCACAGGTCCGGAGAGCGCGCCCGCCCTGCCCTTTGAGGATCCCGAATGGATCGCCAGCAAAATGGACAAAAGGCAGAGAACCAGCACTCCGACGATGCTAAGCGAATAGGTTGCCATACCGGCCTCCGCAATTACGATACATGCGCGAGCCTCATGCCTCGCGGGCAATCCGATCCGCGAACCGTTTCAGATAGAGCGGCCAACCCTGATCGCCCTCGACGCCCTCGCGCACGCCTTCCCAGCCCTGGCCATGCCGTTCGAGGTGACGGTGCTCGAGCTCCAGCCTGGTCCGGCTAGGCGTTTCGGCGATAAACCGCACCTCCCATTCGCTGGTCCTGTCGGGATCGGTTTCGATCTGCCATCGCGGGCTGATGTCCCAGCTTAGAAGCACGCGATTCGGCGGCTCATACGCCAACACACGCGCCCAGCGGCATTCGCTGCCGTCGACGCCGCGATCATAGACGTGACCGCCCACCCGAGCCTCGAACACCGTCTCCGCGATCGGGACGGAGAGCAAATTGTGTTCGCGCGGTTTGAAGCTGCCGAAGTCTTCCGTGAAGACCTTGAACGCGCGCTCGATCGGCGCCTCGACCACGATCGATTGTTTGACGGGCGCGGCCGATACACGTCTGCTCATTGCTGGTCCTTTCGTGGTTTTTCGACGGCGACCTTGTACGCCGCCAACGTCGTGCTCCAGAACCGGTCGAGCCACGCGCGCATCTGGCCGAGCCCCGCCGGATCGATGTGGTAAACGTTGCTGGCACCCTTCGGCTCGGCGCGAACCAGACGAGATTCCCGCAGCACCTTGAGATGCTGGGAGACGGCGGACTGGGAGACCGTCAGCTCGCGAGTGATCTCCGCTACCGTGCGCGGCCGGGCCCCCACCAGTTCGAAAATCCGTCTCCGGGTCGGATCTCCTAGAGCAGCCAACTGCAAGCTATCCTTGGCCATGGCTACGTCGGCCCTCCAGCGCTTCGGGGTCTCGCCCGATCATCACCGAATTGAGCTATATCATAAGTCATGACTGTTGATTAGCACATACTTATGATCTGGTCAAACAAATGGAGCGAGGTCCTCGGGCCACTGCATCGCCTGCTGCAGCACGTGTCGCCGATCAGAAGATTTACGCTTGTCCCTCAGGAGCCGACATTGCTTCTAAGGCAACCAGGTAAAACCCGATCGGATGGCCTAGTGGCGGAGGTCTTTCTCTTCCGCATCCCGAAGTTGTCGCTTATAATTCGAAAAAAGGGGACAATGATCGTCCCCGGATGCCTCAGGCACCGAACCCAAGATCCTCACGGTGAGCGTGCGCTGCGCTTAGGACCGCGCCTGATCTCCTCGCGTTCATGCGGAGCCGGACCTGCCGCAATCCGTCGAGCAGGTCCTGTCTTGGCGCGAAGAGCGGCGAGCGTCGTCGTGCGCGCACTTTCTCCCTGGGTGACCGGGCGTAGGACGAATCCTAGACGGGCGGTGTTCCCATGTTGAGAAGCTGGGAAACGGCCGTCAGCAGTTGCGCCGGCGCGAACGGTTTCTGCAGCAGGATGCTCTCGGGCACTCCCCTCGATTTCCACGCTTCGCCGCTGTCTCCCGTCATGTAGACCACGGGAAAGTTCGGGTCGATCTCGCGGACCCGCCGGGCGAGCTCCCAACCGTCCATGCCTTGGCCGAGCCTGATATCGGTGACCAACGCGCGATAGCTCTTCGGCCGCTCGCGAAGCGCGCCGAGAGCCTCTTCGCCGGTTCGGGCTAGTTCCGCCTGGAATCCGCCGTCCGATAGAGCATCACGAACCAGGTCCTGGATGGGTGCCTCGTCCTCGACGACGAGGACGAGAAGCTCGGGCGTATTGGAAGGCCCCTCATTCCCCATGTCCGTCATCCGGAGCCTCAGGACCCGTTTCCGACGACGGAGCCGCCTCCGCCTTGGCTTTGAGGTCGTTCGCCTTGTCGACCAGACCCAGGGTGACGTCCGGATCCGTGATGGCCTGGGCGAACCTCAGCAGGGTCGCGGCCTGACGCGTCAAATACTCTCTACCAGCCACGTTCTATCATCCGGTCTTTGGGCCCCGGCGTAGACGTGTGGCGGCGATCTTTGTTCCAGGAAATGTCCAAAAGTGGACGGAAGGATTCGGTTCCAACGCGTTCGGACATGTTCCGGCGAACAGAACAAAGTCGACCGTTGGCTTCGTCCCATTCAGGCGCGTGGTGGCCATGCAGGTGAAGTCGCAACATTCGACGCCGTCCCATGTTGTCGCTGCAAGTGGGATCGGGAGCGACACCAGCAATGCGCAACTCCGTCGATATCGACAAAGTCCACAGCCGCGCGATGGTTCGCGAGATCGGCGATAGCCTCCGTACGCTTTACAAGCCGGACCGGGAGCCGCCTCCACGCATCCGCGATCAGTTGCACCGGCTCCGCGACCTGGACGGACGCCCCCGCACGAACTCCGAGGACGGAAAATAGAACGCCTGGACTCGCATCAGGCTTGCACGGGAAGGGGCGCGCGCAGAACCACCATCACGCCCGGATCGCGGCGTTCGTAGGAAAGCGTTCCGCCGAGTTGCTGCGTCAGCAGCGCGACGATGCGCGAGCCCACGCCCTTCGGGTGCCGATCCCCGGCCACTCCGATGCCGTTGTCGCGAACAGAAAGCTCGATCTCCCCCGCCACCGTCAGCTCGACGGCGATCTGCCCGGACCTTTGGTCCGGGAATGCATATTTGAGCGCGTTCGTGACCAGTTCGTTGGCGATGAGACCGATCGCCAGAGCCTGCTGGTTGGGCAGATGCACTTCCTCGCAAGCGACCTGGAAAGCCACGGGTCCGGACGCGGCGAGCGACTGGAAGACCTTCTCCACCACGTCGGAGAGGAAGCGTCGCATGTCGACGAGCCGCGAGTCCTCCTTCGGCGAAAGATGATCGTAGACCTCCGCCATCACCTGGATGCGGCGGGCCGTGCCTTCCAGCGCGGCCGCGACGGCGGGCTCTCCGTTCCTGGCCTGCATCCTGACCATCGCGCCGAGAATCGCCAGGTTGTTCTTGGTCCGGTGCGCCATCTCATCCAGGAGCAGCCTTTGGGTCTGCTGCGCCTGCAGCGCGCGCTTGGTCTCCGCGCGCACGATCTCGGCGACCACCGCGACGCCGGCCGCGGTAATCGCGAACAGCGCGCACGGCAGAAGGAAATCGATGCCGTACTGGCCGGAGTAGCTGAGATAGACGACGCAGGCGACCGCGATGCAGGCGGCGAAGAGACCGGAGCCGCGGTCGAACAGCAGGCCCGAAACGAACACCCCCGGCAGCAGCAGGAAGAACCCGGTGAATCCCGCTTGCGCCTGCAGACCCGCCTGAAGCGCGGCGCACACGAACATCACCGAAGCAGCCAGAAGGTAGCGAACGGGCGTGGGAATACTGTGTTCGAACAAGAGCGGATAGAGCTTGTCCATCAGGGTCAATGACCCGCCTCCGGCAAGCGTTCCCTCGTCAAGGCTCCGCGTATTCCGCGTATTTCCGCCGGATCCCGGAACAATCGCGCCGCGAGAAAAAACGGCCGCTCCGTCCAGGGCTACCGAACATTAGCGCAGTGAAATGCGCGGCCCGGTGTCGCGGGATCTCAGGCGGTCGGCCGGCAATTTTCGCGCGCTGCCGTCGACGGAAATCCTCCAACTCACGCCGATACACGCGGTCCCAAGCGGGTTCGTTCCCCATGTCCAGCAACGGCGAGTTCGGATCGTCCGCGAAAGGCCCCCATTTGGCACTGAAGAATTTCACGTCCATCTGCTATTTTTCTATCAGCAGGAGCATCGACGTCTCTTCTCACAGATCCAGATCTCCCCGCCATATAGCGCCGCTGTCGAGAAACAACACGCATCGCAACGGCGCGAGCACACGTCCCTGCTCGGCGGGAATTTGCGTCCGGACGGGTCCGGCAGGCCTGCGGTCATGATTTCGGCGAAGCGCCGGCAAGGCAAGTCCTCCTGCAGGTCGATCAGCTTCACTGGAAGTCCAAATCGTTGTCCTCTACCCGATTTGGCGCGCGATGAAAAAGCTCTTTATCAATGAGGGCGCGCACGGCGGGTCTAGACACAACATCCGCCCGGCTCAGCAAATCGCGAATTTCGAAGCTGCCGTCGACGCTGATCGTCTTGAGCGATCCGATGATCTGGCGAACTTCACGATGCCGTCCGAAGGGCATAAGCAGCCGCTCATATTCGACAGGGCGCCCGTCTGCATCTTGAAGCTGGTCCACGGTATAGACCGGGCGGCCCCTGGACAGGCACAGCTCGTATATCGGGAGCACAAGGGCCGCTAACCGCGGTCCGATGTATTCGTGCAGAGCACGTCCTTTGCCAACCTGCCCATATGCTCGTGACATCCGAGTACCCTCGCTTTGGATGATGAACACGGGCGACGCTCCGGCGTTGTCAACGTCGTAGTACACAAGGTCGTCACGCTCTTCTTTCAACCGACTTGGTTCGTAGTCCTCGATGCGAGGTAGCTTTTTTTCACGGGAATAGAGCCGCAGCCAGGTGTTGAGTAGATCACGTTGCCTGATAGCCCTGACTATTGCTGGGGTCGTGCTTTGGAAGTCCATCGTCTCAGCTCCGCACTAAAGGACATGCAGCACGCTATGGAACGGCCACGTTTGTTGTCTCTTCGAAGATTTTCACCTCCCCCGGGGCGCCTCTCGCACCCTCTCGCTCGTTCGGACCCGGATCGTTGCCAAGCCGCGCCTAAAGCTGCTGCGTATCCACGGCATCGCGCTTCCGAGAGTAACAGCTGGCCAGTTCGGCTGGCCGATCATGTCTCAGATCATGCCGACGAGCACGAAAAAGGCAATTTCCGCCAGGACCGTTACGACCATAATCGCGGCCGTAGAAAACATCTCACCGAGCGGCATGAGGGGCATGATGTGCCTCGAGTCTGATGCCCCTGCGGAAAAGTCACGAAGTCACGAAAAGTTTCGGTTCCTGCCACCCGGCTTCCCGTGTAGCGTCCGCGGTAAGAGGGACCGTGCACCAGGGGCGCTTCATGCGAGTCCTTGAATTGTCGTGCTGGGCCATAATGGTGGCAGGGCTGGTCGCGATCAGGGTCTTCGCGCTGCTCTGAAGCTGGCGAGAGCTCGGCTGTCCGAGCAACCATTGCGGCGACGGGAAGATGGCGAACGGGTCAGAGAGGCCGTCACTGACCGACAGGCGGTCAACGGCTGTTTTCGTGTGCGCTTTCCGTTCGATCCCACCAACAAAGCGGCCAGCGCTGTTCCGGGGTGTCAACCGGTACGGCAGCAACTTAGCGTCAATGGCGGGCGCGCTCCCGCGACGCGACCTTCTCGCCGAGGGATCGGCGCGTCGCCTCGTACCGACGAGTTGGTCGGTGCGGGCCGCTCCTTGAAAGCTATAACTCAGCGCGTCCGGCGAAATATGCCTCGATCTTCTCCCTTACGCCTTCAACGGGAGCCTCGCCGAACTTAGCGGTCCGGGGATGAAGCGGATGCCACGACCATGCGCGCGAGAGCCAAGTTTCCGCAGTGGGCCCGAACAAAGAAGGATCATCGAGGCTGCCGACGGCGACGATCAGCAATTGCGGTCTCGTCGGCCAGTGCGCCGAAATCGGACTGCCACACTTGCCACAAAAGCCTCTCCGGATCGGTCGTCCGCTTTCGGCGATGGTCTCGTAGAAAGTCGGAAGTCCATGGACGTAGTTGAACTTGTCGCTCGCGACCATCATCATCGCCGAGAACGCCGTACCGGTCGATCGCTGGCAATCTCGGCAGTGACACATCAACTGGACGATCGGTTCTTCCATGCATTCGTAACGAACATTTCTGCAGGCGCAGCCGCCGGTCAGCATCTCGTTGTTTCCTTTCGTTCTGAAGCCCGTCTAGCGTCCTTCCGATCCCGTCCCGACACGCGGGCTTGTCAGCACTGACGAGCAGGGCGTCGCCTGTGTGACAAGGCTGCGCGACTTTTGCGCCAGTCCGCCCTTCCGACGAACGCGAATTTCCTCCAACGCCGTGTCACAAATCGAATGCCTGCGTCGTCCTAGACGGGGAAGGACCACCGACGGCTGTGCAGCACGGGGTGCCCAATGGGGAACGGCTCGCGCGAGCTGCTCGGTTGCGGCGTAGCGAACAGAGGAGAAGACGTATGTTGCGATGGTTGTTGAAGCGGCAGATCACCGCCTTCGAACGCAAGTGGGGCTACGATGCCAGCTACATGCACGAGCTGGTCGAGATCGATCCGCGGGCGATGCTGGCGTTCGGCAAGCTGCAGGCCCTGGGCCGTTACCGCGGCGGCGCGCCGGTGAACGCCTATACGGCTGCCGGCCTGGTCGCGGTCATGGCGGAGGACTGCGGCCCCTGCACCCAACTCGGCATCATCATGGCCGAGAGCGAAGGTGTGGACCCGAAGGTGTTGCGCGCCATCGTCACCCGCGACTTCGCGGCGATGCCCCCCGAAGCGGCGCTAGGTGCCCGCTTCGCGGAGGCCACCTTGCGCCATGCCCCCGAGGCCGACGAGCTGCGCGAAGAGGTGATCCGGCAGTTCGGAAAGCGTGCGCTGGTCGCGTTGTCTTTCGCGATCCTGGCCGGCAGAATGTACCCGACGATCAAATATGCGCTCGGTCACGGCCGCGCCTGCACGCGGCTGGCGATCGGCGGGGAAACGGTTCCGGTGATGCGCGACGTGACACCGACGAAACGGGCATCGGCCGCATGACGGCAACCCTCGACCACGGCGCGGCGGCCTTCGAGACCCATCGGCGCGCGCTGACCAGGCTTGCCTACCGCATGCTCGGGTTGCGCGCCGAGGCCGAGGACGTCGTGCAGGACGCCTATCTGCGCTGGCACGCGACCGACCGTACCGAGATCAAGGACTCTTACCGCTATCTTGCGACGGTCGTGACGCGGCTTTGCCTGGACCGGATGAAATCGGCGCGAGCACGGCGGGAGTCGTACGTCGGGCAGTGGCTTCCGGAGCCGGTCGTGGACGAACTCGCGGAAAACGAGCACGCCGGCGAGCTGGCGCACGACATCTCGGTCGCCCTGATGTTGCTGCTCGAACGGCTGTCGCCGCTGGAGCGGGCGAGCTTTCTGCTGCACGACGTGTTCGGTCTCGACTACACCGAAATAGCACGGGCGCTGGACCGCAACGAAGCTGCCTGCCGTCAGCTCGCAGCGCGCGCCCGCATCCATATCGAAGCCGGCCGGCCGCGCTTCACCGCCTCGCGCGAAGAGGGCCTTCGCCTTGCCGCCGCGTTTCAAGCCGCGACTTCGGCCGGTGACATGCAGGCCCTCGCCGAGCTCCTGGCCCAAGACGCCGTGCTCTATTCCGATGGCGGCGGGAAACGCACCGCAGCTCTCAATCCCATCCGCGGAGCGGACAGAATACTGCGCTTCCTCGAGGGTATCGCTCGCAAAAATCCTGCACTTGCCGCGATCACGGCCAGGCCGGCCGTGGTCAACGGCTCCCCCGGATTCGTGATGCGCGAGAGCGACGGATCGATCGATACCATGGCTATCGAACACCGCGACGGCAGGATCGTCGCCATCTATCTGACCCGCAATCCCGATAAGCTGCAGCACGTACGGTTCTGAGCAGCTCGGTGTGGGCACGAACGTCGACGGGCAATCGAGCGTGGAGGCTCGCGGCTTTTCGCCGGCGGGTGAACCAAACTCCTGGGAGCAACGCGACGAACAGCGACTGCAGCGGCGCCTTGATAGTCGGAAAAACCCTTTCCAGTTGGCGCGCGGGGCCCGATGTTGTCCGAAGCCGCATGGTGGTGTCAGCGCACCGCGACGTGTTCGATCTCGAAGCGGAGGCTGAGCCTGAGGACAGGTCCCACGGCGTCGCGCACCTGAATCGCGAGAGTGCGAACCTCAGAACCGGGCAGGACGTCCTTGGCGAGGTCCGCAATGGCCCGGGAGGCCTCGCGTTTCACGTCCTCGAACGAGGCGATCTCCACCCCGACGTCGTCGGAGACCAACTTCTCGCTATCGGAGGTATCGAAGTAATAACGGGGCATTCACCAAAACCGGCTGCGGCTGCCACCGTTCCTAGGGTCCGCGCCGCCGTAGCGCTTGACTCCAATCGAACGAACAGTGAACATAGAGCATGCCCGCTGCACCCGAACTTGCCGCGCCCGCGGAGGGCGACCTTGATTCGGCCGCCGACCAGGCGATCGCGCGGGAAGCCGTGAAGGCGCTCATCGTGGCGAACGACTTCCTCGAAGCCCAGCTCGACGAGCTCCGGTCCAAGGTGTCGACTGGCTATGCGCGGGGACGGCCCTCATGAGCGCGCGAACAGAGGGTGAGCCAGATGACTGACGTGACCTATTACGTCGCTCTACCGTTCGTTTTCTCCGACGACGGCGTGGCCGCCGGCGAGGCTGCCGAGTGTCTCAGCGCCAACGCGGCGGTTATGCGGGCCGAGGCGCTGTCCCGGAAGCCCGGCCACGCCGGCGCCATCGCGTTCTCGCGGACCGGCGATCCGTCCAGCGGCGAGTTCGGCGACGCCAAGCTGATCCGGAAGTTCGGCGACGTGCCGGACGACCTGAGCGCGCTCTGACCGCGGCGGCTTCATTCACTCGTCGCTTGGACCGCCGGCGTCTCCCGGCTCGAGCAGGTTCAGCGCGGTCTCGATCTGGGCGAGCAGCGCCTGGATTTCGTCCCGCTCGTTCGGCCCAGGATCGCGCTCCAGTCGCTCCAGGAGCGCCTGCTTCCGCGCGAGCAGCTTTGCGACCGTCGACATCGCGCCTCCCCTTGTTTGACATCTCCAAACGAGGTGGTGCGCCCACGACAAACCTGCCAGCCCTGGCTCTGCGAGGTCCGGGCCCCGTACGTACGGGTCGCTTTCCCGGCCCGCTATTTCGCCGGCGGGCGCAGCGGGCCGTCCACCCACTTCAGGGCGGCGGGATCGTGCAGCGGATCATCGTCGCAGTCGGGGCAGACGTAGCGCTCTCCGCCTCTGGCGGCCTCGTCCCGGACGAGCTTCATCGCCCGCGCGCAGTGAGGGCACGGCTTCCGGATATGGTGCAGCAGCGACATCTGGCTTCCCCCGCCGCGACCAGCGTAGGGCCGTTTGCCAGGCAGGCACAAGCGATCTCTTGACGTGAGCCATGCTGACCATCGAAGATCGGCGTTCGGTGATGTTGTGGGGGTGGCGTCGTGGAAGAGTTCTACAAGGGCTTCGCGCAGCAGGCACGCGATCTGGCCGAGAAGGCGGACCCGTTCACACGAAGGCGGCTGCTCGATTTGGCCAAAAGGTACGACGCGAAGAGCAAACCAGGCGGCAGCGCCCGGCCCTCGCCGCCGCCGCGCACCACCCCGCCGGCGAGCCTCCATGCCGGCCCGGGGGAGGCATGAGGGAAGCCGGCTCCGCCGAACTCAAATGCGACAGCTGCAACGGCGCGGGCGCCAGCCGGCGTGCGAGACCGAACCGGTCGCAGGATTTTCCTGGCCGCTGCACGAAGTGCCGCGGCCGTGGACGGATGCCGCAGCAGGAGTGACCCTCCGAATTCAGCGGCCGAACGTCGTTGATGACCGCCGCGGTTGCAAAGATCACCGGGGCCGCTCGGCGGGGTGACGCGGTGGGGCGCAAAGTCGGTCGCTGCAAGAGCAACTATCCCCGGGGGCCGAGAAGCCAATGGCGGCGCTCGCAGCCCCGCTGGGGGTACGCTCCTGGCTGTCGGCAGTGAAGTCGGCCTTCGTCGGCGGGAGACACGGCTTCCGATCCTTCGCGCCATGGAGCAAGTCGCAGACGTCCGCGTTTTCCATCCCTCGTAGCGAAATCACTCATGGTCGGAGAGGTCATGCGATCGATCAGGGAGAGCAGACGGTCCAGAAGGTCCCGTTTCCTCCGCGATGCGATGGTCGACGTCCAGATTGCCAGCCGCGGCATCCGCAGCAGGCGGGTCCTGTTGGCCATGCGGCAGGTCCCCCGCGAAATCTTCCTCGAGCGGCGGTTCGCCGAGGCAGCATACGAAGACAGTGCCGTGCCGATCCCGAAGGGACAAACCCTCTCTCAGCCCTACATCGTCGGCAAGATGCTCGAGGCTGCTGCGATCGCGAAGTCCGACCGAGTGCTGGAGATCGGCGCAGGTTCAGGTTATCTGGCCGCCCTCGCCGCCAATCTCGGCCGGGAGGTTTGCGCCGTGGAGCGCCATGAGGCATTGGTGCAGCGCGCCCGTTCGCGCCTTCGGCATCTCGGTTGCCGGAATGTGGATCTGCGCCATGGGGACGGCACCGCGGGATGGCCGGACGGTGGCGAGTTCGCCGTGATCCTGGTGTCGGCCGCGAGCGCGGAGATACCCACGGCTCTCAGGGCTCAACTAGCTCCCTCGGGACGACTGATCATTCCACTCGGCAACCCCGACGGCGTGCAGCGGCTGACGAAGCTGGTGCGCGCGTCGGATGGCCGCTTCGTAGAGGAGGAGATCGAGGAGGTGCGTTTCGTTCCTCTCGTGTCCGGTTGAGCGGCTGCCGATCCGAGCGCCGCCCAACTTCGCGTGCAGCACGTCAGGCCAGGGCTCGCGGTCCCCAAGCCCCGCACATCCTCCGTCATTCAGCTGCCGCGCTGCGGGAAGTGGCGCACACGAGCACGAGACCGAGGGCAAGTGCGATCAGAAACGTTCCCGCCGATATCTCGACGTGACCGCGTGCGCGCCGCTGCGTCTGAACCGTCCACATTTGGCCGACCTCGCAAACGATTCCGACCAACGGACGCGCTGCGCCTTCGTTCCGAGGACCGCGACTGTGTCCGGCGCCGCTTCACGGAACGAATCGCCGTCGACGCGTTGAATCCGCATGTGCGCCGTGGCGTTGCGTCAGTCTGGTTCGGGAGTATCGGGCGTCGCCGGCGCGCGCAAAGCAGGGATTCCAGGTTACATCGAGCCCTGCGACCCCACGCTGCGCGAGAGTCCGCCGCGCGGGACCGACTGGGTCTACGAGATCAAGGCCGACGGATACCGCGCGCAACTGCATCTCGATGATGGGGATATCAAGGTCTATTCGCGCACCGGGCTCGACTGGACCGAGCAGTTCTCCTCGATCGCAGCCGCGGCTCCTAAGCTGAAGGCGAAGAGCGCGATCATCGACGGCGAGGCTGTCGTCTACGGCAGCGGCGGCCTGCCGGATTTTCAGCAGCTCAGGCGCGAGCTCGGGTCGAAGCGCAGCGAGCGCGTGCGCTACCATGCATTCGATCTCCTGTACCTCGACGGGTACGATCTGCGCGACGCGGCGTACGAGAACCGCAAGCGTCTGCTGCAGGACCTGCTGAAGGGCGCACCCGAGACTTTCATCTACGTCGAGGCGCTCGAGGCCGACGGTAAGGTGGTCTTCGAGAAGGGCTGCAAACTGGGCCTCGAGGGACTCGTTGCCAAACGGCTCGGCCGCCCCTACCGCTCCGGGCGGCAGGAGACCTGGATCAAGCTCAAGTGCAAGAAGAGCGAGACCTTTCCGGTCGTCGCCTTCGTGGAAAAACTGGGAGCGAGTCCGCGCAAGATCGCCTCGCTCTACGTGGGCCGTCGGGAGAACGGCAGGCTCCTCTACGCGGGCAAGGTCCGGACCGGGTACACGGAGACGACCGCGCGCGAACTGCGCGAGCGGCTGGATCCGCTGATCCGGCGGACATCGCCGCTCGATGTGCGGGTCAAGAAGCCGAAGGCGACCTGGGTCGAGCCGACCGTGCCGGCCGAGGTGGAGTATGGCGCGCTGACGGACGACGGGCTGCTGCGCGAAGCCGTATTCAAAGGGCTCCGCGAAGACCTTGCTGTGCGCAAGGTCAAGGCACCACGGCTGGCGCCCGGTTCCGGAGGGCAGCGGAAGCTCGGGGTGCCTGCGGCAAACATTCTCCAGCTTCTTCCGGATGCGGTGGTGCCTTCCAAGGAAGAGCTCGCGGCCTATTGGAAGCGGGTCTGGAGGAAGGCGCTGCCTCATCTGCAGCATCGCCCGCTCAAGCTGGTACGGCACGTCCACGGCACCACGTTCTATCACAAGGGTCCGCTGCCGAAGGATATCCCGGAGGCGGTGCACCAGCTGCGCATCGAAAAGCGCGAGGGCGGCCTGGGCACGCGGCTGTGGGTCGACAGTCTGGACGGCTTGCTTGGCCTCGTCGAGATCGGAGCCGTCGAGCTGCACCCGTGGAATTCGACGGTCGAGGACTTCGAGCACGCCGACCGCATCGTCATCGATCTCGATCCCGGCGAGGACGTGGAATGGGAGGCGGTAGCCGAGGCCGCGCTCGAACTGCGCGCGCTCATGAAGCGCGAGGGCTTCGACACCTGGCCCAAACTGACCGGCGGCAAGGGCGTCCATCTGATGGCGCCGCTCGACGAGCCGATGCTGCACGACCGGGCGCATCGCATCGCGCGCAGCCTCTGCTCCGAGTTCGCCGCACGCGGCGCCGATCGGTTCATCCTCTCGGCGCAAGCCCGGCGCAGGGGGCGGATCTTTCTCGACTACCTGCGCAACGGACGCGGGACGACCGCTATCGGCACCTATTCGCCGCGGGCCCGTGAACACTTTCCGATCGCCGCGCCGGTGACTTGGGCGCGCATCGAACGAGGGATCAGGCCGGACGCATTCACGATCGAGAACCCATTCCGGGCAAAGAGGAGGTGACCATGGCGGACGCATTCGACCGCTGGATCGAGTGGGCCAACAACCCGCCCGGCCAAAGACCTGGGCTTCCCTCCGACGTCCACGCCAGCGTGATGTCTCTGGACAGAGAGGATCGTACCGACCGGCAAAAGGTCAATGCCGCCGTCGAACATCGGGCCGAGTTGCGTCGAACGGGACGGACCGCCTGGATCTATCTCGACGACTTCGACCGCGGAATACGGCGGACGATCGGCGATCCTGCATGGGTGAAGGTCTTCGCGTCCGCCGAAGCCGCCGACAGATGGTTCGATAAGCACGATCCGGAAGGCGTTGCGTGGGAGTACCAGATCGAAGGCGGACCGCGGCAAGCGTCCGTCTGGATCTTCCTCTCCGGCGAAGGCTCCAGAGAAATCGGCGACCCGGGCTGGATCAAGCTGTTCGCCACGAAACGGGCCTCCGAGAAATGGCTTGAGCAGAACGCTCCGACCCGCCAGTCTTGGGAATATCCGGTCGAGGAGTGAGACGTGAGCACGTTCGTGGACAGCTCGGTCTGGTTCGCCGCTGCCGTTGCGCGCGACAGCAACAACGGGCTCGCCAAGTCCATTCTGCTCAGCCTCGATGGATGGAGGCTAACGGACCACGTGCTCGCCGAAACCTGGCAACTGCTTTCGGCAAGATTCGGCAGAGAAGCGGCGGACACGTTTTGGGAGCGCCTGCGGCAGTCCGGCGCCGTCATCGAGCCCGTCACGGCCAGCGATCTGGAAGCGGCTTCGCGGATTGGGACCACTTCTACTGACGGAGAGTATTCGCTCGTCGACCGCACCAGCTTCGCCGTCATGGAACGGCTCGGCATCACACGGGCCGCATCCTTCAATCCCTCCTTCTCGACGTATCGCTACGGCCGCCGCAAGCAAGCTTTCCAGATCGTTCGCTCAGGTCACAGCTCTACGTTCGCGGCCCTGAGGCAAGCCATGCTTCACCGGAGGCCGGTTCGACTGACCTATGGGAGAAAAGAATTCGTGGTCTGCCCGTACGTCCTCGGCCACGCTGTCGGGGAAGAGCGGGCATTCGTCTTGGTCGTGAATGGGACCGGCGAGCGGAAGGAATCAAAACGGGGAAACTGGATCTGCCTGCGAGTAGCCAAGATCCAGAACATCGAGACCATCGACGGCCCCTGGATCAACCGGGCATTTCCCGGGCCGGTTCAGCGATGTGTCGATCAGGTGCATCTGGACGTGCGCCAGCTGTAGGGCAAGGACGCCGGCGCGCCTGCGCACGGCGAGGAAAGCTGCGATGCAGGTGAAGTTTGCCTCAGCGCCAGCAGGCCTGCGGGCACTCGTCTGCTCAGGCAGCGTCCAGGCCGCGATGCTCGTCGATGCGCGAGCTGGCGGAGCGGCGGAGTCTACCGCCTTCCTCGCTTCCGCATCTGGTGCATCTGAAGGTCACCTCGCGCTCCGCCAATGTGCTCGTATGTGAGCCGACGGCCATCGGCCAAGCACCGCATCTTGGACACTTCACCAGCAGGTCATCGGTCTCGATCATCGCGAAGGCTCCTCAGCCGCGCCCCACGGCGCGCCAACGTGCCTTCACCGAAGCCGTTCCTCCGTCGTCACTTCTGATCGGGCTTCTTGGCGGCAGGGCCACTCTTGTTCCCGGGCAGACCCTTGACGTTGGACGTGTCCTGCTGCTGCACCGTCGAATTCGTGCCGCTCGACGAGCCGACCGTATCGCCGGGTTTGGCGGCGGGGCCGTTCTTGTTCCCCGGCTGACCGGCGATACCCGTCCCTGAATTCTGGGCGCTGGGCGCATTAGTGACGTTCGGCTGAGTGTTCTGGGCGGTCGCTGCGGATGCCGACAGAACGAACGCGACTGCAAGAGCACTTACGATACATTTCATGGCCATCCTCCGGACAGTATGTTGAGCGTGCAGCTACATCCTGCCGCGGGCTGCCAACGTCGGGCTGCAAGGCGCGTTCCTTGAGGCGACGGAACCTGACCGTCCGGGTGCCGTTGTTCCTGAGAAGGCGCCGGACAAGAAGAAGTTCAAGGGCGTACGACGCGAGAAGGCGAGCTGATCAGAAAGATGCCCAAAGCCGAAACGCAGGAGGTGGCGAAACTGCTGCGCGAATACGCGGAGCGATCCGCTTTGCGAGGCGGGAATCCTTACCGCTCGAAGGCGTATGCGCGCGCGGCGGACAGCCTGGCGGCCCTCGCCGTGCCCCTTGAAGTCCTGATCGACGAAGGGCGCCTCACCGAACTGCCCGGCGTAGGCGAGGCCATCGGCGACATCATCACCAAGCTCCACCGGACCGGCACGCATCCGAGCCTCGAGAAGTTGCGCAAGGATGTCCCGGCCGGCGTTCTCGAGTTGTTGGCGGTGCCGGGTCTGCGCGCGGACAAGGTGATGCGTCTGTACAAGGATTTGGGCGTCACCTCGCTCGCCGAACTCGAGACGGCGGCGAAGGAGGACCGCATCAAGAAGGCGAAGGGGCTCGGCACGGCATTGCAGACCAAGATCCTGCAGAACCTCGCCATCGCGAAGAGCGGACAAGGTCGGCTGCATCTACACCGTGCCGCTGCCCTGCTCGCGCACGCCAAGGACTCGGTCCGCAAGACCCGGCCCGAGCTCAAGCGCGTGACGATCGCCGGCGACTTCCGTCGCGGCTGCGAGCTCGTCGCCGACCTCGCTATCGTCGCGGAAGCCCCGAAGGTCGGCACATCGAAAGCGTCGAAAACGGACGGCCTGCAGGTCCGCATTTCCGATCGCAAGCACTTCGGCGCCGCCCTTCTCTTCTCGACCGGCTCGGCCGCTCACATCGAGAAGCTCCAGGCATTGGCGGCGGAGAAAGGGATGCGACTGGAAGACGACGGCCTACACAATGGCCGTTCACTCGTCGCTGGCGACGAGGCCGACATCTATCGCGCGCTCGGCCTGCCCTTCATCGAACCCGAACTGCGGGAGGGACGCGACGAAATCGAACTGGCACTCAAAGGCAAACTGCCGAAGCTGGTCGCGGACAAGGATCTGCGCGGAATCCTTCACTGCCACACCGATGCCTCCGACGGCACCGAGACGTTGGAGACGATGGCGAAAGCCACGCGCGAGCGCGGCTTCGAGTATTTCGGAGTCGCCGACCATTCGAAGTCCGCGCACTACGCCGGTGGTCTCTCCATCGAAGAGATCGTTCAGCAACAGCGCGAGGCGGACCGGCTGAACAAGCGCTTCGGCAAGGACTTCAGGATCCTCAAAGGTATCGAGTCGGACATCCTCGCGGATGGCTCGCTCGATTACGACGACGAAGTGCTCGATCGCTTCGACTTCGTCGTCGCCAGCATCCACGGACGATTCAAGCTCGACCGCAAGGCACAGACCGAGCGTTTGCTGAGAGCGATCTCCAATCCTTGTACCACCATCATCGGGCACATGACCGGTCGTCAGCTCCAGCGCAGGCCCGGCTACGAGATCGACATCGAGAAGGTGCTGAAGGCGTGCGCGAAGAACGACGTCGCGGTCGAAATCAACGCGCATCCGTGGAGGCTCGACTTGGATTGGCGCTGGCACCAGGCGGCGCTCGACTTCGGCTGTATGATGAGCATCAATCCGGACGCCCACTCGATTCCCGAGCTGGACCACATGCACTGGGGTGTGGAGATGGCGCGCAAAGGCGGCGTCCCGCCGGATCGCGTGCTCAACGCGATGCCGCTCGCAGACATCACGCGATACCTCAGGCAGAAGCGACGGTCGCTCGCCCGCGCAGCCTAATTCATTCTTAGCAAAACATTCTTCCGCACGCGCAGAAGCGCGCGCCCCCGAGAACGTTATTCTCGCCGCGGACCGACTATCGGTTGTAGGCGTGCCTTCGCACCAACCGACTCGTTCTTAAACCGCGATCGACCCGTTCTTTCGGTGGCGGCATAATCGGTGGCGGCATAAGGAGCGCGCGCTCGCGGCTCCCTACCCGTCACTAGCTACTGTCTCGCGTCTCGCGTGCGCCTCTGTGCCTGGGCCAATAGCTCGGCGCTGAACGACGTCATCGCTGGACATATCGACGTCTATTGCGATCCCGCGACCGGGCCGACGCCCTACATCCAATCGAAGACGATCAAGGGCTACGCCATCACCAGCAAGACTCGTGTCGCGACGCTGCCCGATGTGCCGACCTCGGCGGAAGCCGGAGTTCCCGAATTCAATGTCACGACCTTGTACGGCCTCTACGCGCCGCGCGGCACGCCGAAGCGCGTGCTCGACCAAATCGTGGACGCACTCCAGACCGCACTCAGAGAACCGACGCTGGTCAACCGCTTTGCTGAACTCAGCATGACTCCAGTCGAACCCGCGCGTGCGACTCCGGAAGCTCTCGAAACCTTCCTGAAAGCCGAGATCGGCAAATGGGGATCGATCATAAAGGCGGCAGGAATTGTTCCGCAGTAGAGATCAGCGGTGAGGAGCGCACGCCGGCTCTGATCGCGCTCGAGATTGCGCCGATGTTCGGTCGTGGCCCCGCGTCAGGAGATTGCCACAGGCGATGCAGTCTGTCCGAGATCCCGCTCATTATTCGATGGGCGCGCGCAAGGTGTGCCAGTCCGTCACCGACTGGAACGCATGCCCGGCGCGGGCGAGCACATCCTCCGACAGGTGCGGGCCGACAAGCTGCATGCTGAGCGGAAGACCGTCCGATGCCATGCCATTCGGCAGCGTGATGGTCGGACTGCCCGAGAAGTCGAATACCGCGGTGAAGCGCAAGATGCTGAGCAGGACGCTCGGATCGGCGCCGTATTCGCCCATCTTGGTCAGCGTCGGAGTCGGCACGGGCATGGTGGGAATCAGGAGCATGTCGATATCGCCGAACAGGGCGGCCAGGCTGCCGCAGAACCTAAGCCTCTCGTGATGAATCTGCGCGATTTCGACGCCGGTCATCGACCTGCCCTGCTCGATCAGCCGCGCCAGATCGGGGCCGTATTCCGACCTCCGCGCCGGATAGGTTTCGAGATGCGCCTCTGCGGTTTCGATCGAGCACATCGGAATCCACATGCTTACGAGCTTCTCGTAGGCCGGGAACCTGACCTCGCGGATATCGGCCCCGAGCGCCGCGAGCGTCCGCTCGGCTTCCAGCAACGCGGCGACCACCTGCGGATCGATCCCATTTTGAGTGTAGCTGCGGTCGACGCCGATCCGCAGGCCGCGGACCCCGTCACCGATCCCTGCAAGATAGTTCGGCACCGGCGCCTGCAGGGCCGTGGGATCGTTGACATCCGCCCCTGCGATGACGCTGAGCATGACGGCCGCATCGGACGCGCTCCGGCACATCGGCCCGACATGATCGAGCGAGTCGGCCAGGGGGAAGACGCCATAGCGGCTGACGCGGCCCCAAGTCGGCTTGATCCCGGTCAACCCGCAGGTTGCCGACGGAAACCGGATCGAGCCGCCGGTGTCGCTGCCGATGGAGCCGAAGCAGAGCCCCGCCGACGACGCCACGCCCGATCCGCTCGAGGACGAGCCGACCCAGTAATCGACGCCCCAGGGATTGACCGGCGCCTGGTCGTTCGGATGATGGCTGGTGTAGGCGCCCTCGGTCATCTTCAGCTTGCCCAGCGTGACGGCGCCGGCCTGCTCGAGCCGGTCCACAATCGTCGCGTTGAAGGACGGGACGAACCTGGCGTGCATCGTGGTGCCGCCCGCCGTCGGCGCAAAGGTCGTGTAGCAGAGGTCCTTCAATCCGATCGGCACGCCGTGCAGCGGGCCGCGCCTGATTCCCTTGGCAAGCTCGGCGTCACAGCGCTTCGCCTGCGCCATGGCGCGCTCGGCAAGGACGAGCGCATAGCCGTGGAATTTGCCGTCGAGCCTGGCGATCCGGCTCAGCATGGCCTCTGTCACTTTCGAGGGCAGAAGCTCGCCGCGACGGAAAAGTTCGGAGAGCTCGGTGATCGACTTGTAGTGGATTGGATCTGCTGACATCTGACAGCCCTGTTGTTGTCGGAAAAGACCTTGCCCACCGGCGCCGCGTACGGCCGGGTTCGTCGCTACACGGCTCGGGATCCGCCTAGAACTGGACCCCGCGCGTGAGCGCACCATCGACCACCAGGTTGGTCCCGGTGATGAAGCTCGCAGCCTTGCTTGCAAGAAATACCGCGGCGTTCGCCATTTCCTGCGGCGTTCCCATGCGGCCGGTCGGGTTGAGTGCCAGCGCGGTCTTGTACAGCTCGGGATTGCCGTCCTTGATCTGGTTCCAGACACCGCCCTCGAAGTAGGTATTGCCCGGCGACACCGAGTTGGCGCGGATGCCTTTGCCGGCGAGCTGGAAGGCGAGCCCCTGCGTGTAGTGAATGATCGCGGCCTTGAATGTGCCGTAGGGACCGCTGGCGAAATCGACCTCGCGACCCGAAACGCTGGAAATTGTGACGATCGCGGCGGCCTTGCTCTTCTCCAGATACGGCATCGCCGCATTCACCAGCCGCACCGTGCCCATCATGTCGGTGGAGAACTCCTTCTCCCAGCTCTCCTCGTCCTGCCCGATCGACAAGGCGCTGACATTGGCGACGACAATATCGATGCCGCCGAGTTTGGCGGCCATATCCTCCACCCATGCCTTGAGCGCCGGACCGTTGGAGACGTCGACCGCGCTGCCGAACGCAGCGACGCCCATCGCCTTGATCGCAGTGACCGCGCTGTCGACGTCGGCCCGGTTGCGCGCGCAGATGGCGACATTTGCGCCTTCGGCCGCGAAGGTATCGGCGATCGCCCTGCCGATACCTTTGGTACTGCCGGTGACGAGAACCTTCGCTCCCTTGAGTCCGAGATCCATGTTCATTCCCTCCCTATTGACGAATTGAAAGCACGCCAGAGGCCGTTCAGAGCAGAAGCTGTTCGCGCACGGTGTTCTCGTTGACCTCGCCGCCTGCAAGCGACCACGTAATCTTACCCTTCTCCATAATGTAGCAGCGCTCGGCGATCGCGAGGATCGTGTCGAGGTTCTGCTCGACGAAGATGATGGTGGTTCCGAGCTCGTTGCGGAACGACCGTAGCGCTTCGCAAATGTGCTGGACTATCGAGGGCTGGATGCCCTCGGAGGGCTCGTCCAGAATCATCAGGGACGGATTTCCGATCAGCGCGCGGCCTATGGCGAGCTGCTGCTGCTCGCCGCCCGACATGGTGCCCGCGGCCTGCCGCCGGCGCTCCTTCAGCCTCGGGAAATACTCATAGACCAGTTCCGGCAGCTTCTTGCCGCCGGGACCGCCGATCAGCTCGCCGACCTGAAGGTTTTCCTCGACGGTCATTTGCGGAAACACGTCGCGCCCTTGCGGGATATAGCCAAAGCCCGCCCTCGCCCGTGCGTCTGCCTCCAGCGCCGTGACGTCCTGCCCCATGAAGCGGATCGTCCCACGCCAGGTTTGCAGCAGGCCGATCAGGCAACGCATCAGGGTCGATTTGCCGACGCCGTTGCGCCCGATCACGCCGACGATCTCGCCGCGTGAAACCGACATGGTGACGCCCTGCAAGATCGGCGTCGCACCGTATCCCGCCCACAAGTCGGCGACGTCGATAATCCACTCGGAAGACGAAACATTAGTGAGCATGGGTTTTACCCAGATAGATTTCCGCGACCTTCTCGTCCTGCAGAATGCTTTCAAGCGTGCCGCGCGCAAAAATCCTGCCGAGATGCAGCACCGTGACGCGCTGGGCGACCTGGCGCACGAAGGCCATGTCATGCTCGACCACGAGCACCGTCATCCCCTCGGCATTGAACGACCTGATCAGCTCGCCGGTCTTGAAAGTTTCCTCAGGCGACATGCCGGCGGTCGGCTCGTCCAGCAGCAGGAGTTGCGGCTTCAACGCCAGCGCCATCCCGATCTCGAGCCATTGCTGCTGACCGTGCGACAGCGCGCCCGCGAGCTTGTTGCAATCCGCCGCAAGATTGAGCAGCGTCAGCAGGCGATCTTCCTCTGCGAGGCGATCCGACCCCGACAATCGCTCCTGCAGCGCTGTCTGGATGTTCTGCCGGACAGGCAGTTCCTTGAAGACGCTCGGGGCCTGCATCTTGATGCTCATGCCCCGCTGCACGCGCGCGTAGGGCCGCTCAGCCGTGATATCGACGGTGTCGAACAGAATGCTGCCCTCGGTCGGCGGATAGAGCCCGACGATCAGCTTGAACAGCGTGCTCTTGCCGGCGCCGTTGGGTCCGATCAGGCAGTGGATCTCGCCGGCATTGACCGTGAGGTCGACGCCGGAAACGGCCGTCAATCCGCCGAAGCGCTTCGAGAGGCCTTTGACTTCGACCAGCGCCATGATCAGGGCTCTTCCGGTTGCAAGCGGCCGGCCTCAGCCACCACTTCGCCACGCCGCCGGCCTCCCCGCCACCTGTCGGCCGCGAGCTTGCCGATGCCGAGCACGAAGCCTTGCGGAGCCAGCATCACCGTAGCGAGCAGCAGCGCCCCCATCAGCACCAGCGCCGCCTGCTGGCTGTAGACCGTGATGGTCTGAAAGCCGAACAGCAGCAGGAACGACCCGACCAGCGTCGCGGTCAGATCGCTGCGTCCGGAGAATGCCACCCACACGATCGGCATCGCCGCCGCCGGCAAGCCGACGCTGGACGGCGTGATGAACTGTCCCCAGGACGTGTATAGCGCGCCGCTGAGGCCTGCGAGGCCGCTGCCGATCACGAAGGTCAACAGCTGATATTTCCGAACGTCGTAGCCCAGCATCTCCGCGCGCTGGGGATTCTCCCGCGTCGCCACGATGACGTTGCCGATCCCCGAATTCACCAGCATGCGCAGCGCAAGGTAGACGATCACGATCAGGGCGATCATGACGTAATAAAGCGCCGAGCCCTCGACATAAAAGTCGCCTATGGTCAGCGGATCCATGCCTTTCATGCCGTTGAAGCCGTTCAGCCGCGCCGGCCCGATGTGCCATTCCGGTCCGGCCGTTTGTCCGAGGAAGAAGGCGAGCACCAGCGTCGCCGACAGCGTCACGATGCCGAAGAAGATGCCGTTGATGCCGCCCCAGATCATGAAATAGCCGAGGATGCCGGCCGCGATCATCGCCAGGACGACAGCGAGCACGAGCGCGGCGATTGTCGCAGTGCCGCCGCCCATGTTGATCGCCAAGACGCCGTAGCCATAACCGGCGATACCGAAGAAGAGCGTTTGGCCGAACGACAGCATGCCGCCATACCCCCACATCAGGCAGAGGCCGAGCGCCATGAAGATCCAGATCAGGAAGTAGGCGAAATTGCCGACATCGTAGGAATCGGCGAACAGCGGATAGGCCAGCGCAGCCGCCAGCACCGTCAGGAAGCAGGACCAGAAGATCTTGCCGCGTCCGAGCGTCTGCGGCCCTTCCAGCAGCTTTAACATCACAGTCTCCCCTTAGCGGCCACGGCGAACCAGCACGCTGGATAGCCCTTCAGGCAGCACCCGGATGATGAGAATGACGGCGACCAGCATGCCGATCTGCCCGATGATCTGACCGTAGCTCGCATTCAAGGCCATCCGGATCATCGCCAGGAATACGGCGGCCGGCGCCGTTCCGAGCAGCACGTTCGCTCCGCCGATCACCACCGTCACGAAGCTCTCGACTACGAAGGTCGCGCCCATGGTCGGGATCAGTGTCATGGTCGGTGCGTAGAGCGCTCCGCAAAGCCCGGCAAGGCCAGTTCCGATCCCGAAGCTGATCGCATAGATGCGGCCGGTGCGTGCGCCCAGCGCCTTGGCCATCGCCGCATTCTGCATCGTCGCGCGCGCGATCACGCCGAAGCGCGTCTTCATGAAGATGATATAGAGACCGGCCAGCACCGCCACGGCGCAGCCGAACAGCACCAGGCGGTAGGTCGAGAACGTATAGCCGCCGATCGCGAAGCTGCCCTCGGGTGTTCCGATGCCGCGCACGGCAGAGCCGACGATCAAGAGCATCGACTGCGTCACGATCAGGCTCAGTCCCCAGGTCGCGAGCAGCGAGTCCAGAGGGCGCTTGTAGAACCGCCGCACCACCAGAAACTCGACAAGGACACCGATGAGGCCCGCCGTCAGCGCCGCCAAGATCTGCGCGACGGCGAGCGGCACCCCCAGATTGACCAAGCCAACCGTGACATAGGCTCCGCACATGATGAACTCGCCATGCGCCATGTTGATGACACCCATCATGCCGAACACGATGGCGAGGCCTGCGGCCGACAGAATGAGGAACGCAAAGACGTCGGCAAACTGATAGAACAGCGAGAACAATTCAGCCGACATCTCGATCCCCTCGATGGCGGCGCCGCATCGCCGCGGCGCCGGCTTGCTTTGAAATCATCACGCCATCACGAGCAAGATCTGTGCCCGTGTCAGGACTTCTTGGGGAGATGGCTGGGCGTGTACTGATCCTTGTCGTTCTTCTTGGTCAGATCGCACCCGATCTCGCCTAGCCAATAAGGTTGGATCGTGCCGTAGTCCTTTTCGATCTTCACCTCGTGTTTCGGCCCGACCGAGATCAGGCGCATGCGATGCGACGTGTGCTGGCTCTTCGGATCGATGCAGACCTTGCCTTCGGGAGCGTCGATGCAAGCATCGCCCGTAGCGATGACCTTGCGCATGTCCTCAAGCTTGATCGACTTCGCCTTCTCGACCAGTGCCTTGTACATGTAGAGCGCGTTATAGGCGTTGTACCCCATGTCATTGATGTAGAGCTCGTCGGGGAATTTTGCGTGCCATCGCTTTTTGAACTCTGTCGCCTCCGGCGTGTCGATCTCTTCGAACCAGTTCGCGGTCGCGTGCATGTTGTTGAGCGCCGGCGGCTTGAACCGCTTGTGCTCGAAGCCGAGCATGACCTTGATCGACGAGCCCATCGGCAGGTTGAGATTAGCCGCGGCCGCCTGCTCGAAGAACGAATCCTGGGCCGCGCCGACATTGATCGTCAGCAGCCAGTCCGGCTTGGCTTTCTGGATATTCTGGATAGTCTGCGCGAACTGCGACACACCCAGCGGTATGAACTCCTCACCGACGACCTCGCCGCCGAGATCCTTCATGATCTTGCGGTTCCATTCCGCCGAGATCTGACCGAAATTGTAGTCGGCGGCGATGACATAGACCTTCTTGCCGAACTTCTCCACCATCCACGGAATCAGTGTCGAGAACTGCTGCTCGGGCACCGCGCCCATGCTGATCATGCTGGCGTCGCAGACGCCGCCTTCATACTGGTTGGTGTAGAAATAGGGCGTCGTGGTGCGGTCGACGATCGGACGCAACGCCTCGCGCGAAGCCGAGGTAATGCCGCCGATCAATACGTCGACCTTGTCGCGATTGAGCAGGCGCCGGCCGAACTCCTGATAGCGCGCATTGTCGCCCTGCGGATCGAGATGGATCAGCTCGATCTGCCGGCCCAAAATGCCGCCGCTCTTGTTGATCTCCTCGACGGCGAGTTGCGAGCCGTGCAGCTTCGGCATGCCCATGAAGGCGAGATCGCCGGACACGTCCTCGAGCAGGCCGACCTTCAGCGGCGGCTCCGCCGCGCGCACAACACTCATCGACGCTGCGGTACCGAGCATGACGCCGAGCAAAACCATCCGTAACTTGCGTCCCGAATTCATCGTGATGTCCCCTCTATTGAAAGCGGCTGGGTGTCATGGCTTGAGGTAATTCTTCAGGATGGACGCCCCCATCGTGTATTTGGGGTCGACCATGTTGCCGAGGCGCATGCGGCCGGCCTGGCTGAGCAGCATGTAGGCGTCGATCTCGCCGAAGCCGTAGTCGGCGGCCATCCATCGCACGAGCTCGCGATAGGCGATGCGCGCCGCGTCCTCGAGCGGACGCGCGCTGCCGATCGTCATGATGAAGTCCTTCGTCTCGAGCCGCGGCCAGGCGAAGCTCCAGTTCTTGATCAGGTCGACCTGGAGCGTGACGGTCGCGCGCTGCTCGAGCGCGACGCCGGAGAGCTCGCCGTCGCCCTGCGTCGCATGGCAATCGCCGACGTAGAGCATTCCCCCGTCAGTATGCACCGGGAAATAGATAATCGCGCCCGGAGCGACATCGGGGAGATCCATGTTGCCGCCGTGATAGTCCGGTTGCAGCGACGAGATCGCCTCGATCTCCGGCGAGACGCCGATGGTGCCGATGAACGGCTCGTAGGGCAGCGTGAGCTTGTCGTTCCAGCGCACGCCATTCCGGTCGACATGCAGCTTTTTCACGCGCTCCGGCAGCGGCGGATTGAGCAGCGCGGTCGAGCCGGTTCCGACCAGCCCGCCGAATTCCGGAATGATGCAGGTCGTGCCGGCCGGCTGCTCGCCCCGGGTCTCGACGTCGCGGATGTAGATCGCGAGGCAATCGCCCTTCGTAGCGCCTTTCACCGCGATCGGCCCGCATTGCGGATTGAGATAAGGGAAGTTGAGCTTGGCAGTGGGGCTGTCGGTGTCCTTGGTCAGCACGCCGCCGAAGGCATCTTCGGTCTCGACGACGACCACCCCGCCCGGATCGATCGATAGGGTCGGCTTGGCATAAGGACCATAGACGTAGTGGAAGCCGCCCTGCTGCTCGATCGTCAGACTATGCGTCGCGCCGGCCGCGCCCTTCGCGACGGCGCGCTTGGCCATGATGGACGTGTTCAACCAGTCTTCGGACATGAGTTCGGCTCCTCGGCTCAGATCGCGGGATGACGCTTATGCCACTCGGTGACGCGCTGAAACGCATCGCCCGCGCGAACGAGGCCGGCCTCGTCGAAATGACGGCCGACGAACTGGAAGCCGACCGGGCCACCATTCGCCGCGAAGCCGCCGGGCAACGTCACGGTCGGACTTCCCGTCATGTCGAACGGGCATGTGAAGCGGAGCAGGCCTCCGATCAGCGAGGCGTCCTCACCGAGCGCCGCCATCTTGGCAAGCGTCGGCGCAGCGAACGCCTGGGCCGGGATCGCGAGGAGATCGACCGCCTCGAACAGCGCACGCACAGCGCCGCGAAACGCTTCGCGCCGGAGCACGATCTTCTGATAATCCATGCCGGACTGCTGCCGGCCGAGATCGAGCAGACCCGCAAGTGCCGGGCCATACTCGTCCTTGCGCGCCGGATAGGTCTCCTCGTGCGCCACCGCGACTTCGATGCCGCAGAGCGGGAACCAGTCATCAATGATCGCCTTGGGATCGGGAAAGGTGATTTCCTTGATCTTCGCACCGAGATCGGCCGCCACCCGCAAACTCTCGGCCAGCACCTTGGCCGCATCGCCATCGGTGCCTTCGCTGGTCCAGCGCCGATCGACGCCAACGGTCGCGCCGCGCAGATCGCCGGTCAGGCCGGCGAGATAATCGGGCACGGCCAGCGGCACCGCTGTCGTATCCCTCGGATCCTGCCCCGCGATCACGCCGAGGATAGCGCCGCAATCGACCGCACTCCGCGCCATCGGGCCGATGTGGTCCAGCGTCGCCGCGAGCTCAAATGCGCCATAACGGCTGACCCGTCCCCAGGTCGGCTTGAGTCCGGTGACGCCATTGGCGGCGGACGGAAAGCGGATCGACCCGCCGGTATCGGTGCCGAGCGAGCCGAAACAGAGGCCCGCGGCGGTAGCGACGCCGGACCCGCTCGAAGAGGCGCCGGGCCAGAGATCCGCGTTCCACGGATTTTTCGGCGGATCGATCTTCGGATGATGGTCGGCGTAAGCGCCCTCGGTCTGCTGCAGCTTGCCGAGGATGATCGCGCCGGCATCCTTCAGCCGCGCCACGACCGTTGCATCCTCTGTGGGGCCGAAGTCGCGATGGATCGTCATGCCATGCGCGGCAGGCGCGCCCTTCGCCCAGCAGAGATCCTTCACCGCCACCGGCACGCCGTGCAGCGGCCCCTTGATCTTGCCGGACGCAATCTCCTTTTCGGCCGTGGCGGCATCGGCGAGAGCCGCGTCAGCCATCACATAGGCAAAACTCTTGAGCTTGCCATCGAGCTTTTCGATCCGTCCGAGCATCGCCTTGGTCACTTCGACCGGCGACAGCTGCTTCGCCTGAATCTTTCGCCCGATGTCGACGAGCCCGAGATAGTGGAGATCTGTTTCCGCCATCGCTCTTCATTCTCCCGCTCTCATGACACACCGCCGCCTCGCGCATGCGTCACCGTTCTGGCGACGCGGACGCATCGCCAGCTTCTTCGGCGGCAAACGAAAAAAAGCCACCCGTCCCTCCCGAATGAGGTGACGAATGGCTCAAATGCCGCGGCTATGATCTGTCGCTTTAGGGTCCGTGATCGAACGAAGCACTTAGTGCAAGGAGCTGGACGTCATCGGCCAGATCGGCGCACGCGAGGTTCGACAGGTCGCCCTGTAGGAGAAAAGTCTAAGTAACTGCCTATCGCGTTGTCAACGATGCTGTCTGCCTAAATTTCGAGAGTGCTGCGCAGCAAAACTGCAAGTCACTTGCGCTGTCATCGGCGATGATGATTTCATCTTCGCGTTACGCGACCGAAAGCCGTCAATGACAAAGCCGTCTGTTCCCGTTGGCATCATCTGCTCGCAGTCCGGGCCTTATCAGGCCATGGGACGCGAGATCCTCAAGAGCGCGATGATGGCGGTCGACGAGATCAACACGCAAACGGAGTTCGACTTCTCGATCGCGCCGCATGTCCGCGACCCCCGCGGCATCGTCTCCGAGTATCACACGGTCTGCGACGACCTCATCCGCAACGTCGGCGTCGCGCACATCATCGGCTGCTACACCTCGGCCTCGCGCAAGCAGGTGCTTCCGATCGTGGAGCGTACGGATCGCCTGCTCTGGTATCCGGCCCGCTATGAAGGCTTCGAGTGCTCGGACAACGTGATCTATGTCGGCGCCTCGCCCAATCACAACGTGCTGCCGCTGGTCCGCTATGTGCTCGACAATCTGTCGCGGGAAATCTTCTGCGTCGGCTCCAATTACGTGTGGACCTGGGAGACCAATCGCGTCACGCGTGAACTGGTCAGCGCGGCGGATGGCCACATCCTTGCCGAGCGGCTGCTCGAGCTCGGCGAGAGCGCCGTCGGTCACATCGTCGACGAGATCGTTCGCCGCAAGCCGCCGATCGTGTTCAATACGCTGGTCGGAAGCTCGAGCTACGACTTCATCCGCGCATTTCACGCCGGCACCAAGGCCGCGGGGCTGGAGATTCCCATGCTGAGCTGCAGCCTGTGCGAGCCGGAACTGGCGATTGTCGGGCCGGCATCGGCCGGATGCATCACGTCGTCGGCCTATTTCGAGAGCATCCGCCTGCCGGAGAACCGCGCTTTCGTCGCGCGCTGGAAGGCGCGCTATGGCGAGGACAGCAGCCCTTCCGTCGATGGGCAATCCGCCTATGTCGCAGTCTATCTGCTGGCGCGCGCGTTGCAACGCGCGGGCTCGTCCGACATTGCCGAGGTGCGGCGCGCCGCGGCCGGGTATCGCTACAACTCGCCGCAAGGACCGGTGTGGATCGACGGCGGCAACAATCATTGCGTCCTTACACCGCGGCTTGCGGTATCCAATCCGCAGGGACAGTTTGATATCTTCTGGGAAGCTGACGCGCCTGTTAAACCTGATCCTTACCTGACGCAACTCGACGTTGCCGTCAGCCCGTCGCGGGAAACCTCGGCGGGCGGCGCATTGCCGAATGCGCCGCATCTGCGGGTTGTGAAATGAGCAGACCGTCTTCATTTTCGCTACGCGGCCGCAAGGCTCTCGTCGCCATCAAGGACGAACGCGACGCAAGCATCGTGCGGCGTCAGTTTGAGCGTCTCGGGATCGAGGGTGTCGCATGGACGCCGACGGAGCCGGTCGACTTCGCACCAGATTTGTCACTGATCGATGACGAATTCCTGCCTCTGCTGCAACCGGCGCAACGCGCGTTCCTGGCGCGATCCCCTGTCATCGCCCTGCTCGGCACCGAGACGCCAAGCCGCCTCAAGCTGGTGTTCGAACTCGATCCGGCCTCGTTCCTGATTAAGCCGCTCCGGTCCGCCGGCATCTACGCAGCCCTCGTCATGGCATTCGAGCGCAACGAGCGCACAAGCGAATTGAAGCAACAAATTCTCAAGCTGGAGCACCGTTTGAAGTCTCGTCGCGTCGTGCTTGCCGCCGTCCTCCAGATCATGCATTTGCACGCACTCGCCGAGCCGGCGGCGTTTGCGCTGATCCGGAAGACTGCGATGGAGCAACGCAAGACGATCGAAGAGCTTTCTGCGGAGATTACGGCAAAAGGCATGCTCCCGCGTGCAGCAGGCTAGAACGCTTTCCGTCAGATGGAGGTCAGGCCGCAATGGTCTATGCTGTGCTGCCATCGTTGCCGCTGTATTGTCGGGTACGAGATGGGCCGCAGCACGCGCATCGCGTAACGCGTAACGCGCGCTGGCGCCTCGACTGATTGCTACCCTCGGCCAAGATTTCGCTCCGCTTCTGGCCCGAAGCTGTTCCGGTAAAGCGCGGAGAAGTGTCCGCCTTCAAGCCGAGAACGGTAGTTCTGCCCTTGCTGCAGTCGTCAGCCCGCGCCAAAGCTCTCGATGTGATAGACGATGAAACTCTCTGCTTCCTTGATGCCCTCTTAGCGCCATCGGCCATTAAGGCCGACAGATTTTCCGAGGCATGGAACAAGCTGTGCTCTGCCAAACAGTCAAGTCAGGGCAGGAACCGCGTGATGCCTTCGCGGATACAAGCGAGGATCTCCTCCTGTCGCTCCTCGAGGCGAGAGACCGGGCCGCCTATGCCGAGGACCAGCTGGCGCCCGAAGTCACGCTTTGGCAGCAGGACGGCGATGACGCCGGCGTCCTGAACGATGATGTGTTTCGAGAACATATAACCATCGCGCCGGATGCCGTTGACGATCTTCATCAGCGCATCCAGTTCAAAGTGCTCTTCGTTGGGGCAAACGGCATTAATGCGGCGCAGGAGCCGCTCAATCTCCACATCGGTATGACCACTGAGCAGCGTGCGTCCGATTCCGCTGATTGCAAGCGGCCGGACATCACCTGGCTTAACTTCGAAGCGCAGGCGCTTGCTGGTTTGCAGGGCGTGAATGTACTGAGCATGCAGATCAGATTGTGTGCTGATGCTGACAAGCTCGTCGAGTTTCCCGTGCACGAAATCGACCAAGGCGAGGATGGCGCTATCGCCGAAGAGCCCGGTATCCAGCCAACGGCCCATCTGCGCGATGCGCATCGTCGGCATATAGGTGCGATTGTAGCTGTCGTAGAACAGGTATCCGAGCATCGCCATGCTTTTCAGTAAGGCCGCGGCGCTCGACGTTGGATAGTCACACTTCGTCGCGACTTCCTTCAGTGAAATCGGGCGCTTCACATCCTCGAAGTACTCGAGGACTTCGAAGATCCGCTTCGCCGACTTGATGCTGGAATCCATCACTTACACGTATGTGGAAAATAATTCCGCACGCTCGACAAGCCGCCTCGCGCGATGGACCCAGTACTACCTACGTTTGGCGTCCTCGGCAATGAGGCATTCTATATACATGGAAATAGAACCACATATATGTAACTAGTGGACATCGGGCCCCACCGCTCCTAATGTTCTCGCCGGCCGGCACGGCTGCGGCGCCATAGCCGCTCAAAGATAAGACGTCCCACCACAGGTGGGCGCTGCAGGGAGACGTCATGGAGCCGAGAATGAAATTTTCCCCTGCGATCAGCTGATCTCGACAGGTGGTGCAAGGCTCTCCGTCGGCACGTCCGCGGCCATTCTCCTGGAGATCATTCATCTCGTTCACGACCGCGACCCTGGCTAGGCACTGTGGACAGCGGCGGTAACGCCTCTCAAAACTGAATAGGATTTGCTTGCATGGACTATCGATTGCCTGAAGGCAGCTGCGATTGTCATTTTCACATCTACGGCCCCTTCGATCGCTTTCCGCAGGGCGACGAGGGACGCTTCACTGCCGTAAAGCCCTTCACGATCGAAGACGCCTTTGCCGTCTGGGACAGGCTCGGCATCACGCGCGGCGTTATCGTCCATGCGGTGGGATCGGGAGACGACAATGCCGTCACTTACGACGCGCTGCGCCGCTACCCCGACCGGCTTCGTGCCGTCGCGATCCTGCGGCCCGACGTCTCGGATCGGCGGCTCGATGAACTCACCGACGCCGGCTTCAAGGCGGTGCGCGTGACCATGATCCGGCAGGACGGCAAACCGGTCTCGACGCTCGGCACCAGCTACGACGATCTGGTCAAGCTCGCACCTCGCATAGCGGAGCGCGGCTGGCACGCCCAGCTCTGGATCGAGAGCTCGGACCTGGCCGCCGCCGCGGCCGAGCTCGAGAAATTGCCGCTGAACTATGTGATTGATCACATGTCGCGCACCATGGCTGACAAGGGACACGAGCACCCGGATTTTCGAGCCTTCACCGATCGGCTGAAGACCGGCCGCTACTGGACAAAGATCTCGGGCGCGGACCGCAACACGCGTGTCGGCCGGCCCTATGCAGACACGGCTCCTTTCATGCGCGCCATCGTTCAGGCGGCGCCCGATCAGGTTGTGTGGGGCAGCGATTGGCCCCACGTCGGTCACAGCGCCGAGACGATGCCAGACCTCCAGGACCTGCTCCGGCTGCTGCACGACTGCGTTCCCGACGAAGCCACCCTTCGCAAGATCCTGATCGCCAATCCGGCGCGGCTCTACAATTTCTGACGACCGAGGACACTTTTGGACAATAACAAGTCATTGCCGCTCGACGGGGTGATCGTCATCGATCTCGGCCAAGTCTACCAGGGTCCGTATGCCGGCTTCCTGATGGCACAGGCCGGTGCGACCGTCATCAAGGTCGAACCGCCGAACGGCGAGCCGGTGCGTCATCGCGCCCGGATCAGTAGGGGCAACGCCGTTCCGTTCGCGATGCTGAACGCGAACAAGCGCAACGTCAGCCTGAACCTGAAGTCGCCTGATGGAGTGAGGGTCCTGAAGGAACTCGCGGCCAAGGCTGATGTGCTGATCGAAAACTACGCCCCGGGCGTGCTCGATCGACTGGGCGTCGGCTATGCCGCACTCAGCGCCATCAATCCGATGCTGATCTACGGCTCGGCTACGGGCTATGGCCTGTCCGGTCCCAACCGTGACAATCTGGCCATGGATCTGACCGTCCAGGCCGTGTCGGGTATTATGAGTGTAACAGGCTTTGCCGATGGTCCGCCAGTCAAGGCCGGACCGGCTATCACCGACTTCATCAGCGGCGTGCATCTCTACGCTGGCATTCTCACCGCACTTTACGATCGCGAGAAGAGCGGCCGCGGCCGACTGGTCGAGATCGCGATGGTCGAGACCGTCTATCCGGCGATGGCCTCGAACCTGGCCGACGTCTTCAATCGCAAGGCGGCAGCTCCCCGCACCGGCAATCGTCACGGGGGGCTGGCCGAGGCTCCCTATAATGTCTATCCCGCGTCCGACGGCTATGTCGCCATCATCAGCGTCAACGAATCCCACTGGACCGGACTGACGCGCGCGATGGGACAGCCGGAGCTGGCGGACGACGTGCGCTTCAAGACCGTGCTTGACCGTTTGAAGCACATCGACCAGACCGACCAAATCGTGTCCGACTGGTCCTCGCAGCTCACGCGCGACGAAATCACCGGGCTCTGCCGAATCAACCGGGTGCCTTGCGCCGCGGTCCGCGACCTGCGTGAGGTGACCGAGGACAAGCACCTCCACGCACGCGGCATGCTGCGCGAGATCGCCCACCCGGAATATGGCGACATCCTGGTCCATCGCAGCCCGCTGGTGCTCCACGACACGGCGGCGCCAGACTACGTCCCGTCCGCGCGTCTCGGTCAGCACAATGGCGAGGTCCTGTCGCAATATCTCGGCCTGTCCGAAGACGAGATCGATGCGTTGCGCCGTGTCGGCGCCATCGCACAAGCATGACGAACGTTGAGACGCGAATGTCCCAGTCGGCGATTTCAGAGGAAGATTACAATGGTCAAGCTGTTTGAAAGCATTGCATTCCGCGGCGTCGAGCTGAGCAACCGGATCGTCGTCTCGCCGATGGGGATGTATTCGGCCGTGAACGGCTACGTCACGCCGTTCCATCTGGTTCACTACGGCAAGTTTGCCCAGGGCGGGGCCGGCTTGGTCTTCGTCGAGCAGACATCGGTCACCCGGAAGGGGCGCATCACCAACGGCGATCCCGGATTGTGGGAAGACGGCCAGATCGACGGCATGCGCCAGATCGTTCACGTGATCAAATCCGGCGGGTCGAAGGCGGCGATCCAGATCAATCACGGCGGACGCAAATCCAGCCAGCAGCGCGCGTTCCGGGGCAACAGCCACCTGACGGACCGCGACATCGAGATGGGCGAGGAAACCTGGGTGCCCACGGGGCCTTCGGATGTCCCATTCTCCGATGGCTTCCAGACGCCCATTCCGCTCAGCAAGGATGGTCTCGTCGGCGTGCGCGACGCCTTCGTCGCGACGGCGCGCCGGGCCATGCTTGCGGGTTTCGACGTCATCGAGCTTCACATGGCGCACGGCTATTTGCTGCAATCGTTCCTGTCGCCGCTCGCCAATTTCCGCACCGACGAATATGGCGGCAGCCTCGAAAACAGGATGCGGTTTCCGCTCGAAGTGACGCGCGCCGTGAGGGCTGCACTGCCCTCGTCCACGCCGCTGTTCGTGCGCATCTCGGCCACCGACTGGATAGACGGCGGCTGGGAGATTGAGGACAGCGTCGTCTTCTCCCGCAAACTGAAGGAGCTCGGCGTCGATCTCGTCGACTGCTCGACGGGCGGCAATCTGCGCGCCGGATCGACCAACGCCAATCTCGGCCGCGGTCCGGGGTATCAAGTCCCGTTCGCCGAACGCATTCGCCGTGAGACCGACATTGCCACCGGCGCCGTTGGCATGATCCGAACCCCGGACTTCGCCGAGAAGGTCCTGCAGGACGGCCGGGCCGACCTCATCTTCCTTGCGCGCCAGATGCTCTACGATCCGTTCTGGGCGCTCCATGCCGCAGAGCATTTCGGGCTGACCGGCAATTTCGAGAAGTGGCCCGAGCAATATGGCTGGTGGCTTGCCAAATGGGGCGGCGCGCTTCGTGCCAGTGGCGAAAGCCTCGACGCGGTGGAGCGATACCGCGAGGCGGCGGAATAGAGCCTCACCCGCGCGATAACCCGCAAGATCAATCCTGACTTCAAGCATTAAAATTTCCAAAGGGAGTGAAACAATGAGAAGTGTGCTGGCAGCGTCGATGGTTTTCCTGAGCCTTGCTTCGGCGCATGCGCAGGCGCCTGCATCGAAGCCGGTCAAGCTCGGCGTGCTCAACGATCAGTCGGGGCAGTATGCGGATGCCGCGGGTCCTGCGGCAGTCGAAGTCGCCAAAATGGCGATCGCCGATTTCGGCGGCAAGCTGCTGGGACAGCCGATCGAGCTCATTTTCGCCGATCACCAGAACAAGACGGATATCGCCTCGGGCATCGCCAGACGGTGGATGGATACCGAAAACGTCGACGTCATTCTCGATATCGGCAACTCCGCGGTCGCGCTCGCGCTGGCGGACCTCGTCCGCGACAAGAACAAGATGATGATCGTGTCGTCGGCAGGCGCATCGACGATCACCAACGAAAAGTGCTCTCCCAACACGTTCCAGTGGACATACAACACCGCCACGCTGGCGCGCAGCACGGCGAAGGCGCTGGTCAGCCAGGGCGGCAACGAATGGTTCTTCCTGACAGCCGATTATGCCTTCGGTCATGCGTTCGAAGCGGATGCTTCGGCCGTGGTCAAGGCGAACGGCGGCAAGGTCGTCGGCTCGGTACGCCACCCCTTCAACACCAGCGACTTCTCCTCGTTTCTGCTGCAGGCCCAGAGCTCTGGCGCCAATGTGCTGGCGCTCGCCAATGCCAGCGGCGATACCTCCAATTCGCTGATGCAGGCTCACGAATTCGGCTTGCTCGGTCTCAAGAGCAAGATGAAAGTTGCAGCGCTGCTGTTTCAGATCACGGATGCCAAGTCGGTCGGCCTGAAAAACATGCAGGGTCTGTACACCTCGGAAGCCTTCTACTGGGATCGCAACGACGCCTCGCGGGCGTTCGGGAAGCGATTCTTCGACAAGGTCGGCCGCATGCCGACCATGGTTCAGGCCGGCATGTATTCGGCGACCATGCACTATCTGAAGGCGGTCGAAGCGGCCGGCACGCTCGATACCGCCGCCGTCCTGGCAAAATTCCGTTCGATCCCCGTGAACGACTTCTTCTCGGAGAAGGGCTACGTGCGCGAGGACGGCATGCACATCCACGACTACTATTTGCTGCGGGCAAAGACGGTGGAGCAGTCCAAGACGCCGTGGGACTTCTACGACGTCGTCGCGACCGTCCCGGCCGAAGACGCCAACATCCCCCGCGACCAGAGCAAGTGCTCGCTGATGAAGAAGTCCTGATCTCCAGGCATTATCGATGAACCGGAAGCCCGAGCGGCAGCTGCAATGCCGCCGCTCGGCATATCGTCATAACCTCTTTTCACATCCATAGAAATGCGACTTCGTCGCTGACGCGCATTGGCACGCGCGGACCGGCCCTCTAATCTTGCCGGAAACAAGGGAGGCCGGGATGAACGAAAGGCTGCTGTTCTCGCCGCTACGCATTCGGGATGTCGCATTCAAGAACCGGATCGTGGTCCCACCGATGCTGCAATACGTTGCGAAGCGCGGCTTTCCGACACCCTGGCACATCACCAACGCGGGCAAATTCGCGGCGGGCGGCGCCGGTCTCGTGATCGTAGAGTCGACCAAGGTCGAGCGCCGCGGCTGCGGAACGGTCGGAGACCTCGGCATCTGGGACGACAAGTTCATCGCTCCCCTCCGCGACATCGCGAGCTTCATCAAGTCGAACGGCGCCGCAGCCGGCATCCAGCTCGGGCATACCGGCCGGAAGGGCAAGGCCCGGCGTCCCTGGGAGGGTGACGGGACACTCTCCATCCAGGAGCTTGCTGACGTCGATGACGTGGACGGCTGGGACCTGATCGGCCCGAGCGCCCTTGCGTTCGGCAACGGCTATTTCACGCCGCGGGCGCTGGAGCGCAGCGAGATTCCCGATGCGATCGACGCCTGGGGCAAGGCGGCCGCGCGCGCCGATCAGGCCGGCTTCGATGTCGTCGAGCTGCACGCCGCCCACGGCTATCTGATCCATTCGTTCCTGTCGCCGGAGGCCAATCAGCGCACGGACGATTATGGCGGCAGCGAAGCCAACCGCATGAGGTTCGCGATCGAGGTCGCCGAATCGGTCCGCGCCCACTGGCCGGCGTCGAAGCCGCTGTTCGTCCGTCTGTCGATCGAGGACGAGGCCGGCTGGGGTCCGGCGGAGAACGCCAGGCTGGTGCGCATCCTGAAGACGAAGGGCGTCGACGTCATCGACTGCAGCACCGGCGGCCTCAACAGCAAGGTGCCGAACTTCTTCCGCCTCAACGAATACGGCTACCAAGTCCAGTTCGCGGACTATATCCGCCGCGAGGCCGACATCATGACGATGGCGGTCGGTCTCATCATTCACGGCGATCAGGCCGAAGTGATCCTTCAGGACAGGAAGGCCGACCTCGTCGCTGTCGGCCGCGAGTTCATCCACAACCCGAACTGGGCGATGGACGCGGCACAGAAGCTCGGCGTCGATCCGACTTTCAGTGCGGTCCCGCCGCAAATGGGCTACTGGCTCGAAAAGCGCGCCCGCCGCGGCTTTGGCGGAAATCCCTCCACGTGGCAAAAGGGCATCGCGGCGGATAGCTGATCTCCGCCGGGTGCCGGTTGCGCAGCGACATTGCCTGTGCTGATTGTTTACGAGGCGTGCCGCAGTACGCCTCGTGAATGTTTAGCAATTGCGAGCCATCAGCAAACATGTCGTACGAAGACTTGATCAAGCAGACCGAGGCGCGACGCCCGGCCGCGTGGGACTTGCTCGGCGTCGGCGCCGTCTCCTACGATCAGACACGCGACCGCGTCATAATCGAGTGGCATGCCGAGCCGCGGCACTGCCATTCCACTGAAGGGCACCCGAAAGGCGGCATTGTCCAGGGTGGAATCGTCACGGGCTGGCTGGACGGCGCCATGGCCACCGCGAGCCTGTTGCGCGGTGAATACCAGATCACGGTCGCCAGCCTCGAAATCAAGGTTGCGTTCCTGCTGCCCGCGCACCCGGGCCTATATCGGGCTTACGGCAAGGTGATCCGGCAGGGACGCAGCGTCGGCTTCCTGGAAGCTGAGCTGCGGGATTCGAACGACGTACTCATTGCGACGGCAAGCTCGACGGCGGCCCTGCGGCCCAAGAATCCCGCCGGGACAAGCCCGTCGTAATCTCTTCGCGGCCTACGGCTCTCAGAAGCCGTAGAGCCGGGCCGCATTGTCGATCAGGATCTTCCTGCGGACGGCCTCGTCAGGCACGCAGCGCCTGAACAAATCCATCAGCACGGCCTCCTTTGGGACCGCATCGTCGGCGTGTCCGACATGCGGCCAGTCGCTGCCCCAGACCAGCCGGTCCGGGTTCGCGGCGACCAGCGCCTTCATGAAGTCTTCCGTGTCCTTGTACGGGCTGCCGATCCGGGTGTTGCGATCCGCACCCGATAGCTTGCACCAATAGCGGCCACTCTTGAGGCCACGGTCGCAGAACCACTGGTAGCCGCTGTAATTGACGGTCTTGTCCGCCATGGTGCGGCCCTGATGGTCGATGACGAAGTCGAGCGGCAGCTTTTCGATCTCCGGCGCCAGCTGCTGCAGATCGCCGGTCTCGATCCAGAGCTGTGCGTGCCAGCCACGCTCGGCGATGCGTGGCGCCAAGGCTTTCAGGTCGTCCAAATTCATGCCGCCGCCCGACAACACAGGCTTGCCGTCTTGATAGAGGAGATTGATGCGCACGCCCTTCAAGCCTGCATCGGTCAACTCGTCCAGCCGTTTGTCGGTGACGTCCTGATTGAGGATCGCGACCGCGCGCAGCTTGTCCGGAAAGCGCTTCAGGGCTTCGAGCGTGACCTCATTGTCCGAGCCGGCATTGCCCGCATGGACGATCACGCCGCGCGAAATGCCGATCGACTTCCAGACGTCGAACAACTTCTCGACCGGGAATTCCTGCCTCGGGGCGAATTTTCCGGAATAGTCGACCGGGAAACGATCGAACGGCCCATAGATGTGGACGTGGCAATCGCAGCTGCCGTCCGGGAATTTATCGAGCTTCTCCGTCATGGTGCCCTCACTTGCCGGTGAAATTGGCGGATCGGCGCTCCGCCGTGGATTTGACGCCTTCGCGGAAATCGTCCGTCACGCGCAGGCGGTTCTGCTCGGCGAGTTCATGATCCGTCGCCTTCTTGACGCGGTCCGCTAGGCCGGCACGCATCGTCGCACGGGTCGACAGCAGGCCGAGCGGCGAACATTCGGCAATTTCCTGCGCGAGCGACAGGGCGGCCGCGCGGACCTGGTCCTGAGCGACCAGCACGCTGGCCAATCCCATCGCCAGCGCCTGCTCACCGGTGACGCGCCGGCTGGTGTAGAACATCAGCTCGGCGTTCGACTTGCCGATGGCTTCCGGCAGCGTGACGGTCAGTCCGAAGCCGGGATGAAAGCCGAGGCGCGTGAAGTTCGCGGCAAACCGGGCCTCGGGACAGGTCACGCGGAAGTCCGCCGACATCGCGAGACCGAAGCCGCCGCCGATCGCAGCGCCCTGCACCGCTGCGACGATCGGCTTCTTGTTCCGGAAGATGCGCACGGCCTCGATATAGAGGTGACCGCCGTCCCGCCGGTCGTTGTTGTCCTGCGCGCCCTGCGCCGGCGTGTTGAAATCGGCGCCGGCGCAGAACGCCTTGCCCTGCGCGGCAAGGACGACGGACCGGATCTCGTGGTTCGCATCGATCTTGTCCAGCGCATCGGCAATGTCGCGAATGAGCTGGAGATCGAAATAGTTCAGCGGCGGCCGCTGGATCTCGATCATTGCGACGTGACCTTGCGTGGTAACCGCGATATCAGTGCTCATGTGGTGTCAGATTCCTTTTGTCCTGATCAGCGAAGTCCAAGTCCGCGCGCGATGATGCCGCGCAGGACTTCCGTAGTGCCGCCCTGGATCGTCAGCTTCGGTGCGATCTTGAGCTCGAAGTCCAGCTTGTCGCGGAATGCGTCTTCCTCGTCGTCCTGGAGGTCGAGCAGCGAAGCGAGCTCGCGAACCCGGTGCGGCAGGCCCTGCTCCCACACCGTGCCGAGATCCTTGACGATTGCGGCCTCGACGACGGGTTCGCGGCCCGCTTCGAGCATCCCCGCCACCGAGACTGACATGCGGCGTAGCGTATGCAATTGCGCGACCAGCCGCCCGATGCCGACGGTCACCCGCACGTCCGGCTTCGCGCCCGCCGCGTTGGTGAGGGCAAGCAGCGCGTCGTATGTTTCGAGAAACCGTTCAGGCCCGGAGCGCTCATAGGCCAGCTCGCTCGTTGCCTGCTTCCAGGCGCCGTCGACCTCGCCGATGACGTGATTATCCGGAATGAAAGCATCCTGGAACACGACCTCGTTGAAGTCGCGCTGGCCGCTCATCTGGCCGATCGGCCGGCAAGTGATGCCGGGCGTCTTCATGTCGACCAGGAATGACGTCAGGCCGTGCCGCCGGTTTTCCTTGGTCGAACCGGAGGTCCGGAACAAGCCGATCATGTAGTCAGCAATGTGCGCGCTGCTGGTCCAGACTTTCGTTCCGTTGATCAGCCAGCCGCCGTCCGTCTTGGTCGCCTTCGTGCTTGCCGCGAACAGGTCCGAGCCGGAGTTGGGCTCGCTCATGCCGATGCAGAAGAACAGCTCGCCGCGGATGATGCGGGGAAGCACGTCCTGCTTGATCTTTTCATGGGCGTAACGAATGAGGGTCGGGCCGCTCTGCCGATCCGCCACGAAGAAACGCCGCACCGGCGCATTGGCGATACGCATCTCCTCGGTGACGACATAGCGCTCGAGGAAGCTGCGCTCCTGACCGCCATATTTCTTCGGCCAGGTCATGCCGATCCAGCCTTTCGCGCCGACACGGCGGGAGAACTCATCCGCGTTCTTCGCGCCGACCTCCGGCCTGTCAGGATCGAACGTGCCGGCTGCGATCTCGCTCTCCAGAAATGCCCGGACTTCCTTGCGCAGCTCCTGGCAATGAGCCGGCAGGCGCATGGCATCGAAATGAATGAGGGACATTGCGGCTCCTTTCAGCGAGAGGCCAGCAGGGGCCAGAGTTCCCGGGGACCTCTGGCGGTGATGAACTCACCGAGCTTGAGGCTCCAGAACGTTTCGTCACCGAACTCATCGCGCCACGACAGCAGACGCAGCGTGAAGCGGTGCAGGATATGCTCGTCGGTGAAGCCGATCGCGCCGTGCACCTGATGGGCAATGCCGGTCCCGACCTCAGCGGCCTCGCTGCAGCGAATCTTGGCCGCAGCAATCTCCAGCAGCGCGGCGGCGTCATCGAAGCCGGTGTTGGCGATGGTATCGGCAGCGGACGCCGCAGCGGATGCTGCCGCAGCGACCTCACCGCCGAGCCGCGCGAGGCTGTGCTGGATTGCCTGGAATTTCGAGATCGGCTTCTCGAACGCGACACGCTGCTGCGAATAAAGAACCGAGAGTTCGAGAATCCTATCCAGAGCGCCTGCAATCTGCTGCGCTCGCACCGCTGCGCCCATCAGCAGGAGAACGTCCTTCTCACGTGCTCCCGACTCCTTCAAGCGCGCACTGTGAACCGGCAGAACGTTCGCGAACTCCACGGTGTCGCGCGCGTCGCCCGCGAGGCTCTTGCCGGGCTGCAGCTTGCAATCGGCTGTTCGGACCAGAGCGACCGACGGCCCCTCGTCCCCAGTGGCCAGCAGGACGAGATGCTCGACATCGCTCGCAAAGGGCACCATGCGGGCCCGGCCGTTGACGCGGCCGGCCTTGTCGAGCGTGAGATGATCCTTCGGCCGCACCGGCGCCACCGTCATCGGGCCGCCCGGCGCGGTCAGACCCGCACGATCCAGCAGCCACCCGGCCAGAAGCGTTTCCGCGAGCGGCACTGCCAAGGCCGCGCGGCCCGCCTCGCGGATGATGCCGAAGCCGTCGGCGAGCGACGCTCCTGCACCGCCGGCAGTCTCGGAAGCCCAGGCGAGGTCCAGTCCGATCTCCTGAAGCGACGACCAGAGCGGCGCCTTCCAGGCATCGTCGCGCTTCTGCACGATGGTCTGCGGATCGGCCAGATCCGCAAGGACACGCGCGGCGGTTTCGGCGACGAGGGTTTCCGAAGCTGACATCATCATTCTCTCGTTAGGTGGATGAAGGGCGCGGGCCGATTACGCCCTCGGTTCGGAGCACGGCGATTTCGGATTCCGACATGTCGAGCATGGACGACAGTACCTCGTCGGTGTTCGCACCCAATCTGGAGGAGACCGCGGCCGGCAGCCTGTCGGCACCGTGGATGCGGATCGGGCTGTCCGGAATCACGATCCGTCCGAACTGCGGATGCTCGAGCCATTCCAGCATCCCGCGCGCATGCATATGCCGGTCGTTACAGACCTCTTCGAGGTCGCGGACCGGCGCGGACGGCACCTTGAATTTCGCCAGCGCCGCGCAGGCCTCCTCGCGGGTGATCTTCGAGCTCCAGTCCGCGATCAGTTGGTCCGTTTCGTCCATGTTGCGAACGCGCGTGACCTTGTCCCGGAAGCGCGGATCATCGGCCAGCTCGGTCCGCCCGATTGCCTGCAGCAAATTGCTCCAATGCTTGTCGTTGGTAGCAATGATCGCGATGTAGCCGTCGCTTGCCGGATAGACATTATATGGCGCCGCGGAGAGTCCGCCGTGGCGATTGCCGGTGCGCGGCGGCGCCCGGCCGATGTCGTACATGTAGGCAAGGTTGGAGGCGAGTGCGGGAAACACGGCTTCCTGCATCGCCACTTCCACCAGCCGGCCGAGGCCCGTGATCTGCCGCTCGTACAAGGCTGTCATGACGCCGGCATAGAGGTGAATGCCGCTCATGAAATCGACCAGCGCGGGACCGGCCTTGACGGGCGGACTATCCGGAAAGCCGGTGACGCTCATGAGCCCCGACACGGCCTGAACGGTCACGTCCATCGCCAGATTGTCCTTGTCCGGACCCGACAGCCCGTAGCCGGATCCCGAAGCGTAGACCAATCGGGGATTGAGCTCGTGCAGCACGGACCAGCCGATGCCCAGACGATCCATCACGCCCGGTGCGTAGTTTTCCAGGAGGACGTCCGCGTCCTTGACCAGGCGCTTGAGGATCTCCTTGCCCTTCGCGGATTTCAGATCGAGCGTGATGCACTGCTTGTGACCATTAAGCATCGCGAACGGCGCGCCCGACCCGCGACTGACGCTGTCGCGCTGACGAACCGGCTCACCGGCGAGCGGTTCGATCTTGATCACCTTGGCCCCGGCCTTGGCCATCAGATAGGTTGCGTACGGCCCTTGATAGACCTGACCAAGATCGATGACCGTAAGGCCATCGAGCGGAAGATTGCGTCGACCCTGCATTTGTCTGTCTCAAATCCCTTGCAACGAGCTCATTCCGCTAAGCGCCGAGATAAGCTTCCTGGATGTCGGGCGCGTCGGCGATTTCGCCGGCCGATCCCTCGCGCACGATCGAGCCCACCCTCAGCACATAGGCGCGATCGGCGATCTTGAGCGCCGCGCGCATGTTTTGCTCGACCAAAAGCGCCGAGAGGCCCTTGGCCCGCAGCGCGCCAATGGCGCCGAGCACGAATTTGGAGAAGAACGGCGACAGACCGAGCGACGGCTCATCGAACAGAATCAACCGGGGCCGCGCCATCAAGCCGCGGCCGATCGCCAGCATCTGCTGCTCACCGCCGCTGAGATTTCCGGCGGCCTGCCGGAAGCGCTCGCGCAAGCGGGGAAACATGTTCAGCACGTCCTCGACAGTGAACACGGGGCCACTACCGAACGCATCGACGATCTTCAGATTGGCCTCGACGGTCATCGACGGAAATATCTCGCGCCCCTCGGGCACGTGGCTGATCCCCGCGCGGCTGAGCGTCCAGGGCTTGCGCCCGTCGATGCGCTGTTCCGCGAATTCGATGCGGCCCGCCATGATCGGCAGAACACCGGAGATCGCGTTCAACAGCGTGGTCTTACCAGCGCCGTTGGCGCCGAGGATGGCGACGATCTCACCGCGATTGACCGAGAGCGAGACGCCGCGGAGCGCGACGACCTTGCCGTAAGCCGCTGACACGTCCTTGACGGCCAGCAATGTGCCATCACTCGTCATCGTCGGCTCCGAGATATGCGGTCACGACCTCTGGATGGCTGAGAACGTGATGCGGCGCATCGACCACGACAGGCTTGCCGTCGACAACGACGAGCGCGCGGCCGCAGAGTTGCCGGATGACGGCCATGTCGTGCTCGACGATCAGGATGGTCCGCCCCGGCGCGATCGCACGGATCAGCGCGATGAAATCGGCAGTCTCGCGCCCGTTCATGCCGGCCGCGGGCTCGTCGAGGAACATGATCTTCGGATCGGACATCAAGGCGATGCCGACGGCGAGCCGGCGCTGCACGCCATAGGCCAGCACGCTGGCCTTGCGGTGCCGCTCTCCGTCAAGGCCGATCAGCGTGAGCACCTCCTCGACGCGAGCCTGGAAGGCCTGCTGATCCCCGGCATAGGTTTTGCTGCCGATGATTCGGCCCAGGACGCCGTGGTGAAAGCTTGCATGGCGCCCGAACAGGAGATTCTCGAGCACCGTACTTTCGGCGAACACCGCGGTCCTCTGGAAGGTCCGGGCGACGCCGGACCGCGCGATGAGGTGCGGCGGCATCCCCGCGATCTCGCTGCCCATGATGCGGATCGATCCGCTAGTCGGTACGGTGATGCCGCAGAGAATGTCGAACAACGTCGACTTGCCCGCGCCATTCGGACCGATGATGCCGAAAATCTCGCCTTCCTGAACGTCAAGGCTGACGCCGTTCAGGGCCGTCACGCCGCCATACCGCTTGACGATATCCCGGGCCGAGACGGCTGGACGCTCAGCGACTGCGATCGTCATCTGTCTTCCTTCCCAACCGGTCACGCAGAGCAACGCCCAGTTGATGCAGCCCCCCGGGGGCAAACATCATGATCAGAATGATGATCGACGAGAAAACCAGGATCCTTACGTTCGGATCGAGGTTCATGGCCTGCGGTATCAACGTGAACATTGCAGCACCGATGACGGGGCCGACCACGAGCTGTGCGCCGCCCAGCAGCACCATCAGGAGGCCATCCACCGTGTTCGCGACGCTGAACACCTCGGGAGTCACGATCTGGGTGTAGGGAACGGCAAGCGCGCCGGCGAGCGCAGCGAACGGCGCACTCAGCATGAAAGCCTTCAGTCGGACGCGCGCGACATCGACGCCGACCGAGCGGGCGAGATGAGGATTTTGGCGCACGCTGTCCATCGCGGCGCCGAACGGAGACCGGCGCAGGGCTACAAGGAATAGGATTGCGAGCAGGAGAATGGTGGCGGTGACCGCGAAGTAGGTCTGCGGATCAGATAGCTGAAGCGGGCCGATCTCGATGGGCGGGAAACCGAACAGACCAAGCGGACCTCCGGTGATCTCCTCGAGATTCGCCGCCGCGACCATGGCGACGCCGGTGAGCCCCCAGGAGACGATCGAAAAATAAGCGCCGGTCAGACGCAGCGTGATGACGCCGATGGCGGCGGCCAGTGCCACGGACAACACGAGCGCGATGAGCACCGCGAGCTCGAAGGGCAGCCCCACTTTGCCCATTCCGATCGCCGCGCCATAAGCGCCGACCCCGAAGAACAGACACTGGCCGAGCGGCACCTCGCCAACACCGCCGAGGATGATGTTGATGCTCAGAGCGAACAGAGCGAATGCGCAGGTATAACCGGCAAGGGTCACTATGAACGGGTCGGTGAATGTGACAGCGAACGCCACTATGGCCACGACGGCGCATCCGACATAAATTGTCTCTCGCGCCGCGCGCCCGGGCTTGTCCCCGGCCATGGCGCCAGTCTGCTGCTTCCTGTCCATCACAGTGCCGAAATCCTGGATCGCCATATCAATGCCGATGCTGCTGGACTTGGCCAAGCAGTCCCTGAGGGCGGAACAGTAGCGTGGCGATTACGAGTCCCCACCCCAATGCGGGGGTCCACGACACCGAGACAAAGGTCTCGAACAGGGCGTTGGCGACGCCGATCAGCAATGCCCCCAGCATCGCGCCGGGGATACTGCCCATTCCGCCGAGGATGACGACCGTAAAGCCAACGATCAACGCGCTGTATCCCATGGTCGGATAGATCGTCGAGATCGGCGCCAACAGCGCGCCGGCCAGGCCCGCAGCGGCAACCCCGAGCACGAAGGCCAGCGCGCGTATCCAGGGGACGTCGATGCCGGAATAGAGCGCACCGCGCGCGTTCTGGGCCACGGCGACGACCTGCTGGCCCTTGATGCTCAGACGGAGCCATAGACCAAGCGCACCGAGCACGAGCACCGAGCAGACGAAGATGAATGCGCGCTGCGAGGCCACGAAGATTCCGAGAAAGCGCATCGTGGTCTGGCCTAGCGGCGACGTCACGGGAAGCGGATCCGGCCCGAAGATCAGGATCAAGCCGGCCACCGCGGCCTGCCCAAGTGCGAAGGTCACGATGAGCGAGCCGTGGTGCGAGTCACCATACAGGCTGCGCCGGATGACGATCCATTCGGTCACGGCACCGATGACCACGACGATCAGCACCGAGAGCGGCACAGCGACGAAATAGTTCAGGCCTTGCGACGTCAGCAAATAGCAGGCGTAGCCGCCCATGGCGAAGAACGCGCCATGGGCAAAGTTTGCGATGCCTACGATTCCGAAGATCAGCGTCAGGCCGACGGCGATGACGGCATAGCCGGCGCCCAGCACCAATCCGTTGACCAGGGTTTGAGCCAGAAGTTCCAAAGCCGTACGTACCTTCTAGGTTTGATCCGCGCGATCGTCAGTTCGAACTGACACGCTCGACCTGGATGAGGGCTCCGTTGTCGATGCGCTGGATGTAGAAATACGGCGCACGCGCACGTCCCTTCTCGTCGAACTTGAGCATGCCGCGCGGAGTCGGCCATGAGTTCTCTCGAATGACCTTGGCGATCTTGTCGTAGTCGCTGTCGGTGCCGGCCTTGTCCATCGCAGTGGCGATCAGGTTGACGGACTCGAAGATCACCAGTTCGCCCTTGCCGGGAAGCACGTTGAACTTCTTCTGATAGTTCTCGACGAACTCCTTGCCCTCGGGACCCGGGTCGGAGGCCATGAAGATCTCGCCCGTGATGACGCCGTTCATGGCGCCCTCCGATGGCTTGATCATGCCGGGCGTCACCACGCCCGGCGACATCACCTCGATCTTGAAGCCGCCGAGCTGGCGTACCTGCTTCCACAGCTGCGCCGCGCGCGCCGGATAGGCGTCGGCGACGTAGATCATGTCCGGGTTGCTGGCCTTGATCTTGGTGAGAATGGAGGTGAAGTCGTTGGTCTCGGCGTCGTAGGTAGACGCGCTCACCAGCTCGATGCCGCCGGCCTTGAGGCTTTCCTTGAGCTTCTCCAGAACGGTCTTGTTGAACTCGGAGTTTTCGCCCATGTAGGCGACCGTCTTCGGCTTCAGCGTCTTGACGATGTAGTGGTTGAACGCTTCAGAGTTGAGCGAGACCGTGTTGTTGACCTGGAACAGCCAGGGGCTTCCTTGGTCGGTGATGGCGTCGGCCTGCGCGGCGGCATTCACCTGCAGGATGCGCTTCTTCGTGACCGAGGATTCCGCGAGCACGACCGAGCTGTTGGTGCCGCCCGTGATCGCCTTGACGCGCCCGACCGACATCAGCTTCTGCACGGCGGCGACACCGCCCTGCGGCGTTCCCTTCTCGTCTTCATAGACCAGCTCGACCTTGCGGCCTCCGAGGATGCCGCCGCGCTGATTAATGAGTTCGGCGGCATAATTGGCGCCGCGCTGCGAATCCTGGCCGTAGCTGGCCGCGGCGCCGCTCAGCGGCAGCGCCAGGCCGATCTTGATGGTGTCGACCGCGGCAGCAGGCGCGCAAGCGAGCCCCAGAGCGGCGGCGACGATTGCGCCACCCGCAACGAATATCTTCCAACGATTGGTCGTCTTCATCGGTTTCCCCTGTCATTGTGACTGGCCGGCATACGGCAATGCCGCGGCGGCGCTTGATCGGCTGGACGGCTCAGGCCTTCGAGCTCAATTCAGATTGCGCTGAAAGAGATCGAAGAGGCGCTCCCAATGCCGCTCGGTGCTGGCCTTGTGGTAGAGGCGCCGGGTCGGAAACGCAAAGCCATGCTCGGCTTCCGGATAGTATTCCATCCGTGCGTTGACACCGGTCGTCTTGATCGCCTGCGACACCTGCTCGAGCATCTCGGGCGGTGCGTAGTGATCATGTTCGGCGAGAGCAAAGTAGATCTCGCCCTTGATCTTGTCGGTGACGAGATGCGCGGAGTCCGGCTGGTCGGTGACGAGGCGCGCGCCGTAGACGGATGCACCAGCAGCCATGCGATCGGGAAACACGCCCATCGCGCGATAGACGTAGCGGCCGCTCATGCAATAGCCGACGCATCCCGTCTTGCCCTGCCGTGCCGCCGGCTCATTGGCGAGGAAGTCGAACATCACCTGAGTGTCTTCCATCACCATGGTGTTCGTGAGGTGGCGGTTGAGCTTCCACATCAACTCCAGCTTGTCTGCGCAAGCGGGATCCCACAGCCGATTGGCGTCGAGATCGACGCAACGGACCATGCGGTAATACATGTTCGGCATGATGACGTAGTAGCCGACCGTTGCGAGACGCCGGCACATGTCCGACAGCTCCTCGCGTATACCGACCGAGTCCATATAGAAGATGACGACAGGGAACGGTCTTGGACGGTCCGGGTGAAACACATACGTGTTCATCACCCCATCCTTGGTTTTCAAATCGACGACCTTCTCCTGCACGACCCCACCCGTTTAGCCATCTTGTATCCCCGCGCGTTTCTGGCGTGGGGTGGGCAGGAGAATGTGCCGGGCCGAAGCTGAAAGCCAGAGCATTACAGATATGCGTGCCTATTTACAGATATGTGAAAATGAATTTGCTCAATTGCGGGCTTTTGTCGCCGGCGCTCGATCCTCTCGCGAAACAAATTTGTCGATGCCTTCGCGAAGTGATCTCAGGATCTGCGTTCGCTTGGATACCAGCCGTTCGACTGGGCCGCCGACGCCGATCGCCAGGATGCGGCCGTGGCGCCGTTCGGGCAACAACATACCGATGACACCAGCCCCGGCCGTCACGGTGTGAAGGGAGATGACGTAGCCATCCTTGCGGATCTTACGGAGTTTCTGCATCAGTTCCTTGAGATCGACCTTCTTCCGCCGGTCTTCCTCCTCGAAATTGATGCGGCGCACGAGCTTCTCGATGGTCTCGTCCGAACGCGCGCTCAGCAGCATCCATCCGAGGCCCGAGCGCGCGAGTGGCCGGATCGTCCCGGGCCTGATCGAGAACTGGATCGTGCGCGGCGAAGGCTGAACGTGGATGTATTGCATGTAGAGGTCGCTCTGGGTCGCGATGCTGACGGTCTCTTCCGTTTCCTTGTTGAGGTGGTTGACTAGCGCCGAAATTCCGCGTTCGCCAAAAAGCGCGCCCTGCACCCAGTGCCCGAGCTGAACGATCCGCATGGTCGGCATGTAGGTCCGCGAATACCGGTCGAAGTCGACATAGCCGAGCACAACCATGCTCTTGAGGACCGCGGAAGCGCTGGAGACGGGATAGCCGAAGCGCAGCGCGACCTCCTTGAGACTCAATGGCCGCTGCACTTCGTCGAAATATTCCAGGATCTCGAACAGCCGCTTGGCCGTCTTGATGACCTCTTTGGACATGCTTCCTCGCTCGCTTTTTCACATAGATAGAAAAGTTTTCCCGTGGACGAAAGTTATTTCGCGGAATCCTCGTGTTTGCTAGAAGGCTCGCCAACAGAGGTCGCCCATGGTTTCTGCCGAGCAGATGAAGTTCGAAGTGTCCGATCGCGTCGCGACGATCACATTCGACCGACCGGACAAGATGAACGCATGGACGCCGGTCATGGAGAGCGAGCTACGCCGCCTGATGGCGATCGCGTCCGAGGACGACGACGTGCGCGCGATCGTGATCACCGGCGCCGGCCGGGGCTTCTGCGCCGGCGCCGATATGGGCCGCCTGTCCGATGCTTCGTTGGGAAGCGCGGCCGCCGCTGCACCGGTCGTTCCCCCGGAGAGCGACGACGATCTGGCGCAGCGATACAGCTATCTGCTCGCCGTTCCCAAGCCGATCATTGCGGGCATCAATGGCGCGATCGCGGGCGTTGGTCTTTGCATCGCGCTGTATTGCGATCTCCGCTTCATGGCCGCAGGTGCGAAGCTGACCACGTCCTTCGCCCGGCGCGGCCTGATCGCGGAGCACGGCAGCGCCTGGATGTTGCGCCAGCTCATCGGACCGATGAATGCCGCGGACCTTCTGCTGTCGGGGCGCGTGGTCGAAGCCGCGGAAGCCGAGCGGCTCGGCCTGGTCAGGATGCTGCCGGCGGACACTTTCCGCGAGACCGTGCAGCAGACGGCGTCGGATTTCGCCAATTTCTGCTCTCCCCGGTCCATGCGCATCATTAAGCAGCAACTGGCGGCAGCTCCCCGGCAAACCCTGGCCGAAGCCACGCAGCTTGCAAACAGGGAAGTCGCGATCTGCCGCGGAACGGAAGACTTCAAGGAGGGCGTTGCCCATTTCATCGAAAAGCGGGCGCCGCGCTTCACCGGCAAGTAAACGCGAGGTCGTGGGCGTCTTCAATTGATGTGAAGTCCGCGCTGAGCGCCTGCCCCCCGATCATCGAGGCGGCCGGGCTCGGCTCGGCGGGGGCAATATTGTGAGCGCAGCGGACCGGTTGGTCAATCACATGTTCTGCTAGTGAGCTGCTAGTGTGGACACTGCTGTCTCGACATACTCGAACAGCAGTCGGCAAGTCTCCGAGTCATTCGCAATGGGCCAACCATCGTCAGGCGGACACGACGGAAACGCAAGGCCAGCGGACACGCTTGAGCCGATCTGGATGGCTATGCGGCAGTGACGGCCTTGCTGTCGATGGCAGCCTGGATTTCGGCCTCGCTCAGGCCGGCCTCGCGCAGCACCTCACGCGAATGCTCGCCGAGGTGCGGCGCGACGCGATGGATGCCGGCCGGGCTCTCCGAGAATTTCGTCGCCGGCCGCGCCTGCCGGATGCGTCCTTCGGTTGGGTGATTGATGTCTGCGAACAGCCCAACGGCGGCAAGATGCGGCTGCTCCCCGATCTCGGTGAGGCGGGCAAAGGCGGTGTGCGGCACGTCGAGCCGCAGCAGCAATTCCTCCCACTCCGCGGTGGTGCGGGTCCGGCCGATCTCGCTCATGCGGTCGTAGATCTTGTCGATGTTCTGGGAGCGCAGCACGGGATCGCGCACGCCGAGCTCGTCGCTCAATTCAGGCCGGCCGACGGCCTCGAAGAAAGCGCACCAATTGTCCCCGGAGTAAGGCAGCATCGTCAGCCAGCCGTCCTTCGTCCGCACCGGGCGCCGGTTCTTCATCCGCTTGTAGCCGGTCGGCCCGATCGGCGGATCGAAGGCGTGGCCGCCCAGCATCTCGATGCTGTTGAAGCCGGCGATGGTCTCCAGCATCGGCACCTCGACCATCTGCCCCTGCCCGCTGCGCTCGCGCCGGAACAAGGCGGCAGAGACGGCGCCAGCCATCGCCATCGCACAGATCTTGTCCCCGATCAGGCTCGGTACGAATTCCGGCTCCTCGTCCGATCCGATCGAGGATGCAAGGCCGGAGGCAGCCTGAATGATCTCGTCGAAGGCGGGGCGCGCTGCCCACGGGCCGTCCTGGCCAAAGCCCGTGGCCGCGGCGTAGATCAGCCGTGGATTGAGTTTTGCGCAATCACCATAGCCGAACCCGAGCCGCGCCATCGCGGCTGGCCGCACATTGGTAACGAGCGCATCCACGGTCGGGATCAGCTTCGCCAGCGCGGCCTTGCCTTCGGGATGCTTCAGATCGAGCGCGAGGCTGCGCTTGTTGCGGTTGACCGCCATGAACTGGCCGCTCATGCCGCGGTTTCGAAACACCCCGGTGTAGCGCCAGGTGTCGCCTCCAGGCGGTTCGACCTTGATGACATCGGCGCCCCAGTCGCCGAGCATCTGCGCAGCATAGGGACCGAACAGCACGCTCGTCAGATCGAGAACGCGGATACCGCTGAGGGGGCCGGTTGGTGCCATCGTCTCTTCACTGTGGTTGGAGGAACGGTCACGGGGGCAAGTTCGAGCGGGCAAGACTGCCGCCCTGCCCGCCCATTGCGTTGCGTCGATGCTATTCGCCGATCACGTCGCCGAACAGCTCCCAGGACTTGCCATTGAAGCGCGCCATCTGCAATTGACGGATCGGCGTCACCTGCTCGGCCGAGGTGTTGAGCTTGATGCCGGGCAGCAGCATCGGCAGCTCGACATCCTTGAACGACTGCGTCTGCTTCATCAGATTGGCGCGCGTCAGATCATTGCCGGCGCGCTGCAGCACCAGCTCCATGATCTGCGCCATGGTGTAGCCGGTGACGTTGAAGATGTCGGCAGGATCCGCTCCGGAATTGTAGGTCTTCATCCATTCGCGCCACGCCTTCATGCCAGCGTCATTCTCCCAGCGAGGATCGCCGGGATCCTTCTGGAAGGCGCCGGTGACGATGCCGACGGAATTTTCGAGCCCGGCCGGTACCAGCACGGATCCGACGGAATTGGAGACGGCGGGAAGGATGATCTGCGGCTTCCAGCCGAGTTCGGCGATCTTCTTGATCGCCTGCGCCGCGAATTTCGGCGTGCATTCGTTGAAGACAACGTCGGCGCCGGCGGCCTTGAACTTGACGATCTGGGAATCGACGGTCGGGTCCGTCGTCTCGTACACCGCTTCCGAGACGATCTGGTTGACGTGCTCGCCGAGACCTTCCTTGAAGCCGGCGAGGTAGTCGCGGCCGGGATCCTCGTTCGGCGTGATGACTGCGATCCTGGCATCGGGCTTGTTGGCCAGAATCCATTTGGCGTAGATTCGGCCCTCAGTGCGGTAGGTCGGCTGCGAGCCGGTGGTCCAGGGGAAATGCTGCGGATCGTTCCAGCGGCTGGCTCCGCTCGATGGGAACAGCTGCGGGATCTTCTTGGCGTTGAGATATTTCTGCGCCGCGATGTTCGGGCCGGTGCCGAGCATCGAGAACATCGCCAGCACCTCGTCGCTCTCGGTGAGGCGCCGAACCTGCTCGACAGTCTTCGACGGCGAATAGCCGTCGTCCATGCTGAGCAGCTCGACCTTTCGGCCGTTGATGCCGCCCTTGTCGTTGAGCATCTTGAAATAGGCGATCTCGGCGCGGCCGATCGCGGAATAGGCGGAGGCCGGCCCCGAATACGGCATTGTCTGGCCGAGCTTGATTGTCGTGTCCGTCGCACCCGTATCGTAGTTTCCGGCGATTGCAGCCGAAGCGGCACAGAAACTTGTGAATAGAGCGAAAGCGCCAAGGACGAATTGTTTTCTCTGCATTTTCAGATTCTCCTCCCGCCAAGACCATGGCCGCGAGTTCATGCGCCACTCGGCTTGTATCGTTTGTTCTTGTTTGTCCTAAGCCGCAATAGTCTCGACATCGGCGGGTGACGTTATACTCGCATTTTGCTGTTTGAGATGTAGCGGAGATGTCAGACGCTTATGCGCAACTTGCAACCGCTCTGTTTGCGGCGCGCATCCTTACAATTCACCTAAATGAAGCGTCGCTCAAGCGGACGGCATTTTCTTCGGATCCGCTTAGCTGAGGTGGCATGGACAAGTCCGTGCTAATGACTGGACCTGACCTTCAGGAGGGCATTAATTACGCCCTAATCATAACGCCGCGATCAGATTTCGATGGGTACAGACATGCCTAGGACAATAAAGAAAGCGTTGGCAGATGACCACATCACGGAAGCTACGAGCTACGGCCCTCCGGCGGCGGGATCGGTCAAGTCGGCGGGACGCGTGCTTCGAATTCTGGAGTTCTTCGACGAGATCCAGCGCGACGCGCGCGTCGCCGAAGTTGCCGAGCGGCTGGGATTTCCGCAATCGTCGACCTCGATCCTGCTCAATTGCCTCGTCGAGCTCGGTTACATGGATTATCTGCAGGAAAGCCGCAGCTTCCTGCCCTCGCCGCGCGTCACCCTGCTCGGGACCTGGCTCGACAAGGGCCCCGTCAGAAACGGCAGCCTGATGCGGATGCTCGAAGAGCTGTCTCAGAAAACGGGCGACACCGTCATCATCGCCGCACGGAGCGGAATTTACGCGCAATATATTCACGTTTTGCAGGCCCGGGCCACGATGCGCTTCCACGTCCCACCCGGATCCAGGCGCCTCGTGGTGTGGTCGGCCACTGGTTTTTCACTGCTGACGTCGAGCAGCGACAAGGAGATTCGCAGCGTGTGCACACGCACCAACGCGGAAGCGGCGCTCGACATATCGCGGATCGACATTAATCAGGTGCTGGAAAACGTCGAGCGCACGCGGCGTGACGGCTTCTTCTTCTCGGCGGGGCTCGTCACGCCTGGCGCGGGGTCGATCGCGCTGCCCCTGCCCGAGGGCATCGACGGCTGGAACCGCGCGCTTGCCGTCGCCGTATCAGGTCCTCTTCAAGATATCACGCGGCGGCAGACGGAGATCGTCGCGCTGCTCAACGATGTAGTGCAGCGCTATCTTCGCCCGTCGTCCTCGAGCTAGGCCGCACCGGCGGTTGCCGGCGGGTCGACCAGCAGCGGCCAAAAACCGTCGCCGCCCTGCTCGCAGATCATCCGGCCGATCTTTTCCTGCCACCACGGTTCGGCCCCCCATTCGTCGCGCCACGACCAGAGCCGGCGGGTGGCGTAGTGCAGCGGATGCTCCTGAGTAAACCCCATCGCGCCGTGGACCTGATGGCAGAGGGCGGCAACCTGCCCGGCAGATTCCCCGCACCGGGATTTTGCAATCGCCACGGCCAGCGCGTTATCACCCAGCCGCGGCGTTTCCGTCAGCGCGTCGCCTGCCGCCGACGCCGCAGCAAAATGGCCTGCCGCAATCGCCAGCATATGCTGGATCGCCTGGAACTTCGCGATCGGCCGGCCGAACTGCACGCGCTCATTGGCGTAGGACAGTGCGTAGTCCATGCACCGCTCCATCCCGCCGATCATCTGCTGGACGCGGATTGCGGCGCCAAACGGCATCAGGCCATCGGCGTCGAGACAGGCGGGCGCCGGCAAGAAGTCGCTCGCGGCCAGTTGCACGCCGCCGAAATCGACGTCTTCGCGCGGCTCATAGGCCACGTTCCGCCGTGTCTTGTTCGAGCGCGCCTTGCCGGTCGGCACGCGGCAGAGGAAGGCATTGCCATTTGCGTCGGACGCGAGGACCAGAGCAATGGGCGCCTGCTTGCCCCAGGCAACATGCCGCGCGATGCCCTGCAATGTTGCGCCCGTTCTGTTCGATGCGAGCGTGATGCGATCGTGCGGATTAACCGGCGCGAGCGTTACCGCTCCCGCGATCACCTCGCCGCCGGCGTCGGTCCAGAGCGCGTTGGCAATCATGGTCTCTGCCAGCGGCAGCGGGACGGAATGAAATGCCGACCGGCGGATCAGGTTTGCCGCAACGTCCGGGGCCAGCCCCGCCCCGCCTTTCATTTCGGGCACCAGTGCCAGCGGCAGGCCGGCATCTTCCATCGCACTCCAGAGCGCATCAGACCACTGCCCGGCGTCGGCCGCGGACAGAACCTTCTTGTCGATGTGTTGCGCAAACAGGCGATCGGCCTGTTCGAGCACAATGGCGGACATGTCTTCCATGGCGTCTCCTCCTCAGCGCAGGCCAAGACCGCGGGCTATCATCCCGCGCAGGATTTCCGGCGTGCCGCCGCGAATGGTGAACGAAGGCGCGTGCAGCAACACATGCGCCATCGCCTGCGAATATTCGTCGTCGTCATCGAGACTTGCCTCGATCGGCAACAGCTTCCGCACCATTTCCGGAACCTCCCGTTCGAACGCCGTGCCGACGTCCTTGACCAGCGCGGCCTCCGTGACCGGGCTCTCGCCGCGCTCCAGAAGGCCAGCGATCGACGACGACATCCGGCGCAGCGTGGCGAAGTGAGCCGCCAACCGGCCGATCTCGACCGCCTGCCGTTCGTTCGGCTCGCGCCCGATCTTGTCGACAAGCTCGACCAGGAGCCTGATGTCCGACATGAATCGGTCCGGGCCGGCGCGCTCGAACGCCAGTTCGCCCGTAACGCGCGTCCAGCCTTCTCCGGGCTTTCCGATCATCATGTCGTCGGGAACGAAGCAGCTCTTGAAGAAGACTTCGTTGAACTCGTGCCCGCCCGACAGGTTCATGATCGGCCTGATCTCGATACCTTCCGAGCTCGTGTCCACGATGAACTGGGACAGCCCGGCGTGGCGATTCTCGCTGAGCGGCTCGGTGCGGGCCAGCACGATCAAATAATGGACGCGATGCGCGTTCGAGGTCCAGATCTTGGTGCCGTTGATGACCCAGCCACCTTCGACCTTGTCGGCCTTGGTGCGGGCCGCCGCGAGGTCGGAGCCGGAATCAGGCTCGCTCATGCCGATGCCGAAATAGCACTCACCCGCCGCGATCTTCGGCAGGATCAGCTGCCGCGCCCGCTCGCTGCCGTGCTTGAGGATCTGCGGGCCGGACTGCCGATCCGCGATCCAGTGCGCGCCGCCCGGCGCGCCGGCCGCCAGCATCTCCTCGGTGACGACGAAACGCTGCAGGTTGGAGTATTCGCCGCCGCCATATTGCTTCGGCCAAGTCATGCCGATGAAGCCGGCCTTGGCGGCGCGCTTGCTGAACTCCGGATCAAATGTCGACCAGGAGGTCCGATGTGCCGCATAACGGCCGGTGTCACGCTCCTCCTGCAGGAACGCGCGGACCTTGCGCCGCATCTCCTCGGCCTCAGGTGGCAAGGTCAGGGATTCGAACCGGAATGCGTGCATTCAAGCCTCCATCGATCGAAGGGCGTCGTTCGGCTGAACTCCAGGGAGCCCGCCATCCTGCTCGTAGTTTACGCTGCCCGACATAACTTGCCTCACTTGCTCTTCCTGCTGACAGAAGCCGCGTCCATGCCGATTTCCGCGAGGACCTCGGCGGTGTGCTCGCCGAGCCGCGGCGCATGACGGCGGAGGCGGAACGGTGCCGAGCTGAATGACACCGGCGCCCGGATTGATTTGTACGCTCCCTCCGACGGGTGCTCGGCCCTGCTGAACATTTCGACCGCCTTCATGTGCTCGTCGTCAGGCAGATCGGCGAGGCCGAGCACGGGCATGCAGGGAATGCTGACATCGTCGCAGAATGATACCCAGGCGGCGGTGGAATGCCTGGGGGCTTCCTCCTCGATGATCTCATAGAGCGCCTCGAGATGGGCCGCCCGCTCGACCAGCGGAAAGAAGCGGACGTCCGACTTCAGCTCAGGGCGGCCGACGAAGTCGAAGAAGTCGCGCCAGTTGCGATCCGAATAGGGCAGGATGCACATATATCCGTCGCCCGTGCGGAACGGCTTTCGGCGCGGACTGACGACACGGCTGTAGCCGGGATTGCCGAGCGACGGCTCGAAGGCGAAGCCGAGCAGATGCTCGACATAGGCGAATTCCGCCGTGGTCTCGAACATCGGCACCTCGATCGCCTGACCTCCGCCGCCCCGCTCTCGCTGGAACAGCGCCGCCATCACCGAATAGGCCATCGCCTGCCCGGACAGCTTGTCGCACAGCACCGTCGGCATGAAAGCCGGTTCGCCGCGCGCAGCCATATGCAATGCAGCGAGCCCGGAGCCGGCCTGGATGATATCGTCATAGGCAGCCTTGTCGCGGTAGGGTCCCTTCTCGCTGAATCCATAGGCGCCGCAATAGATGATGTCGGGCTTGATGGCGCGGACCGCCTGATAGCCGAGCCCGAGCTTGGCGATGGCCTTAGGGCGCAGCGAGTGGACGAACACGTCGGCTGTCGCGATCAGCTTGCGCAGGGCATCCATTTCCGACGACCGCTTCAGGTCGAGCATGACACTGCGCTTGTTGCGGTTGAGATGAAGGAAGCCGCCGGCCATGCCTTCATGGCGATTGGGCCGATAAGTCCGGAAAGAATCGCCCTCTTCGCTCTCGATCTTGATCACGTCGGCGCCGAGATCGGCCATGATGTGGGTCGCAAACGGTCCCATGATCACGTTGGTCAGGTCGACGACGCGAATTCCGCCCAACGGGCCATCTGCAGGGGTTGTGTCCATCCCGAAGCTCTCTCGTTCATTGGCCGCCGCGGCTGGCGCGTGCCGCGCGGGACGTCCAACTTCTACGTGATTGAAATCCGATCAATACGCTTCGGCACGATCGCGCCAATTATCACATATGCGATTGATTACGCCCCTTCGCTCTCTTGCTGGCGGGAACGCGATCAAACATAGTTTCGCCCAACCACAAAAAGACTTGGGAGAAAACAATGATATCGACGAGCCGTCGCCAATTTGTGGGCGTGATCGCTTGGGCACTTGCATTGGCGGGCCTTGCAGCGCCAGCCGCAGCCGCCGAGAGATGGGATCTCTATATCTACAATCCCGTGGCCACGGTGGCAGCGGCCAAGGGCATGAGCGCCGTCGCCGAACAAATCGAAAAGGACACCGGCGGTGAGCTGTCGATCCGGCTGCACCTCGGGGGCTCGCTCCCTATCAACACCACCACCATCACCCAGGCCGTCAGCGACGACGTCGTGCAGATGGGCGACGACGGCTATTTCCTCGGCAACGTGCCGATCGGCGGCGTCCTGCGGCTGCCGATGCTGATCCGCTCGCTGGATGAGTACGAGAAGGCGGCGGACATCATGGCGCCGTACCTGGAGAAAGCCTTCGAGAAGAAGGGCGTGCTGGTCCTCGGCCAGTACCTCTATCCCTACCAGGTCGCGTTCTCAAGCAAGAAGCTGACTGCGCTGGCCGACATCAAGGGCCAGAAGATCCGCGTGACATCGCCCGAGCAGGGCGAGTTCATCAAGCGGCTCGGCGGCGTGCCTGTCACGCTCGGCGCCCCGGAAGTTCCCTCCGCGCTCGACCGCAGCATCGTCGACGGCGTGCTGACCGCGAACACCGGGGGCGGCAATACCTGGAAGGACCTGCTCAAGTTCAACTACCGGCTCGGCATCAACTATTTTAACTCCGTCGTGATCGTGAACAAGGAGCGCTTCAACAAGCTGTCGCCGGAGATCCAGGTCAAGGTGCGCAAGGCCGTCGCCGACAACATGCCGCTCATCACCAAGGCGATGGCGGATGAGGAAGACAGCCTCAGCAAGAAGTTCGCCGAAGGCGGCATGACGGTGACCGAGCCGCAACCCGGCGATCTCGACGTCGGCACCAAGGCGATTTCGGCCTATTGGGATGAATGGGCAAAATCGAAGGGGCCGGATGCTGCGGCCGCGCTCAAGCAGGTTCGTGCGGCGCTTGGCCGGTAATCGATCATGGCTGGCAGCATGGAGATCAAGGAGGTGGCGCCTGACGGCACCGTCCACTTCATCGACAACGTCTCGTCGGGCCCCGGCCCGGTCGAGAACGCCTCGGAAGCGATTTGCGCGCTCTTCCTAATGGCCATGATCATCCTGATCGGAGCCGAGGCGATCGCACGCAATCTGTTTGCGACATCGCTCCAGATCACAGACGAGATTGGCGGCTATCTGCTCGTGGCCATGACCTTCCTGAGCATGTCGGTCGCCGAAGCCCATGGCGCATTTCACCGGGTCGAACTGGTTCAGGCCCGCCTCGGACAATCCGCCCGGCTGGCGTCGCAGATCGTCTTCGACGTGATGTCGCTGGTCGCCTCCGCGTTGATTACCTGGCACCTGATGCGCCTGGTCATGAACTCGTGGCGCTCGGAGGACGTGGCGCCCACGCCGCTGCAGACGCCGCTGTGGATGCCGCAGACCACCATGGCGATCGGCATGTTCCTGCTCTGCCTCGCCCTCGCCCGCACGATCCTGACCAAGGTTCGCCGCCTTCGCGGGAGTACGCAGCCATGACGCCCGGGGTCGAACTGATTTTTGTCTTGGCGATCTTCATCGGCCTATTGTGCGTGGGGACCACGATCCCGTTTGCGATTACGGTGCCATCCGTCCTCTATCTGCTCCTGCATGCGGGTCTACCCGGACTGAAGGGCATCGGCCTCGTCAGCTGGGGCAGCATGAACAGCTTCACGCTGAGTGCGATCCCCCTGTTCATCCTGATGGCCGAAATTCTCCAGGAGAGCCGCCTGAGCTTGAGGGTCTATCATGGCCTGTCCAAGCTGGTGTCCTGGATCCCGGGGGGCCTGCTGCAAACCAACATCGCGGGATGCGCGATCTTCGCGGCCATCAGCGGTTCGAGCGTGGTCACCGCCGCCTCGATCGGCCGGGTCGCGCTGCCTGAATTGCAGAAGCGCAAATACAGTCCGCGCCTGTCGGCGGGCTCGCTGGCGGCGGGCGGCACACTCGGCATCCTAATTCCGCCGAGCATCGCGATGATCGTCTACGGCACCTTCACCGAGACCTCCGTCGCCAAACTTTTCGTGGCCGGCGTGATGCCGGGCCTGCTGCTAACCGCGATGTTCATGGGCTATATCGCCATGCATGCGTGGTTCAGACCCGGGACCGCTCCGCGCGAGGTTGGCGCTCGTTCGGGTCGAGAACTGCTCGCGGCCCTGCTCGACGTCATCCCGTTCATGGTGCTGATCGGCGGCACCATCGGCAGCATCTATTCGGGGCTGGTCACGCCAACTGAGGCGGCGGCGATCGGCTGCGTGCTGGCGATGATCATCGCGGCGTTCTGGGGCGAACTCAGCGTCGCGATCCTCTGGCACGCCTTGCAGACCACCGTGCGCGTGTGCGGCAACATTCTGTTCATCGTCTACGCCGCGTTCCTGTTCTCCTACGCCATCAGCTATGCCGGCGTCGGCGAGCAGATCACGCAATTTCTGGTCAATCTGAAGCTTTCCAAGCTGGAGTTCTTCTTCGCCCTGTTCGTTCTTTACACGGTGCTGGGCTGCCTAGTCGAAAGCCTCGGCATGATCGTGGTAACGGTGCCGCTGCTCTATCCGGTTCTGGTCCAGTACGGCATCGATCCAATCTGGTTCGGCGTGATCCTGGTGCTCTTCATCGAGATGGGCCAGATCTCGCCTCCGATCGGCATCAACCTGTTCGTGATCCAGAGCATCTGGACCGGCAAGCTGAGCGACGTCGTCGCGGGCACGATCCCGTTTCACCTGATCATGTTCGCGCTGCTCGGCCTGCTGGTGATCTTCCCTGAAATTGCAATGTGGCTGCCTTCACAAGTCACTGCCGTTCCCTGAGCGAGTTGCCCCGATGTACGCACCACCCGAAGAGATCAAGACCGAGGTCTTCGCCCGCCTGCCTGACAAGTTCCGCCGCAAGGATCCCGACAACGCCTGGTCGCTGGTGAACCGCCGCGGACTGGTGGCAGATTCCTTCATCGAGGGTCCGTCGTTCGACCGCGACGGCAATCTTTATGTCGTCGACATTCCTTACGGACGAATCTTCCGCATCTCGCCGGCCGGTGAGTTCACACTGGTCGCCGAATATGATGGCGAGCCAAACGGATTGAAAATCGCGCGCGACGGGCGGATCGTCATTACGGATTATCGTCATGGGCTCTTGACGCTCGATCCGGCCGGCGGCAAGGTCACCTCGATGCTGGAGCGGCGCTGGTCGGAGCGTTTCAAGGGCGTCAACGACCTGGTCTTTGCCGACAATGGCGACGTCTATTTCACCGACCAGGGCCAGACCGGCATGCACGACCCGACCGGCCGCGTCTATCGCCTGCGCGTGGACGGAGCGCTCGACCAGATCGTCAACAACGTCCCCAGCCCGAACGGCCTCGTGCTCAACGGCAGCGAACACATCCTCTACGTCGCCGCCACCCGAGGTAATGCGATCTGGCGGATCCCACTGATGCCCGACGGCACGGCATCGAAGGTCGGCATCTTCATCCAGCTATCCGGAAGCCTCGGCGGACCCGATGGCCTTGCGATGGACGAGCAGGACAACCTCGCCATCGCTCACGCCGGCCTCGGCACCGTCTGGATCTTCAGCCGCCTCGGTGAGCCGCTCTATCGGGCACGGTCCTGTCAGGGCCTCGCCACCACCAACCTGGCCTATGGCGGCTCTGACAACAAGAATCTCTACATCACGGAATCCGAGACCGGCTGTGTGTTGGTCGCGCGACTTCCTGTTGCTGGACGAGTCATGGCATCGCATCGATAGTACGAGAAGAGGTTGGCGAGGGATCGGAACCAGCAGATCACGACAGACCGGCCGGAATTTGTTTGTTACGAAGATGAAAGGATAACCTTCATGTTGAGGAAGGTTCGAACAGTTATATTGATGCTCGGCCTGACCGCCTCGGGCGCAGCGATGGCCGCATGGCCCGACGACAAGCCGGTCGAGGTCGTCGTTGGCTTCGCGGCGGGTGGTGGCACCGACGTCATGGCCCGCAAGCTGCTTCCCTTCGTCGAGAAGCGGCTCGGCGGGAATGCGCGGTTTGTCGTCCTCAACAAGCCCGGTGCCGGCGGCGAGATCGCGTTCGCCGCGATCGCGCGCGCCGCTCCCGATGCGTACTCGATGGGCGTGGTCAACGTGCCCGGCTACAACTTTCTGCCGATGACGCGGAAGACCCAATACACCATGGACGAGATCCGCCTAGTCGCCCGCGTGGTCGACGATCCCAGCGTGATCGTCGTTCGCAGCGACAGCCCGTTCACGACTCTCGCGAGCGTGCTCGATGCGCTGCGCAAGAAGCCGGGTTCGGTCACGTTTGGCCATAACGGCGCGGGCACCAACGGCCATCTGGCCATCCGCATGCTCGCGAAGGCCGCAGGCGTCGAGCCGAACGAGATTTCCTACCGCGGAACTGCGGCACAGAGGACCGACGTCCTTGGCAGCCATCTCGATATCGGAATGGTCAGCCTGAGCTGATTGAAGGAAATCTTCTCGCTCTCCGAGGTGGCGGGATAAAGCGCGACCGGGCAGGTCACCAGAGACAATCGCAGAAAGCCCTTCCAATTGGCGCGCGGTGCCATGTACGCAGAACTCCGATCTTGGAATACCTGACTCAAGACGAATGGAGGCGCCGGGTTCCGACAAGCCAGAAAGCCCACCGCATGTTTTCTACGGAAGGGGTATCGACTCTTTCGTTCCTGTTATGTTCTAATTGGGTATGTCTGATCGACCCGCGAGCTGGCGCATGCCCAATCCGAAGCAGATGGAAAAGATGGCCGCTGTTGCCCGCCGACATTCGATGCGGCTCCCTGGATTGGCTCCTGACGCCGATCTTCCGCCGGAATACTGGCAGGCTCTTCTGGAAGACGCTCGCGTCGAAACAGGGCCGGCTCCTCCCTTCCCCGGAGCGCTGCGGCTAAGTCAAATTCCTCAACATGTCTTGCGGGTGGGATGCCGCCGATGCGGCAGGCTGGTCGAGATCCAGAAGGTAGACGCCACACGTGTGTACGGTGCAGACGCGATCTGGAAGGAGGTCGGCAGGCGGCTATTGGACAATACCTGTACGCATCGGACAGGGCGTTACGAAGAGGATGGCTGTTGGCCAACGTTCGACTAGGCACGGCGAATGGCCCCGAAGCACCATCCAACACCCCTTTCCGGGAGCGGCCGAAAGGCTCTCGGGAAGGAGCTCAGCAGAGCCCGTGTGATGACCGCGATCCTCGGCTCGCAGTCGGCTGAAGCCCGCGCCAAAGGCGAGGCACTCATCCGTCAGGCCGACAAGCTGCTTTGCGAGTCGTGGAACGAAAAGATGTGGGCCGATGGAGGACCGATCGATCCGTCCCCCACCATCGACCAAGCCGTGAACGGCGGATACTCCTGGCTCGAGATTGAGTGCTCGCGCTGCAAGACGAAGCGGGACGTGGACTTGGCTGCGCTGAGTCAACCAATTACGCTGGTATTTCACTAGCTTTTCCGTCGAGGTCCTTAGCCCTCCAGGTCCATTGTCACTCAGAAAGGATGTTTGGATCTCTGGCTTGGAGGCATCATCGCGGCCGGTCGCGCCGAACAGAGGGCCTTGATGGTACGATTGCGTCCGGGACGTATTGTATGGCGCCGTTCGAGTGGACGAGATCGATGTCACCACATTTTCATGACGAGAACCCGTCAACGCGCTTGCTGAGAGACTCGCACAGGCGTCTGATCGTGGCGGGCGCAGGCTTCGAGAGCATCCATGGGCAACGAACTCGTCGTTCGAAAGTCCAGCCTTCCAGCGGCTCAAAAAGTGTGTAGAGCCGCCCAGTACGTTCGTATGTCTACCGAACGGCAGCAGTATTCGATCCAGAACCAAGCTGCGGTGATCGCCGCTTATGCGCACGCGCACAATCTGACGCTTGTTCGAACCTACAGAGACGAGGGCGAGAGTGGTCTCCTGATCAAGAATCGAGCCGGTCTCATTCAACTTCTAGAAGACGTACAAGCGGGAGAGGCCGATTTTGCTCATGTCCTGGTTTATGACGTGAGCCGCTGGGGCCGCTTTCAGGATGTGGACGAAAGTGCGCACTACGAGTTTCTCTGCAAACGAGCCGGCATCAGAGTGGCCTACTGTGCTGAGCAATTCGACAACGACGGGAGCATGCTCGCCAGCATCGTCAAGAACATCAAACGAGTCATGGCGGCCGAGTACAGCCGGGAGCTTTCGGCCAAGGTCTATGCCGGTCAATGTCGGTTCGCTCGGCTCGGCTACAAACCTTGCGGCAAGGTTGGCTATGGTCTGGTTCGGGAGCTTGTTGACGAGAAAGAGCAATCGAAGGGCGCGCTGAAGAAAGGAGAGCGCAAGTATCTTGCAACTGATCACATCCGAGTGCGCCCCGGTCCCCCGAAGGAGGTGGCTGCTGTCAGATGGATATTTAGTCGGTTCTTGGAAGTGAAGTGTGAGACGGTAGTAGCTTGGGAGCTGAACAAGCGGAAGGTGCCAACTCGCACGGGGAAGCCGTGGACACGCGTGATGGTCGGCGCGATCCTCAGAGACGAGAGTTACATCGGCAATCTCGTTTTCAACCGCCGCTCATGGAAGCTGCGTCAAATCCGCTCGTACAATCCTCCTGAACAGTGGATCAGGGCTGAAAACTGCCTTGAGCCGATAATCGAGCGCGCTGTCTTCACAAGAGTTTCTAAGTTCATCCAAGAGCGGCGCGTCGATCTGACCGAGGATGAGATGCTTGTGCGGTTACGCCGAACCCTGCACAAGGAGGGGCGGTTAAGCATCAGCATTATCGACCGTACGCCGGGCCTACCCTGTGTGGCGACTTGTCAGACCCATTTCGGCAGCATGCGGAATCTCTATCGCTTGCTCGGCTACACGCCCAAGCGGAACTATGAATTTCTGGAATTGCGGCCTCTCTGGTCGGGGCAAAAAGTAGAACTCGCGGCTGGGATTGGCGCGGCCGTGCGAAAGGCGGGCTGTCGTACGAGTACGGGAGGCTGGACAGATTCGTTGCGTGTGAATGGTACCACTTGTGTTTCGGTTAGGGCGGCTCGCTGGACTCCGGGAAAGGAGGAAACTCATTCGCCGCATTGGACCATTCAATGCGACGCGCACGTGCCTGCTGGGTGGATTGCTGCCATCAGGCTATCTGAGCATAATGAGGCTGTACTGGACTATGTGTTGTTGCCGACAGATGGCAGAGTGAAGCGAACCATCAGATTCTCGGAGGCGGCCCGCGAACGTCGCTCAATTGTCTCATTCAAAACACCCGACGCTCTCGTGCGCGCAATCACCCGGAGGCTAACCAAGAAAAACCGTGCTTCCCGAGCCATGCCAGCCCCGATGAGCAAGCTACCGAAAGTAGCCCAGCCCAAAGCCAAGAACGGCCCCGCGCGGCACTGATCGAACGCAGGTAGAGGAATGCACCGAGTAGAGGGCCGTAGTTTCTTCGAAAGTCTCCATTGAGTTTCGCAATCTTCGACAGCTCGGAAGAGACCTCGACTTCATCCGCCATGACGCTGGTTCCTTCGAATGTGGGTAGAGCCAGCACCCTATGAACCACTGTTTTGCCCGACGGAGCAAGTGGAAATTTCGGTATATCGAAAATTTTGTTTGGACGGAGCACGCAAGCCGCATCAATGTATTGGGCTCCTGCCGGCGAGTTCGTCCGGTTCCTAATTTTGAAAGCGTTGCGCGTAGTCGATCAACAAGGCCAATCGCGACCCTTGACCAAGAGCTGGCCTTTTCTCCACAAGGCGGTTCTAAAGCTAGCGGCTTGCTTCGGCGCTCCTCCCGCGGAATCATCCGAGATGGGCACCAAGTCGCGAGAATACCTATTCGGGGCGACGGTCCGGATCCTCGCCGAACGTGCGCGGGACGCTCGCAAGGATGCCGACACCTTGGCTTGTCAGGCCTGGAACGCGCGAATGCTTGGCTTCCAGGGACCTGCCCAGCCCTCCCCAGCCCTTGGCGGTGCCCTGAACGCGGGCTACCGCTATCTTGAGGTAAAGTGCCTCGGGTGCGACACGCACCAGACAGTCCCGCTGGACATCGTGCGGCGGCCGAAGACCACCCCTATCCATGAGCTAGAGCGTTATATGCGCTGCAAGCGATGCTCAGAACTTCAGGAGCGCCCATTCAAGCGTAGTCATCTTGTGGCATTGCGAACCACGAAGATTTCCACCAGCAATCCGCCTTCTGTTTGGTGGCCGGGGGAGCGTCAAATGAAGCTGACTGACCAAGGGCCATATTCCAGCCCAGAGGCCGCAGCGCGCAAGCTGATCGAGCTCGCTGCGGGCATCGAGGTCCAGGATTGCTGCCCGCTCAGTAAAGCAGCATCAGCGACATCCACGCCGCCAGCGACGCGCAAAGACCAATTCCCAGGTAAGGCAATGCTAGGCGCATCGGGCTTCTCCTCCGAAACGCGAATATGGATCAGTGTCGCACGCCGGTCGGCCGACGACTACGAATCCAGAGTTGCACCGGGTCGCTTCGGGGCTGCATGATGCGCCTCGACCATTCGAAGAAACGGCTCCCGCATCCTTGGGGCGCTGAAGCAGGGGACGGATGCTGGAGCCGTTCCTCGGATACCTGACGCCAGCGCGAATCCTCACCTGTGCTCTTTCTACCGACAATGCAGTAGCTCGCGCGTGGTCTGAGCCACCAGTAATCGACAATTTGACTCTCGCCGGCGCCGCGCTTCGATGGCGGCATGACCAAGGCAGAGAACCGAGCGGCCGCCAAGGCGTATCACCAGGAGCGGATGCGCAAGATCAGCGAAGAGGCGCGCGCCAAAGCGGTCGAGGCAGAGCTCGGCGAGCTGGATCTATTCCGCCGATACCTCATGCAAGGCGGGCTCGGCCACACCCGGCCGCTGATCGATGCGATCGACGACTATGCCGAGCAAATCACCGGGGATCGGACCGCGCTGCACGGGAAGCCCTCAAGCATCGGGCCAGCAAGGCGCTGATGTCCTGGTCCCGCAAGCTGAAGAGAGATCAATAAGAGGATGACACGCCCAAGCTTGGATCCCCAAAAGACGGCCCCGACCCTGGGGGTTCTTGGGCGTGTGAGAGGGCCAGGGCCGTTGGAGGTGCTCGGGCGGTAATGGGATCGCCAAGCGTTGCCACCTTATCCCGCCATCACGGCGTTCCTCTGTTCGGTTCAGCATCAAGTACGGCCGCTTCAGAGCAGGCAAAGAGGCCGCCCGCTGAGGCGGCGTGAAACTACGGTGCCAGGAAAAACTGGCAACTCGGCTCATTGCGAGTTGTTATTCTGACCTTGATCATTCTGATTGCCGTCGGAATGCACCACGCGACCACCGGATGATGCGATCGCGCCTGACGTCAACGACGTCGAGAGCAGCACAGTCATGGCTGGAGGCGTTACGGCTGCAAACTTCCCACAGATCTTCAAAAATTCTCGCCGATCGTTGTCTTCCATCTCAGACATGGTATCACTCCATGTGCTCTGGATATTTTCAACGGCTTATAATTAAACTATTTATCCAGATTATAAATAAAATAATGCGCAGCTTTGATCACGAAGTGTAGCACAGCAGCCAAGCTGTCTCTTTCCTGCGCATAGGAACATTCCGGGAAACGAGAACAGAGGCTCCCCAGCGTGAACCGCCGGGCCGCTTGTCAGTGGCTCAGCCGTGCTGCGGCGGTTGTAGCTGCTCCAGTGCACCCTCGATCACTCGGAGGTCCTCAAGTAAAGCATCTCTTGAATGAGCCGGGTCAACGCCCGATGTGGACTCTAGCTCTTCGAGCAACTGGCGCCGGAGCTCTCGCATATTCTCCAAGGCTTGACGGTTCTTCAGGCGCACGTAAGCCGAAACGATCGATTCAATGCTTGTTGCCAACGGGTAGGTCCCAATACACAATTCTAAAACAGGTTGTATCGTAACCCTTCCGGGAAAATCTGGTATATACACTTTTTCGTTAGGGAAGAGAGCGCGGCATGGCTGAGGACCGACTGAGCGCGAGAGGACGTCTAAATTCGGCCGTTGTGTAACTTTTGATACGTTGCGCGCCCATGGATCCTGCTACTCTCCCGAGACCGCGGGGGCAAAGCATGGAGAATCTGAAGAACGCGCTGGGAGAGCTCGAAGCGCCGATTTGTCCCGACTGCCACGTCAACATGAGGTGGTTTCGATCAGAGCTGGTGCGAGACACGCCGGTGATGATCGCTCACCTCTTCGTCTGCCCAAATTGCAAACGCGCTCAGCGGACTGAAACGAAGTTCACATCGCGCTCGGTTCCACCAGAAAAACTGGCTGCGCCCCGCTTCCGTGTGATCGCAGGGGGCAAATAAGTCACCGACTAAGGCCGCCTACAATTGCGAAACCAAGAGGGCAACGCATGCGATCACCGTTGCCGTGCTGAAGGTCACTACGACAAGGGCTTGTTCGCTGCGGGCTTTCAGTGCGGCATCATCCATCGATGTCCAACCGAAGAAAGCCCATCTGGTTTCTTGGAATCTAACCTTTGTTAATCTCGCTCCAGAACAAAATAGGGCCACTGAGGTCGGAAACAGGCCAGTGCCTGGCTCATGCCATGCCACCTCACTCGTCCGGCAGCTCCTCGCCCCGATGCAGCGTGATCGGCGCGGAGTTCGCACGCGCTGTGGATGCGAATACCGTGGCCACGCTGCCTCGGAAGGTGGTAGGCGTGCTTCTTTTTACGACCTGCCGAAGATCTTAGGCTGATCTATGCCGGTTCAGCAGATGAACCAAAGCTCGCCGGCCGACGTACGTCAGCTCGCCGAGCGAAACCTTGCCACCTCGCGCGGCTTCGATCAGCCGCTCCGCAATATATTTGCGGCTTTCGTGGTCACCGCCGTGTGGCAGCTCAGCACAGACCTCTTCGAGTACGACGTCCATGTTCGCCCGAGTGCGATCATCGAATTGGTCCATGCCCCATCTCCGAAGGCGACATCGCCACTATAGTAAGCCGTTCCGACAGGAGGGTACAAACACTCCTTGCAGCAAAGGTTAAGCCGCGGCTCTTGCGCGCCCGATGCCTTGACTTTGTGCCTGATCTTCCCGATCAGCCGCAGCGTGGTCTTCATTTCTTCGGACGCGCGTGCTCATCGTTCGACTTCTCAATAATTGCTCCTTTTTCCTGCGAGCGGACGATCCTTCGCGGCAGACCGCCGGGCGTGATGGCACGCGCTTTTCCGCCGTGCGCGCGATTTCGTCGTCTCGCCGGTGACGCGGTTTCTGACCGCGGGCGCGAACGAAAACGTCATTAATAGATCGACTCCGGTGACCACAGGCCTGTCTTGATCGTCTCTCCCCGCGTCGTCCTCCCCTCAGCGAAAATGGGCACGTCGAGCGACAGCGGCGCCCGGGCGCTGCCATAGTCCTTATCGGAGAACATATCGTTGTGCTGCTTCTTGAACTCCTTCATGCGAACGGGGACATCCTCCCGCCGAAGCTTGCGGTCCACAAGAGCCAGAAAGATATTGCCGACGACGTCCATTCGATCCGCATCCGACCAGTGGTGAGGAGTGAGGCTAAGAAGCCACTCAGTGTCGCCCTCTTGCGGGATGTAAAGCGGGACATCGCTGCGGACAAAGTCGGCTGGGGCGGCGAGCGTGAGACCTGGCACGCGAGCAATAGTGTTGCCGCTCATGAAGCTTCGTATCGTCGCCGGATTCCGCAGGGCACGCATAAAGCGTTCGTTGATGTCAGGTCGAGTTCGACGCACCGTTCTCCATTGTGCGTACGTAATCGTTGGTCTCTTGCCGTCTCTTGGCGTCGTCAGATCGCCGACGCTCATCCCTGTCAGCAACCCACGCTCCACGTTGTCCAGCATTTGAGGCGTGACAGGCGCGCCCGCGAATGTGCGATTGCACGTGAGGCAGAATCGAGAACCATTCGATGGCTTGATACCGGTATTCTCGATGGAGAGCTCATGACCGTATTTGCAATGGCTGATCCGTCGCTTTCGAGACGCGACCACGACGGCAACCTTGGCATTGCGTTCAATGATGGGCCTGAGCCTCGACTCCAAATCTGGATTGTTTTTTAGGGCAAGCCTGAAGCGGATCGCATCCCATGCACCGAGGAGCTTTCTCAGCGAAGCTCCCTTGATGAGCCAAGATTCGATCAGCGCAATGTCGTCGGCCGAGAGGAATCGGGACCCGCTTGACAAAGTCAACCGCTCAACATTCGCAGGCGGCGCAATGACGTCTGCTTCCTCAGCAAAATAGCGGCCGACCCCCTGCCACCTCCGAGCGCAAGCTTCGCACCATCGATGGTCGTACCTGCGCTCCGCCTGCATACGAGCGATAATCTCGGGCGACAGCGGATGCCCTTGATTGCAAGCCGTGCGATCTGTCGTGCGTTTGACGATCCCATCCTGGATTCGGGACTTGCTGTTTGCCTCCACAAGTGCAAGTGCTTTCGCGCCCCATTCCGGATTCAACTCGCAGTGCTTGCGGAACGCATCGGCCGAGCAAATCGGCGGTTCGCCGGCGCCGCCCGTGAGCATCCGAAGCGAATGGCCGGCTTCTAGCCTCGCCATGAACGTGTCAGCTTCGGTCGGGTTCATGGTGAACACTTCACCATTCACTATTGCGGAAAAGCAGCCGTGACAAAACTTGCGAGGACGAGAACGACCCCCATAACCGAAGCTGGACAGCGGTAAGTTCTGCTCACATCGACGACACTGTTGCATCATGACTGTCTCCTGTTGAGAAAAAGCAGAATGCGCACCCCGGAGCCGAGTCCTGATTCGCGGCGGCGCAGCGACCGCCGCAGCCATCAGGATTTCTCATTCAGCGCGAACAGCATTTGAGTCGCAGGAGGACTGCAGGCATGCAGGCCGCTCATGCCATCCCGCCTTGCTGCCTGTCCTGGGTGGCCTGTTCCAGCAGCCCATCAGCATCGCCAATGCGGATTCGGCGGGGTCTCGCTCCCGGTCGTTCAGCTCGCCAAGAAGGACAGAGGTTAAGGCCCATCGGGTCCGCCCCGGCGGAACGTGGAGGCTCCAGCCTCGTTGATGCTCAGGAGTTATGATGAGCTTTAGCGACTGGCGCTTTTACGGGTTCGTGGCTGGCTGCTTGGTTGCAGCAGCGCTACTTCTTGCATTGCTTATAGGGGGCGAGGTCGCCGGCCCGCAAGTTGCTGAGGTGCATCATCATCCGACGTCAGAAAATCGAGACTGAGTTTATTTTTTCAACAACGCCCGTTATTGCCTCGAAAGGCACACGGCAGCCGTCCAGGATCTAGTGTGATGATGAACGACAACTCTATTTCCAAGCCGGCCAGCGCCGCTCAACTAGCGGCAGAAAAGATGTTTCGCCAAGCTGAACCCGAGGTTTCAGAATACATAAAGGCGCAGCAAGCGTTCGGCGCTAATCGGGAGCGGCTCCGGGACGAGCGGCTTGCCCGTGAGGCGGTGGCTCCCACCCATTTGGCCCCAACTCCCGAATTGCCCGACGACACGCCTCTTGCAAACGTGCGTCTGCCATCGCGTGTACAAAACGCGCTTTGGGCCGCCGGCTTCAAAACGGTCGGGGAGGTCCGCGATGCGACTGACAAAACGCTAGTGAGCTTGCAAGATCTCGGTAAGAAGTCAGTATCGGAGCTGCGCGACACCCTCGGCCTGCCTTCGACAGAAGGAGTGAGACCCTGCCGATAGTACTTGCGAGTCTATCTCGGACAGCTTTTGCCTGCGCATCAGGCCGTGTACCTATAAACCCGGCGGCGTCATGTGAGTGGTGCCTACGTCGAATTGCTCGTTTAGCGACCAAGTTTGTGCAGCAGCACAGTATGTCGCGATGGGCCAACAGCAGACTGAGCATCGAACGCCTTATTGCTGCTATCATGAATGAGGAGCGGGAGGTCCGGCGCGTCAATCGAGATACTTGCGAAGGATTTCGATGAGCCGATCCGGCCCCGTCTGCGGCGGCATGAAGCCGAGGTATTCGCCGTTCCGTCCCATCAAATAAATGACACCCGAGTGATCGATGGAATACTCGCCGCTCCGATTGTCTTCCATCTTCCCGTAGTACGCCTTGTAGGAATTGGCGAGTTCCTTGATTGTTTTGGAAGATCCAGTCAGCCCGATGAAGCTGGGGTGAAACGCTTCAAGGTAGTCCGCAAGCACGTCCGTGTCACGTTCGGGGTCGATCGTAATGAAGATCGGTTGAATGCTTTCGGCTTTGGAACCGAGCGCGTCCAGCGCCTGCGTGATTGCCATTAGGTCGGTCGGGCAGACGTCAGGGCAGAAGGTGTATCCAAAATAGATGATCATCAGCTTGCCACGAAACTCGGTGTCGCTGCGTATCTTTCCGTGCTGGTCAGATAGGCTGAACGTTCCACCGATTGGCCCCCGGGCGTACATCAGATCGTCCATCATCTCCGCGGCCGAGGGTTGCGGCTCGGCGATCGCCATCGCAGCGCCAATAACCGACGCTGCCACAACAAACACGCACGCCGCCAGCTTGGTCATCGCGCGTCCCGTTAATCAGATACCGAACGTTATCCGTGTGCCCGTCGTTGTAGTGAGCACTTTGCCCGGCATCTGGCGCTGCGCTTCCTGGATGAAGTTCAGCCCGCTACAGTGCATCGGGATCACCACGTCAGGATTAAGGTTGGCGATCTCAGCGACAACCTTCGTGAGATAGTCAGCCGGTGCCGGCCCGAGATGGAAGCCGCCCATGATGGCATGAACCTTGTCAATACCGGACACTGCCATCGCCTGGCGCACCGAATTGACGATGCCGACATGGCCGCAGGAAGAGATGACGATTAGGCCCTTGTCTCTCAGATTGAAGCAGGTCGCGTGCTCATGGATATGTTCGTCGGGCACGACCTTGCCTTCCATCTCTGCCGGCAAATAGTGGCTGGCATTGCAGCCGGCACCGTCCTTGATCTGAAATCCCACCAAGCTGTTCGGAAGCACTTTCTCGATGCTGCTGCGGGTAATCTTGCCGGTGGTGAAGGCCTGACCTCCGATCACGACTGGAGCTTCGCACAGCACAACCTTCACGTTTTGTTTGACAATGTCCCGGCGGTCGAGAGTGCCAAAGTCGGCGAGGTCGCCTCCGGCACCCATCTTAACGTAGCGCGGGCAAAAATTGTCCTCGCCGCCGGCATACATTGTGAGGTCAACCGGTAGATCCTTGCGGTGCCGCTCCAGGAAGCCGAGCAGGCCGCCCCAATGGTCAAAGTGGCCGTGGCTCATGATCAGCGCGTCGATTTTAGAAGGATCGAGCCTGAGAAGCTCCATGTTGCCGTTGATCGCTTCGGGTGTCCAACCGAAATCGAGAAGGAAAGTTTTCCTCTCATTGCCGCGCTGCGGCTCCAGGTACAGCGACAACCCCCATTCGCTATGCAATGGCCGCTTCGGATCGGTCGATCGGCCGGGCTCGGTCCTCACCCCGCTCACATCTTGCGGCTTAAAGAAGATGTCGCTCGCGCTGTCGACGAGAACCCTGACGGTGAGCTTGTCGACCGTTGGGATCTCGATCGAGCCCGCCTTGGCCACCTCCCAACAGGAAAAGCTGCCTGTCGCGGCCGTAAGCGTCAGCCCAGCAGAAAACTTTAAAGCATCACGTCGGCTGAAATTTATCATGACCAATTCTCCATTCGGCATTTTCCGGCCGGCGAAGATTATCCCTCAATTACAGGCGCAATCTATTCCGCTGTCAACGCAATAGGGGATCGTCTCAGCTGACGTCGGTTGTGGGTCACAAGCGGGGGTCGGGGCGGAATCGACGCTCCGGAACTTATTCAGGTGACGGCTGCGAAGAGACGCATTGTCTCGGCGAGACCCTTAAGCTCAGCGGGTCCCTTATCGACGAACTTGAGGCCAGCACCTGCCACCAAGTCTTTTACCGTGCTTGAGGCCAGAACTTCGCTTGCTTTCGCATGCTGAGCTACTCGTGCTGCGATGTGCACAGCAATGCCGCCCACATCGTCTCCCATCATTTCAACCTCACCGGTATGGACGCCGGCCCGCACTTCGAGATCGAGCGGCCGCACCGCGCTGACAATCCTCTGGGCGCAGCGGACAGCGCGCGCCGGGCCGTCGAACAGCGCCAGAAATCCGTCGCCTGTAGTTTTAACCTCGCGTCCGCGATGCCGCTCCAATTCCGAACGCACCGTCGCATGATGCGCTTCCAGAGTTGAACGCCACTGCCGGTCACCCACCAACGAGGCCCTCCTTGTCGAATCGACGATATCGGTGAACAGCACAGTCGAGAGGACGCGATCAACGTCGAAGGCAGTGGCGGAAACACCCATGAATTGTCTGATCTCCTCGACAAGTCGATCCTGATCTCCTGACCATGCGAGGTGATCGCTACCCGGTAGTTCGATGTAGCGCGCCTGAGAAATTCTCTCTCCAAGCTCGCGCCCGGCGAGTGCACGAATCCGTACGTCGTCGCACCGGTGCATGACAAGCGTAGGAACACGGATCGACGGCAGGATGGCGGTCACGTCGATCTCGCGGTTCATACGCATCAGATTGATCACATCAGACGGGCTGGCGGCGGAGCGCTCGAACTTGGCGAAGCGCTCCATGGCTCCGGGAATTGCGGCTGCCGATGGGGAGAAACTTGGCAGACTTTTGCCGGAACCCCAGTTGGACCGGATATCACGCTCGAGTCCCGCAAAATCGTCAAACGGAACGGAGGCGCCAACCGTGCGCGCATACGTGCCGAACAGGATAAGGCCGGCGACCCGTTCAGGGTAGGTCGCTGCGAACAGAATCGACATCGGCCCGCCCTCCGAGACACCGAACAAGTAGGCTCTCTTGGAACCCGCGGCGTCGAGGACGGCGCGGATATCATCGATCCTTTCATCGAGATGCGGGACACCGACGCCACGATCACTGAGACCCGTGCCGCGTTTGTCGAATCGGATCAGTCGCGAGAACGAGCCGAGATCATTAAGGAACCGCGCGGCGTTGGGATTCTCCCACGACAGCTCCAGATGCGATACAAAGCCCGGCGTCATGAGCAAATCCGGACCGTCCTGTCCGGATATTTGGTACGCGACGAAGACCTCGCCGCTGGTCACATAGCGCGTCTCGACAACCATGGCTTCCCGCCACTCTGGGTCACTGGGTAGCCTACGGCTAAACGGCCACACAGTGCAATCGAGCAGCGAGAGGCTAACGAGAGGCTCATGGCGTGTGGCCGTCGCCTCAGGCTGGCCCCTGTTCGCTGAGGGTCCGCGGCGCACCCCTGCCGGAGCCTTTCGGAAGTCGGCTTCGGATCAAAAGCTGCTCTCCATGAACCTGGTCAGCTCATCTCTCCCAAGCTGACTCCGCCGCGATCCGGGCTCTAAGTCAGCCATGGGCCAGAAGCGGATATTGGCTCTGGACCAAGCAGCTAATGGTTACGGCCAGCCATCGTTCGCCCAAGACAGGCATTGAAAGCCTGGGTATTCCCACCGGCACCATTACGCCCATATTCCCATTTGCCGGTCGCGGGATCACAGCGTCCACCGATTTCCAGCGCGCATCGCTGACTGGTGCTGACACAGCGCCCCCCACTGGACGAGCGTCGTTCCGTCGACTTGGAATCCATTGTCTCCGGCCTGGAGGCAAGCGGACGGTCGGGTATTCGCGCTGGCCTCTCGTTCCTATCCCTTGAGATGCACTCGCCCTTCTCGTCCCGGGTCTGTCCGCCACGGCACGTGAGTCTGACGCAGCGATCGCCGATCGGCTCAAAGCCGCGCTCGCAAACTGGGGGGCAGACGCGCCCTGTCCTGGCCTTGATCGCGCCAAGCGCCTCCAAGCTCGCGAGCTTGGCGTCGAATTTAGTACCGGCATATTTGTTGAAGCGCGTCAGCGAGCGTTGCGAGGCCGCGTTCCAGTCACCATCCGCCGCGTCGGCCAGACAACCGACACGACGGAGCTCCAACTGCACCAGCCTCGTCGTTTCCTGCGGTGACATCGCCGACGGGGTCGACGCAGGCGCGACAGCTGCAACGTTTTGCTCCGTGCCCTTGCCGACCTCTTTCTCGGCGGCTTGTTTCGCAGCGGCCTCAGTCTCCGCTTTGTCGGCCGCGAGCTTGTCGGCAGCTTGCTTTTCGGCGAGCGCCTTCGCAATGGCCGCCTCGGCATCCAATCTTCGCTGCTCCGCGGCTGCGGCTTTTGCGTCCTCGATCTGCTTGGCCTTCTCGGCAGCGAGGCGCGCATCCTCGGCGGCTTTGGCCGCTGCGGCGGCCTTGTCCTGCTCGGCCTTCCTAGCTCGCTCCGCCGCGAGCCGTGTCTTTTCCTCCTCAGCCTGCCGGGCCTTGTTTGCGGCAGCGGCGCGGGTTTCTTCAGCCGCGATCTTCTTCAATTGCCCCTTGGCAAGCTCGGCATAAAAGCCACTCGGAAAGAGATTGAGAAAGGCAGCCCATCCTTCTCGGGTCCCAAGCTGAAGCGCCAACTCGTAATCCCGCCGGATCTCGTTATCGGGGTTTGCCGGGGGTCCAATTGCCACCGGCTTCGCAGGAACGAGCGACACGTCGTCGCCGCCGAGCGACCCATAGACATAGGGCTCCTGCTTGTAGCCGGTGTTCTTGAGCACATCGTCTCGAATGAAGCCGAAGGCCTTGCGGAGATCGAGCCCGGGCGTCGGCAGCCGTTCGACGAGCGCCGTCGCAAACGGACTGTTCTTGGAATCGCCATCCGAAGCCGTTGACCCCGCCTTCGCGGCGAATGCAATCATTGTGTTCGGGCTCGTCGGCTCGATCTTGGCAAGGCCGCGTCCAATCGCCCGCGCAGCAACAGTACGTCTCATCGTCTTGGCGAAGGGATTATCGCGGCAGGCATCCAAGATAATCAGCCGAAGCTGCTTTGCTGGCTCGACAGCGAACAGCGCACGGTCGAGACCCACGGTCTCATCGAGAACGTCGCTGTCCGTCTCCAGGCTGGCATCGGTCGGGATGAGATAGTTGGTCCCGTCCAGCTCGATGCCATGACCGGCGTAGTAGATAACAGCCACCTCGGCCTCTCGCGCTCGTCCTCCGAACTCACGCAGGGCCTTGCGCATCTCGGAGGCACTCAGGTCCGTCTTGATGTCGATCCAGTCGAATCCCGCGTTCTTAAACATACCGCCGACAAGAGCGGCATCGTTCACGGGGTTGATGAGCCTCGGTACACTTTTGTAGGCCGAATTGCCGATCACCAGCGCGATGCGCTTCTCGGCAAAGGCCGAGCCGCAGCCAAACCAGACCAGAAACAGTGAGAAGAGCAGGAATCGAAATACGCCCATCGCAGCCCCAAAACGCAATGCCGTCAGAGTGACTCAGAGCTTGCCTTCTGGCACGTAAATGGGTTTGTGACGAGAGTTACAGTACAAGGCAGGTGGAAAGTCACTTGGAACCGCTTTGGGTCACGAGCGGCGGTTCGCACCAGCGCCCTCCCGTGTCCGCTCTGCCGTCGACGGCCGACAGCACGTCCGCAACACGGTGGTTCGCCTAAGGGCCAGAAGGCGACCTCCGAGCACGCGTTTACGTTTAGCTTGGTATTCCGTTAACATCCCTCCTCCACTGTCTCAGAATGGAGCTTGAGGTCAGGGCTATGATCCGTGGAGCAGGTCTCGCAGGTATTCTTTTTGCGCTGCTGGCTACCGATGCTCCGGCCTTTGCCTGCCGGGGCTGGATAAATGAAAGGACGATCCTACTCGATGCTGTCCCGCCAGTAGCGAAGGAGAGCGAGGTTATCGCTCGGGTGGAAATTCTCGAGGTGCACGTCCGCGAATTACCAGGACTGCGCCCCTTTCATGTGGCCCGTGCACGCGTCCTGCAATCGGTCCGAGGTGCTTCGGATGGGCAAACCGTCGATATCTATGCCGAGCGAAGCTCATGCGGCGGTGGACTCAATCAGAGCGATGTTGGACGCACCGGCTTCATCGCCGGACGTTTTCAGCCGATTGCTGGTGAAACCTTCTTTTCTGGCAGTTGGGCCTACGGCCAGATCGGTAAGGAGTGAGGAACCTGGATTAGCGCATTAACGCTGTTTCGGCATTCGAAGTCCGCAATGGGTCATTCGGGTCGGTTTGCTCTTCACTCGAGACCTTCCGCTCTACCCTCATGAGCGGGCATCATCAGACCCGACGGGGAAGTCTCAATAGGGGCAAAGCGGAAGTGCATCGGTTGGATTCGCCAGTCAGGGCGTTCGGCCTGCGAGCGGCTTGGCTATTTCAAGCGCGCAGTCGATGAATAGCCGCCGCGCGGGACTGGGAGTTCGGCCCTTCAGCGTGATGATTCCGATTGGCCACATCTGCGCAGGCATTTCGACAGGCAAGACTTTCATCGACAGCCGCTTGGCGCTGAAATGCAGCATCGATGCGGGAAGGAAGCTCAGAAAGCGCTCCGACGACAACAATGCCGACTGCATGAGGATTGAGTACACCGTCACGCTGGCCCGCGGCACTTCGACTCCGGAAGCGTGAAATGCTTTGGCGATCCACCCGCCCGGAAAGCTTTCGCGCGGTGGCAGGCACCAGCGCTCGTTGACCAGCTCGGCTAGGCGGATCTTGCGCCGCCGCACCCAGGGATTGTTCAAGCCTGCAACGACCACGCCGCTTTCGTGCAATAGCTCCCGCACATCGGTGTCAGCAGCCGGCGTCGGGCTCGGCAGCCGTCCGATCATCAGATCGATATCGTGATTGCGCAGATGCCGGTCCTGAAGCTCGGGCGGTTCGCCCTCGATGATATGGAGCGCGAGCCTCGGAAATTGTCGGGATAGCCGATCGATGATGACAGGCAGCAGGCCAGCCATCACAGGTTCCGTGCTGCCGATGCGCAATTCGCCGGTTGCCGGATCGGCCAGCGCTTGCAGTTCGTCCACGCCACTTCGCAAATCGTTGCTCAGAGCGATGCTACGTTTGAGCAACGCCTCGCCATAGAGCGTGGGTGCCACCCCGAGACGACTTCGCTCGAGGAGCGGAAGACCGAGCGTTTGCTCGAGGCTCGTGATCATCTTGGAAATGACGGGCTGGGAAATCGAGAGATGCTCGGCCGCCTTGGCCATGCTCCCGTGCTCGACGACGGCGACGAAGACACTCAGTTGCCGCAGCTTGATACGCTGGCTGATCCGGGATGCGTCGAGCATGCGACCCTTTCTGAAATGGAATAGAAGGATCGGAAAACAGAACTTTTCTTATATAGGGATCGGGAACAAGCTGCAAATCGAGAGTGATTTCTCACTGGCGAGATTTGGAGCAAGCACCATGTCGGAAACACCGCACTTCCGCCTGCCCCGTCGCACGTTTCTGCTGGGGGCGCTCGCAGCATCGTTATCGCCCCGTCAGGTCGCCGCGCAACCGTATCCTTCTAACCTCATTCGAATTGTCGTCCCGACGAGCGCCGGCACGCCGCCCGACATCATCAGCCGCATGGTGGCCGATGGACTTGCGGCCAACGAAGGTTGGCGGCTCATGGTGGAAGATCGGCCGGGCGCTCTGCAGACTATCGCAATGAACGACGTAAGCGGACATCCGGCGGACGGCTATACGCTGCTCACCATGAGTCTGCCGATGATGGTGACTCCGACGCTGCTTCCGAAGGCAGAGACACGGCCCGACCTGGATTTCGATCCTGTCGTCAAGATATCGACATCCTACACCGTGCTCGTCACCACGCCATCGTTGCCCGTCAATTCCCTGCCCGAGCTGGTCGCGCTGCTCAAGAGCAAGCCCGGGAAGCTCAACTTCGCATCCGCTGGCTTCGGCACACCTTCGCACCTGATCGGCGAGATGTTCGCATTGCAGGCCGGCGTGCACGCCACCCACGTACCTTATCAGCAGTTTTCGCAGGCCATCTCCGATCTGATCGGCGGCAACGTCGAATACATGTTCGTCACAACGCTTCCGGTCATCGATCTCATCGAAACGGGCAAGCTGCGCGCTCTTGCCGTCACCGCGCCTACGCGGATCGCCGCTCTCAAGAGCGTTCCGTCGGTAGCCGAGGCAGGCTTTCCAGATCTCGTGACGGCCGATTGGATCGGCTTTGCCGCGAAACGGGGCACGCCTGCGGAGATCACCTCCCAGCTCAACAAAGCGATCAACAAGGTTCTTGCCGAGCCTAAAATCCGTGCTTCGCTCGACAAGATAGGAGCCGTACCGGTCGGCGGCACCGCCGCAGAATTTGGCGACGGAATCCGGTCCGATGTCGCCCACTGGGCCAAGATCGTCAAGGCCGCGGATATTAAGCTGCCCTAATGAGCGATGCCAGATGCAAAGGCCCGACGGGTCGCCGCGATACAGCAGCATTTGCGATCACGCCGCCGCAGATCGTCGGCCCGTTCTATCCAATTCGGGAGCGTCCCGATCTGGCAAGCGATCTGGCGCGCCCATTGGGCAGCGCCGCCGAGGCACAGGGTCAGCTCATCTATGTCACGGGCCGCGTGCTCACTCGTTCTGGAGAGCCGGTGGCGCATGCGCTCATCGATATCTGGCAAGCCAATGCTGCAGGAAAATATCGTCATCCGAGCGATATGAACCCGGCGCCACTCGATCCCAATTTCAAGGGTTTCGCGCGCCTCACCGCAGACGCGTCCGGCCGCTACAGTTTTCGTACGATAAAACCGGGCCGCTATCCGACGGCAGAAGGCGAAATCAGGCCGCCCCACATTCACCTTACCGTGGAGGGCCGGTTTGATCGCCTGGTGACCCAGCTCTATTTCGCTGGCGAAGCCGAAAACCTAACCGACCGCTGGCTCAACGCGGCCCCGCACCCCGACCGGCTGATTGTCAACTTGCAAGAGCCTCCGCCGCATCTCGAGAAACACGCGATGATCGCGCATTTTGACATAGTCTTGGCCAGCGGATGATGAGAGTGTGGGCGGCCTCCAAGTCGGCTATGGGTCATTTGCGTCGATCTGGGATGAGCGCGACCACGTCCTGTCTTCTCCAGAGAGCTGACGCCGCGGTGCGGACTGAGTTCCGACGGTAACGGCCAAGGCAGGCTCATGCGCTGCAGCACGCAGGTGCGATTCGATCACCTGGTCGGCTCGCACCAATATGGAGGTGGGCATCGTTCGAATGTCGAGGGCTCGGCTTCAGGGTCACCGCACGATGTAGCTGGGACAACAGCCCTAGAGCAGGTACCGGGAAGAGCTGTCCTCTTAGCCGCCAAGGTAGTAGAGGTTGATCCATGTCAGACCTCGGACAAACTCGACGTTCCACGCTTCTCGACGCTGCCTGGCGGACAGCATATCGCGTCGGTTTCCCGCTTGCCCGCATCTGGTGGCGACTGCGGCACCAGCAGCATGAAGGGGCACTTGTGGCTGTCTACGTCGGTCAGGCGCTGCTGCTGGTGCGCTCCTCCTATAGGATGGAGTGGAACTTCCCCGGCGGCACTGTCCGGCAGGGTGAGACGCCTGAAGTAGCGGTTCGCCGCGAGCTGGCAGAAGAGATCGGCCTCGCCGGAGCATTCCCGCTGGTCGCCGTGGGCGACGCCCGGGGCCTCTGGGAAGGGCGAAAAGATAAAGTGCATTTCTTTGAACTACGACTGGATCGGCTGCCCGAGTTACAGCTCGACAACCGCGAGATCATCGGCGCACGGCTGATATCGCCGAGCGAGTTGCGCGGCATGGCGCTGACCGGGCCGGTCGGCGTCTATCTTGGCAGGACGACTGCGCCGGGCTGCCGTTCAGAGTAACCGCAAGGCTACTGCAATGTTCATGAGCTGAAAGCTTCCGACCTACGGCAGCGGATGGCGGCCGATGGTACGAATGTCATTGGCACGGCTTGGGAGCGACATCCTTACTCTACGACATCATTTACATGAGAGGCTTTGTTGTGCGCACAGCAAAGATCGGGCGCCCATATCTGAATCGGGTCACACGCAGTAATGCTCTCGCTGATAAGAAGATTTCCGCTCGGCCCTCAGGAGCCGACATTCCTGTTAAGAGTACACGGCCTAGGATAGGACCAATGCCGCCGACCAGATTAGAACACGCAGCAAAAAGTACAGCCATCCGGCCATAGCTATCAGCACGACCGCACCGTAGGCGACACCCACAGCTAACTCTGCCGATCTCCCCTTAGGTGGTGCATTCGCCGCGGGCTTAACTGCATTCATCCGTTACACCCCATGCGCACTCAGGAAAAAGCGGCAACGGGGGAGAAAGCAATTCGTTGCTAGCCCTTCGGTGCGTGTTTTCGGGGTGGAACCGGCTCCAAGTCCACTCGATCAGGATTCCGTCCGACTCACTTCAGGGATCGGGATCGCGTTTGCTTCTTCGGCTCCCTCATCGCCTTCCTGATCTGGTCTCGCAAGTGAAGGATCTCGGCATATCGAGCATGAAGCTCTGGATCGAAAAGCTTCGCCGCGCTTTGCTTTTGAGCGAACTACGTTTCCTCGTGCCTCAACTTTAGATCCGCTTTTCGGCGGCGCCTCTCAAGTCCAAAGTTAAGCGACCGCGACCAAGTTAATTCTGAAACTGGCAAGTACTCCCTCAGGGGGCGCATTTGCAGAAAAAAAGCCCGCCAAACGAAAACTTTGGTCGTGCAGGTGCGCGAGCTGGTCGGCGGCCCCACCGTCCTTCAAGGCTTGCTCACCTTGGCTGTCGCACGATTTTTCTTGATCTCCCGGTGCACACGGCATGCACACGACGCATCCTAACCGATTGAAAAACCTGAACTCTCGCTCCAATCCATCATGGGGGCCACGGAAAAGCGATAGTCTTGCAAGTTCAACGATTTACCCTATCCGCAATAGGCTGAAAACCCGTGCCTCCAAACTAGCCGAAATTGCACACCGGTTTTGACCCTTTCATTGCACACTTAGCGCACGATAATTGAAAAAGATTGGCGGACAGGCTCGCATTTTGGCAGCTTGTCTCAAGCGGATGAGATTTGTTTGCAGTTTCGTTCGGGGCAGCGCTGTTGTGCTGGAGTTCCTGCAAACGCTGCCGCCGGATCGTCACGGCAGATTGATGTTTCCGAAAAGATTGTTGGCGGAGTGCTCGGGATTCTCTCGGAAGAGCCGTTGTGGTGCTGCTGGAGCGCCGGGCCATTTCTTCAGAATCGAACAGCTCGCAGCAGTTCCCAAATTGACCGGCACGCCCGTCAAACTTGATGGTCGGTGGGGACCAAAGCCGCCAAGTAACTAGACTCCGCTCTCGTTATCAGCGCGGAAACATGCTCGGCTCAGTGCGCTCTACCAACCGCAGCACACTCTTGCAGGCCGGGCATTCATACGAGCGGATCTCGTAACGCTTCGCCGCCGGCTCGCTGCCGATCAAGTTTCGCTGCTTATCGCACGCGATACAGCGCGGCACTTCAAAATTCGGATTGCGGTCCATTGCAGAAATTTGATCGCAGCGACATATCCATCAACGAAGAGCAGCTCGCAACAAAATAGAACGCGCGGCGACCAGATTCGAAAGTCAATGCCGTTGACAATCAACTAACGCCGGCGTGTTCAGCGTAACCTGGACGGCGCCACAAGAGTGTCTGGTATCCGACACTCAGAGTCCGAAACCGATGACGAGTTGCATTTTGAACACGTACCTAATGCGCGGCGCGCTCTGCCGAAGCTGACGGTCTCGCCTCACCCGCCATATTCGAGCGTCCACTAACCCAAAGCGCTGTCGCCCGTCATGTCGGCTTATCGCAGGCCAACACAGCATCTATGGAGCGGAGTAGCCCGCTCTCGATCGTCCGGCGAACAATGAGCCCTCGTAGTCCGAGAGACTCCCCATGGCACTTCGGATTTCCGCCTCTCATGCCATGCGCAGCGAGAGGCAGGCGTTAATGCTCCGACTCGCTTGAGCTCGAAGCCTTGAGGTCGGCGAGTGTACACTCGACCTTGCGCCTCCATTTGTCATTTTCTTCCTCCGCACAATCGCCATCTCCAGATGCGCCTAAGGTTCCAGAGCTCGCGATGCTCGTGGGAGAGCCTCCGCCACCATGGGGCGAACCGCCACCAGATGTCCCTCCTGCGCCGCCCGACGTAGCACCACCCCGACCACCAGGGCCTCTGAGACCTTCAAATGAACTACCGCCAGATGTTCCTGCGGAAGTCGTGGACGGATGATCATTGTCGAAGAATGACCGCTTCCCGTCATCGCCGTGCCTTCCTCCGTCGCCTCCGCCGGAACGCCCGATGGCTCTCGAGGTCAGCGACGTCGATAGAAGTAAGGTTATGGCGGGAGGGGTGATGGCGGCGAATCTTCCGCAGGATTTCAAGAATGTCCTGCGATCTTCGTCCTCATTGCTGTCCCCGGCGGACATCGCCCTGCTCCAGATTTAATTTACATATTATGTATAATACACATTAAATATATTTCAACCACCATTTCGATTTAATCGGCAGGAGCGTGTATGGTCGGTCTCCTCCCGGATTTTTTGCTTCCGCGCAGGTGCGAAGAGGACGAGCGGCGCTTGGCCGACGCTCAATCCGACCAGTATAGTCTTGCTACTGCCGGTACTCGTATCGGTCGCAGCGAGGGTCGCCACGCGTGACCAAAGTGATTTCCTGAAACAGAAACTTTGGATCGCAGCGCAGCAACCCGTACGTCGATGAATAAGGGAACGGCGCGCGCCAACAAAGATTCACGCCGCCTGGCACCTCATGGAGATACCCTTTGATGGTGTAGCTGCAGCCGCTATTGACGCCAGATTCCGGTCTTCTGAACGTGTCCTGGGCCGCAAGTTGAGCCTGGGCGGGCGAGATTATTAATGCGATGAAGGCAATGGGAAACACGCGCATCGGAATCCCCCTGATCGAGTTTCAAATTTTGCGAACCGCTCGAGTGAACCAATCGTTCGCGCCCCACACAATTAAATACAACGTCGATTTAAAATATATCATAGCTATGACGTCAAGGGCCAAATTGTCCCGCTTCGCCCCCGATGCGCCCATTACATTGCAGCGCGCGCCACCGTGGGGCAGGCTAAAACAGCCAAAGAAGCGCGCGCCAGCACTTTCAAGGGGCGGCCTAGCTGTGCGAACCGCTTCTTGCAAGCCCTGCCCCGCGCTTTCTGCGCTAGCTGTAGCTCGAGGGTTGACCAACAGCGCGAGAGTTGGGAGTGTTTACTTCAGTTTAAATTTAACTTTAATATTCCGGAGCAACGGCGCGCAACTGGATCATCCGTATGGGCTTACAATTTCACCGGTCTCTGGAGAACATGGAAATATGGAGCGCGAACTGCGACGGCTTCTCGTTCGTGATCAGCTTCGAAAGCGTAAGCGGTCCCGGCTTTCACGGTCGACCCGGCTACTTAGCAACCTGGCGCCCCCTTTATGAGAACAGGGGCGCGATCAAGGTCAGCGGCTCGCCCTTCCGGACCTTTTCCGAGGCTGAGGAGGCCTGCGACAAGGTCGTTGAGCATCTGGCCGCATTAACCGAGCTCCGCTAGCCGAGTGGGAAGGCCGGACGCAGCCGGCTCAGTCGACCACCCGCATACCGCCGCACGCAAAGCCCGCGCAATGGAGCGCTTCCCGAAAAGGAATGGGAAGCTGGCAGTTGCAATCGCCAGTCCATCATTGGAACCATGTCTGGCGAAGCCGGTTGCCCGTCCATCAAGGGAAGGCTCCCATGATGGAGCGCGCAACCAAAGTCGGCAACCGATTGCTTGCTGCACTACCGCCGGCCGACTTTGCTTTGCTTGCGCCCCATCTCCGGAAAGTGCCGCTCGAACGTGACGAGGTACTGATCCGATCAGGCGATCGAATCGAACATCTCCTGTTTCCCTGCAGCGGCGCGATCGCATTCATCATGGACCTGCCGAACGGGCAGACGGTCGCCACGGCAGTTGTGGGCAATGACGGCTCCATCGGGCTGATGTCGGCGCTCGGCTCCTCGCGGTCGCCCATGACGGCGATCGTCCGCGTACCCGGGACCGCGCTGCAGATCTCGCCGGCGAGATTCAGCGCCTCGCTTAATCGCAGCTCCGCGATCGCGACCATGATCCAAATTCTCACGAGGTCGCTTTTGACGCAATTCCAGCACGTCGCGGCCTGCAATGCGCTGCACTCCGTCGAAGCTCGCCTGGCGCGCTGGCTTCTTCAGATTGACGACCGGATGGAAGGCGGTGACTTCCTGCCGTTGACCCACGAGACGCTGTCAGAATTGCTCGGTGTCCGGCGTACGACGGTCACGCATGTCGTGAGCGCACTTCGGGCCTCGAGAGCCGTGAAATCAAATCGGCGCGGCGAGCTCGAAATTGACAGGCCGCGGATCGAGGCCGTCGCCTGCGAGTGCTACAACGTCATGAGCCGCAGGATCGATCGGATCGTTTCGGTGGAAACCGAGCGGCTTCGCCACGCTGCCTCGGCTGAAGACCACCGGGCGCGGTATGCCAGCTCCACCAAGACGGTCTCGTAGACCCAGGACTTTTTTCGCGAGCCACTCGTGCCTCGCCGTCAGATCCTGCAACGCCGTTCCGGCCGCGAATTTCCAGCAAGTTCGGTCATAGTTGGCTTTGGGGCAAAAGCGGTTCTTCGATCACACGATGCGCGAGAGTTCGGCGTCCCCAAAGTCGCAGCGGCCGCTCGCACCAAATTAAAATGGGCTCAGACTAGTCGGCCGCGGGGGCGGCCCGATCGCCGAGCCCTCGCTCGACGCTATGATTGACGAGAGGCCAGCGGATCAAGCCCGCAGGCCTATTGGACCGCGAATATCCCCGTCATTTCACGCCAGCCGGATCCCGTGGCGGCGGCCCGGGAGCGGCGACGTCGCGCGTCGCGGCACGTACCTCATTCCGCGAAATCGCCAATGCTGCGAGAACTGTGCGATTGCTGATATCGAGCTTCTGAAAGATGTGGTGAAGATGAACTTTGATGGTGCCGTCAGCAGTATTCAGGCGACGCCCAATCTCCTTGTTAGATAGCCCCTCAGACACGAGCCGCATGATCTGCCGCTCCCGGTCCGTCAACTGCGTCAGGGATTTCGCCTCAGTCGCAGGATCCTGCTGACCGATCTCGTGATTGGTGGGCGCGAGCGGCAGCGGTCTCTGGCCTTGCGCGACCTGCCGCAAGACCCCGACCAGTGTATCCAGTGTCGCGTCTTTCGTAAGGACGGCATGAGCGCCTTCCGCAGCCAGCCTTGTCAGGTCGCGGTCTCCGGCTAAACCAATGAAGAACACCACACGCGTGCCCAGGCTTTCGCCGTTTACAAGTGCGAGGATTTCCGGCCCACTGATGCCAGGCATGGCGACATCGAGCAGCACGACGTCGGGCACAAGAAGACGGATTGCCTCAATGCAGCTTGCACCGTCGCCGCAGGACGCAACGATCGTGAAGTCGTGCTGCGCCGCGAGGATGCTACTGATGCCTTGCAGCACGATGGGGTGTCGGTCCGCGATGATCACTCTCGTGCGGTGCATGCTTCCTCAGCCCATTTTTCAACTCAAACCCCGCAGGCCCCTAGATTAGTCCGATAATTCGACAACGTCTTCTCGAACCTGCACGGGCACACTAACCATATACCAAATCGGGCCATCAAAAACGTTTCATACTACGCTGCCTGCTTCCGGCAACGCTTGATAGCCGCATCACCGTAGCTTGCTTTGAGCAGGCGTGCAGCACCGTAAGAATCCGGCCAGTTCAAAAGTGCAGAAGGCGAATTTCGTCCGAGAAAAAGACGGTGCAATCTTCGATTTTTGGTAGTCACCTCGTAACATTCACGTAAAGGATGCGGCGGGCGTACCGGTTGGCTCCTTGTTATTACGATCGACATCCATCTCTTGGTCGTCCATCGACTTATTACCAAGGATATATATGGACATTTTGAATTCGAATCTAAGATTTGACACAGTGAAAGCAATCTTGCGCCGCTCTTGGGTAGAGGAGGTGATCGAAAAGTAAGACTATTCACAAGACCTGGACCGTCATTAACGTGGACGGTGATTCAAGAATAGAAATTCCGGACTCCAAAAATGCCGGACTCCGATCTCGTTTCAATTCAATCGCGTCTTTGCTGGGAGGCTCAATGAGGCGGCAGGATCCTTTCTCAACCAGACGCTCCGTTGCAAGTTGTCCCGGCCAGAGAGGTCTCGGACACATCCTACGTTAGCTTGTTCAATTGCCGCTTCAACCTTAGCACTGATGAAATTTATGATCGGCAAAGCTGGATCCAAGATCGTCGCTCAGCCAGCAGGCCAACTTCAGTGAGTACCGTGTGATCGTTCGTAACGAGTAGGTTGCCACATGTATTCTTCAGTTAGTATGCGCCGCACGCATCAAGCTCTGGTCGTTCAATTCACTGAATTGCAGAATTTGCGTCAACGAGTGCTGGAGGCCGAGCAACGGATCGTCGGCGCAAGGAGACGAGGCAAGAGGCGAACGGGACTTGGGAGGCATCGGCTTGGTCGAAGGCGACTCCTGCCGCTAGCCTAGGTAAGCTTCGCGTTGTCGCCGGGCGCCCTCCCAGTGGGTCGGTTCAAGTGGATCGTGCTTGCCCGACCCCGGCTCGACCTGATAATGCCCTGCCCTTCGGATAGGGAGTGGTGGGGACGGCTTCCATGGGCAGAGACGACTGGGAATCGAAGAGCACGGCCGAACTGTGGGAGCTCTATGACGGGATAACGAAGGTCCTCAGTCGGAGGATGGCTGCGGAGAAAGCCAAGCTTGAGGAGCGGCTGCGCAAGATAGAGGGAACTGCCGGTAGCCCGCGCCCTGAGGAACGGGTGCGTCGCCCCTACCCGCCGGTTCTGCCGAAATATCAGAACCCTAAGAACCCAGCTGAAACCTGGTCCGGTCGCGGCAAACAGCCGCGATGGCTCAAAGCCCAGCTTCGAACGGGCAAAAAGCTGGATGATTTGCTGATCGAACGACCATCCGGGCAGAGGCGGCGCCGGACCGGCTAGGCCGACCGAATTCAGTGATGTCCTTGCACCGCACAATGCGCTTCGGCGGCGCTCGATCCGTCAGCGATTGCTATCATCCTTGCCATTAGGACTACCATCGTTGCCGCCGTTGCCATAGCCATTGTTGCCATGCACAACTTGGCTGCCCGAGCGTGCTATCGCGGTCGAGCTCAGAGAGGTGGACAGCAACAGCGTCATCGCCGGAGGCGTCACAACGGCGAACTTTCCACAGCTCTTCAGGAATTCTCGGCGATCTTCGCCGTCTGTATCTATATGGGTCATAGGAATCGTCCTGCACTCGTCGGGGTGATGAAAGTAGGCCAGAATAGACGTGCCGCAAGTTAAATATGTTAGTTCTAAAATTTAAAATTTCCGACCTGTCTGGCGCGGCGCAGCCCTCGCTGTCGGCTATTGAACAAAACGCCGGTCGCAGCCCCTTCACGAGCATTACGGCTGCACTATCTTGCGTAGTCCCGCTGAGGCGCGTAACCGGCGGCCGCGACCTATCCCGTCTCGGCATACCGCGTGCTGGTCCGCCCTGCTTGGCAGTAAACCCCTTTGACATTAAATTAGACCTATTATAATTAAATATCTTAATTGGCTAGGATTGGCTTCATTTCATAAGTCTGTTCACCGCGCAACGAGCTCAGGGCAGCTCGACCAAATATGCGGCGCACGAAAGCATCGCTATTCCCAAGTGGCAAAGGCGAAAGGGCAGTTCATGATCGCAACCGAGGCCGGAGCAGCATTCAGGCAATTGCAGTCTGGCTTCGACGCGGCCTTGCGACCGGGATTCTCCCTGCCGCGTCTGGGAGCCCTGATGCGCCGAGCCCTTTCGGAAACGCTCTTGGACCTTTCGGAACTCACGGTTCTCACTGAGGCTGCGACCGGCGCGTATGCCGTGACGGCCGTCCTCGCAGCGATGGCCGGAGCCAGGCACGTCTACGCCTTCACGAGACCTACACGGCACGGAACACCAGCTGACGCCAGGCAACAGACTTTGGAGCTTGCCGATTCGGTTGGTGTGGCCGATCGCATCGATGTCTTGGAACAGATCACCCCGGATATCCTCCATCAAACGGATATCGTAACCAACAGCGGCCATCTTCGGCCGCTTACCGCTGCGCTCATTGACGAGTTACCGAGGGAGGCCGTCATCGCCCTGATGTTTGAGGCTTGGGAATTTCGTCCCGAGGACCTCGACATGGAAGCATGCTTACGGCGCGGAATTCCGATAGTCGGCGTAAACGAGCGCCACCCGACAGTCGATGTGTTCTCGTTTCTCGGTCCGCTGTGCGTGAAGCACCTGCATGATTGCGGTTTATCCGTTTACAAGAATCGCATTGCTCTGCTGTGTGACAATGAGTTTATTGGCTCGCTTCGCTCCGGTCTCGCGAGCTCCGGAGCGAGGGTGGAAGTCTTCAACGATGTCCAGGCCGTGTATCGCGACCAGTGGGATGCAATAATCGTCGCGCTGCGACCGGCGGCTGAGCCTCGTATCGGTTCGCCGGAAGCAGCTCACCTCGCTACGTGCGCGCCCGCTGGTGCCGTTGTCGTGCAGTTTTGGGGCGATATGGATCGAACCGTATTGTCAGCAAATGGCCTGGGCGTTTGGCCGACAGCACCTCCAGGACTTGGACACATGGGCATTCTGCTGTCGGAGATCGGCCCTGAACCGATCGTGAGACTGCAGGCAGGCGGGCTACGCGCTGCCGAGTGGGTGGTTCGGCGCAGCGGAACTGTTTCGTCTGACGGACTCGCGCAAATCGTTGCGCAGCATTCCGGTCAACCGCCAATTCATGCTAGGCCTTCGCCTCGATGAGCTCGATGAGCGTGAGCGTGGCGGAGGCGAGAAACACAATGCGACGCATGTCGAACGCGACGGCGGGCGCGGGTGACGATACGGGAAGATACTGCCGCTCCCTGAAGTAAGCGATCGCATCGTCGAAGCGGGCCACTTCGTAGGCAAGATGATAGAATTTGCTGCCGCGCTTCAGAATGCCCACAACGGGCGATTGTGCGCTGGCCGGCTCAATGAGTTCCAGGCGGGGACCGCCGCCCGACACGAACTGAATCCGAACCTGCTGGATCGGGTCGTCGAAGAGTGGTCGTTCAGGACTGTAGCCAGTTGTCGCGAGCTCCGGCAGTTCCGCTGCGATCTTCCGGCACGCCATTCCCACATGATGAAAATGCAACTCCATCTGCCAGTCCTCTTTCCCTTGCCGCAAGCGTCCGTGGTCCACGCGCTGTCCTTGAGGTGCCCTCGAGGACAGACAACGTCCAATTCCGGCGCGAAATCCGTCGCCTCCGGAAGCGCGATACACTGCTACTGCTTCCGGTCAGCCGCCCCGAGTCAACATTCCCGCGCATCGAGGAGCAGCGCCGACCAAGCCTGCTTCAACCGCGGATAATCCTCACGCGACATGCGAAATGTAATCACGTCGTCGCCATTCCACCAAGCCTTCGGCGCAATCTGCTGGATCTGGAATCCAAGACGAATATGGAAGTTCTTTGCGGGCCGGTTCCTGCTTTGCACGTTGGCAACGACGGCCGAAAGGCCCAGCTGCACGAACGCAAATGCAAGAAGCAGGTCGAAGATCTCGGCCAGAAAGAGCCGCGCGCCCGGATCGACGATCAACCGCGCCACCTCGCCGCGTTTCGCCGCGAAATCCAGGTTCGCTAACGCGATGCAGCCGGCCGGTTTTCGCGAACGCTTGAACTCGGCAATGAAATAGTAGTCGTCGGCCATGGCTTGATAGTTTCGGAAAAACTCTTCCTGCCGGGCTAAGGTCAGCTTTTCTCGGGTCATGAACTTGCCGAGTACGGGGTCGTTCCGCCAAGCGATGATTTGCGCGGAGTCGTCCAGCCGGACTTCGCGGAGGACCAGGTTGTTCCCTTCGGGAAGCCGTTTGAGATTCTCAGCCTTGGTGGAAAGAGTGTCCGCCTTCGATGGCCTCACTTCTGCATGGTCGGTCATTTATCTGCGTTATCCAATTTTTAAAATTTAAATATCTTTAATTGACCCACGCTTTATCATGATTTAATTTTGGCGGCAATCCACCGATGCCACTTTCGCTGGGAGACCTACTATTCTCGCTGCTGTACCCGTTTTGCCGGACCGAACCGTGAATGACGCCCAACTCAAGTCCCTGGCGCTGTCCGGCGACACCGCGTTCTGGGGGTATCTCGCCGCCCGCTCGCGACACGCGGAGAGCTTTTCCGAACTGTTCTTTCTGTCGACGCTTCGGAAAAAAGCCAGACGGGTGGCGACCGAGAGCGTCCAGCCAAGACTCCGCCTTGCCTTCGTCGGCGGCTACAACCTTTATCCGTTGCACGAGCTGGTCGAACATCTCCTTACCATTCGTGGCATCGAGTGCGAACGCTTCCTCGGCGAATACGATAATTACGTCTCGGAGGTCCTCGACAGCTCCAGCCCGCTATACGCCTTCAAGCCGGATATCGCCTTCATTCTGCCGAACGGAAGCCGCTGCCGGTTTTCCGGCTCGCTGCTCGATGCCGTGGAACGTCAGCGCCAGGCCGCAGTTGGCGCCGCGGAACACCTCCTCAACCTGGCGCGGACCTTCATCGTACGTTCAGGTGCGGCGGTCATTCTCGCCAATCTTGGCCTGCCCGGCGAACTCGGTCTCGGCTCGTTCCGTTCGCGCACGCTTGGCGCCGATTGGAGTTTCCGCAAAGCGGTCAACCTCGAGCTGGGGCTCCGGGCTCCAGCCGAGGTGCAAATCTGCGACGTCGAGTTCCTCTCCGCACGCCGCGGGATCGCGGCCGCAGAGGATGCGCGAGCGTGGTATGAATCGAAGCAGCTCGGCTCACCTGATTTTCTGGTGGATGTCGCGCAAGAGCTAAGCCATCTGATCGCCTCCCGTAGGCAGGGGCCCAAAAAGGTGCTGGTGCTCGATCTCGATCACACGCTCTGGGGCGGCGTGATCGCGGAGGACGGCATCGAGGGAATCGAACTTGGCGACTCGTCTCCTCGCGGCGAGGCCTTCAAGAGCTTCCAGAAGTACCTCCTTGCCCTCTCCGAACGCGGCGTCCTGCTTGCGGTATGCAGCAAGAACGACCACGCGCGCGCGATCGAGGTATTCGAGAAGCATCCCGAGATGGTTCTCCGGCTGGAGCACTTCGCAGCGTTCAAAGCCAATTGGGAGCCCAAATCCGACAACCTGCAGCGGATCGCGGATGAACTCCGCCTCGGTCTGGATAGCTTCGTCTTCGCCGACGACAACCCGGCGGAGATCGAGATCGTGCGCCAGTTTCAGCCCCAGGTCGAAGGCGTGCTCCTCGGGCCGGATCCCGCCGAATTCATCAGTCGCCTCCAGGCCGGGCGCCATTTTGAGCCACGGAACATCACCGAGGAGGATCTCGGGCGGACGGCGCAATATCGGCAGGAACGGCGACGCACGGAGCTCGCGGCGAGCGTAACAGACATGCCGGCCTACCTCGCCTCGCTTGAGATGCGGGGCACGATCAAGGAGTTCGACTCGCTCGACCTGCCCCGCATTGCCCAACTGATCGCGCGCAGCAATCAGTTCAACCTGACGACAATCCGTCGCTCCGAAACGGAACTCCAAGGGCTCCTGGCAAGGCCGGACTACCTGTGCTTCACGATGCGGCTCGAGGATCGGTTCGGCGATTCCGGGCTGATCTCCGTGGTCATTGCAAAGATCGAGGGCGACGCCCTCGTTGTCGATACATGGCTCATGAGCTGCCGCGTGCTTAAACGCCAGGTCGAGGACGAGATCATGAATGAGATTTTCCGGCTCGCGGGCGCCGCCGGCTGCGCGAAAGTGCGCGGCCTTTATCTTCCTACGGCCAAAAACGGCATCGTCGCCGGAATTTACGAGGAGTTTGGCTTCAAGCGTACGGAAGACTCCGCCGCTCGAAAAGAATTCGAACTCGAGCTTGAGAAGTATCAGACGCGTTTGACAAAAATCCGCGTGAGCAGGAGGGCTTATGAAGCAAGCTGAAGTACTGGCGAAGATGCAGGAAGTGTTCGACGGCATCTTCCTTGAGAAGGTCGCGGCCAAGCCCGAGCTGTCGCCGGCCGACGTCGAGGAGTGGGACTCGCTCATGCAGATTTCACTGGTGATCGCCATCGAGCAGAAGTTTCGGGTGCGATTCCGCGTTGGCGAAGTTGAAGCGGCCCGGAATCTGGGCGAGTTCGCCGATTTGATCGCGAAGCGGATTGAGGCATAGGAGCTGCACGCTGCAAGCTTGTCGAGGCGGGGCGAACGAGTTGCGCAGTCCGCTTCATTTCAATTTTTGGCGCTCTTGTTGTGTGGGTCGAAGACGCGGAGCTGGTGCACGAGGCCCCTGATCCACCCCGCCCCCCTTTGAATGTCAAACTGAAGTTGACGAGGGTGACTTCTCCAACAGCAGAATTAATCTCTTTTATTTAATTATTTTTATGGTTTAATATTATTATCACGAGCACTACCGCAGCCGGCTGACGCTGCAACCGGCACCGGTCGGCCGACGAATCTAGGTCGTCGCCAAGTACGCTGACTAGCCCGGGAGAGAACCAACGTGGCTACCACCACCACTCTGTTCACCACCCAGACACCCTCCATCACCAATGCCAGCGACGGCACCGGGGCGGATTATGAGCTGGGGATGCGCTTCACCGCCGACACGTCCGGCGTGATCCAGGCAATCCGCTACTACAAGGCCTCCAACGAAACCGGCACCCATATCGGCCACATCTGGTCGGCCACCGGCCAGGAGCTGGCAACGGTCACGTTCACCAACGAAGGCGCATCGGGCTGGCAGCAGCAGGCCCTCGCGACGCCCCTCACCATCGCGGCCGGCACGACCTACGTGGTCTCGGTCAACATCAACAGCTACTACGTCTCCACGACCCAGGGCTTCGCCTCCGGTATCAGCAACGGCGGCCTGAACGCTCCGGTCGGAGCAGGCGTCTTCGACTACACCGCGGGCGTCTTCCCCACCGCCGCCTATCAGAATGCAAACTATTTCCGCGACGTCGTGTTCGCTGCGGGCTCATCGACGCCCAACAATCACCCCGGTACAGTGAGCGTCAGCGGGACGCCGACGCAGAACCAGACCTTGACCGCGACCGTGACCGATGCCGATGGCGTGCCGGCCGCCGTCACCTATCAGTGGCAGCAAAGCACGGACGGCACCACATGGAGCAACATCACCGGTGCGACGGCGAGCACACTGACCCTCGCGCAGGCCCAGGTCGGCAGCTTCATACGTGCCACCGCCTTCTATACGGACCTATTGGGCAGCAGCGAGACCCCGGTGAGCGCCGCGACCAGCACGGCAGTGGCCAACGTCAACGACGTCGGTGTTGTTACGATCAGCGGCACGGCGACCCAGAACCAGACGCTGACTGCCAGCGTCGCCGATCCTGACGGTGTCCCGGCGAACATCACCTATCGCTGGCAGAGCAGCACCGACGGCACCACCTGGACGGATCTCTCGGCCACGACCTCGAATCTTACCCTCGACAGCAGCCTGCTCGGCAAGCAGATCCGGGTGAACGCCACCTACACCGACCTGCTCGGCGCCAGCGAGAACACAACCAGCACGGCCACGGCGGCGGTTACCGCGAATGCCGGCACCACTCTGTTCACCACCCAGACACCCTCCATCACCAATGCCAGCGACGGCACCGGGGCGGATTATGAGCTGGGGATGCGCTTCACCGCCGACACGTCCGGCGTGATCCAGGCAATCCGCTACTACAAGGCCTCCAACGAAACCGGCACCCATATCGGCCACATCTGGTCGGCCACCGGCCAGGAGCTGGCAACGGTCACGTTCACCAACGAAGGCGCATCGGGCTGGCAGCAGCAGGCCCTCGCGACGCCCCTCACCATCGCGGCCGGCACGACCTACGTGGTCTCGGTCAACATCAACAGCTACTACGTCTCCACGACCCAGGGCTTCGCCTCCGGTATCAGCAACGGCGGCCTGAACGCTCCGGTCGGAGCAGGCGTCTTCGACTACACCGCGGGCGTCTTCCCCACCGCCGCCTATCAGAATGCAAACTATTTCCGCGACGTCGTGTTCGCTGCGGGCTCATCGACGCCCAACAATCACCCCGGTACAGTGAGCGTCAGCGGGACGCCGACGCAGAACCAGACCTTGACCGCGACCGTGACCGATGCCGATGGCGTGCCGGCCGCCGTCACCTATCAGTGGCAGCAAAGCACGGACGGCACCACATGGAGCAACATCACCGGTGCGACGGCGAGCACACTGACCCTCGCGCAGGCCCAGGTCGGCAGCTTCATACGTGCCACCGCCTTCTATACGGACCTATTGGGCAGCAGCGAGACCCCGGTGAGCGCCGCGACCAGCACGGCAGTGGCCAACGTCAACGACGTCGGTGTTGTTACGATCAGCGGCACGGCGACCCAGAACCAGACGCTGACTGCCAGCGTCGCCGATCCTGACGGTGTCCCGGCGAACATCACCTATCGCTGGCAGAGCAGCACCGACGGCACCACCTGGACGGATCTCTCGGCCACGACCTCGAATCTTACCCTCGACAGCAGCCTGCTCGGCAAGCAGATCCGGGTGAACGCCACCTACACCGACCTGCTCGGCGCCAGCGAGAACACAACCAGCACGGCCACGGCGGCGGTTACCGCGAATGCCGGCACCACTCTGTTCACCACCCAGACACCCTCCATCACCAATGCCAGCGACGGCACCGGGGCGGATTATGAGCTGGGGATGAGCTTCACCGCCGACACGTCCGGCGTGATCCAGGCAATCCGCTACTACAAGGCCTCCAACGAAACCGGCACCCATATCGGCCACATCTGGTCGGCCACCGGCCAGGAGCTGGCAACGGTCACGTTCACCAACGAAGGCGCATCGGGCTGGCAGCAGCAGGCCCTCGCGACGCCCCTCACCATCGCGGCCGGCACGACCTACGTGGTCTCGGTCAACATCAACAGCTACTACGTCTCCACGACCCAGGGCTTCGCCTCCGGTATCAGCAACGGCGGCCTGAACGCTCCGGTCGGAGCAGGCGTCTTCGACTACACCGCGGGCGTCTTCCCCACCGCCGCCTATCAGAATGCAAACTATTTCCGCGACGTCGTGTTCGCTGCGGGCTCATCGACGCCCAACAATCACCCCGGTACAGTGAGCGTCAGCGGGACGCCGACGCAGAACCAGACCTTGACCGCGACCGTGACCGATGCCGATGGCGTGCCGGCCGCCGTCACCTATCAGTGGCAGCAAAGCACGGACGGCACCACATGGAGCAACATCACCGGTGCGACGGCGAGCACACTGACCCTCGCGCAGGCCCAGGTCGGCAGCTTCATACGTGCCACCGCCTTCTATACGGACCTATTGGGCAGCAGCGAGACCCCGGTGAGCGCCGCGACCAGCACGGCAGTGGCCAACGTCAACGACGTCGGTGTTGTTACGATCAGCGGCACGGCGACCCAGAACCAGACGCTGACTGCCAGCGTCGCCGATCCTGACGGTGTCCCGGCGAACATCACCTATCGCTGGCAGAGCAGCACCGACGGCACCACCTGGACGGATCTCTCGGCCACGACCTCGAATCTTACCCTCGACAGCAGCCTGCTCGGCAAGCAGATCCGGGTGAACGCCACCTACACCGACCTGCTCGGCGCCAGCGAGAACACAACCAGCACGGCCACGGCGGCGGTTACCGCGAATGCCGGCACCACTCTGTTCACCACCCAGACACCCTCCATCACCAATGCCAGCGACGGCACCGGGGCGGATTATGAGCTGGGGATGAGCTTCACCGCCGACACGTCCGGCGTGATCCAGGCAATCCGCTACTACAAGGCCTCCAACGAAACCGGCACCCATATCGGCCACATCTGGTCGGCCACCGGCCAGGAGCTGGCAACGGTCACGTTCACCAACGAAGGCGCATCGGGCTGGCAGCAGCAGGCCCTCGCGACGCCCCTCACCATCGCGGCCGGCACGACCTACGTGGTCTCGGTCAACATCAACAGCTATTACGTCTCCACCCCCCAGGGCTTCGCCTTCAGCACCAGCAACGGCGGCCTGAACGCTCCGGTCGGAGCAGGCGTCTTCGACTACACCGCGGGCGTCTTCCCCACCGCCGCCTATCAGAATACAAACTATTTCCGCGACGTCGTGTTCGCCCCATCAAACGTCATCGCGCTCCTTAACACTTCTACGATCTACGTCAGTGAAGCGGCCGGCACGGCCACCGTCACTGTCACACGCTCCGGCGACCTCCAGTCTCAAAACACCATTGAGTACACGACGAATGAAATCGGCACGGCCGAAACTGCGACAGCTGGATCGGACTTCATCCAACCCACTTTCAACGGTCGGACGAACACCGGCCAGATCGTCTTCGGGCCCGGAGAGAGCACCAAGAGCTTCACCATCCCCATCGTCAATGATCAACTGGCCGAGGGCAACGAAACGTTCGCTGTCGGCCTTCAGAATCCCGGCGCCGGATCCCTCGGAGCTCCACGCACCGTCCTCGTGACCATCATCGACGACGACTCACCCGCTAGTATTGCAATGGCGGACCTCGTGGTGAGCGCTGCGGAGAGTAGCCCGAGCGCGAGGATCACGCTGCTGCGTAGCGGGAACCCCAATCAAGCAGCCACGGTCGACTTCGCGACCAGCAACGGCAGCGCACTCGCAGGATCCGATTACACGACCTCGTCCGGCACGGTAACCTTTGCTGCTGGCCAGGTGAGCCAGACCATCTCGGTGCCCATCATCAATGATACGACGCCGGAGAGCGACGAGACCTTCACCGTCACCTTGAGCAATCCGACAGGCGCCACTCTCGGAGCTCAGGCGACAACGACCGTGAAGATCCTGGATAATGACAACCCCGCTCTGGGCAATCTGGTGGGCGAGACAGCCGTGACGGGGTTGAACCAACCTGCTGCGATGGACTGGACTCCCGACGGCCGCTACCTGCTCGTCGCAGAGAAGGACGGCGTGGTGCGCGTGGTGGACAACGGCACATTGCGGTCGACCCCACTCATCGACCTCTCGAGCGAGGTGAACGATTTCGGCGATCGCGGGCTACTGGGAATCGCCGTCAACCCAAATTTCGCAAGCAATCCCTATGTCTACCTGCTCTACACTTACGATCCGCCCGAGACGGCAGGACAGAGCGGTCTGGCCGCGGCCGATCAGGGCGGCAATCGGCCGTGTCGTCTGGTGAGAGTCACGGTCGATCCCACCACAATGATCGCCGACCCAGCCAGTGAAACAGTGCTCGTCGGCAAGAACAGCATCTGGGAGTACATCAGCCGTCCCGATGCGAACAGCGGCGGCGATCCCAGCATCGTTCCTTCCGGGATCGTCAACGGCACCACGGTCACTGCGCCCGCAAGTCAGATCGAGGTTGGATCGCAGGACAATGACCCGGACCGGCCCGGCATTCAGAACCAGAACATCCGTGACTATCTTGCGACCGATAGCGATTCGCATTCGATAGGTGCCGTTCATTTTGGCCCCGATGGCTATCTCTACCTCACGGTCGGGGATGGCACATCGTACAATTTCGTCGATCCGCGCGCAGTACGAGTCCAAGACATCCACAATCTCTCGGGCAAGCTCTTGCGGATCGATCCTGCGACGGGCGAGGGAGCGCCTGGCAATCCGTACTATCAGGCTAGCGACCCCAACAGCAATCAGTCCAAAGTGTTCTACTACGGTGTTCGCAACGCGTACCGCTTCAGCTTTGATCCCGTCACGAATCTACCTGTGCTTGGAGACGTTGGCTGGAATAACTGGGAAGAGATCGATACGGGCCCCGCCGGCTCCAACTTCGGATGGCCCTACTTTGAAGGCCCCGACAAAACCGCCAGCTACCAGAACCTCGACCAGGCGATCACCTTCTACAACAATGGCAACCGCAACAACGTGTCCGACCCGCCTGCCGTGTTTCCGATCTTACCTGTAAGTCATGGGGCTCCGGACAACGCCCACGTGATCACCGGGGGAGATTTCTACAATCAGAACACCTTGTTCTTCGACGACGTCTACAACGGAACGATTTACGCGGCGACATTGAACGCGAGCCGGCAGGTCGCAAGCGTTCAGTTGGTTGACAACGTATCGGGCATTGTGGACTTGCAGAAGGGCCCCGACGGCTGGCTCTATGGTGCCGATATATATGATGGCACGATCCGGCGTTGGGTGGACCCTTCGGCCGCCGGCAACGTGGGCCTCGCGGCGTCATGACGGCGGGTGCGCCGCGAGAAGGAGCCCCACTTGTGACTTGTATCGTCAGTGGGGCACGACAGAGCCGATGCCCTCAGCGCGCTGGCATGATTGTGACAGGTCGTCCCGCCAGCGCAGCTCAGCATGATTCCGGCCACATGACAGGAGTCATGCTCCCGGGCGGCCGATCGTCGCCCACAGCCGGCTGTCGCTCGGCATCTGCATCCGGACCCAGCCATATGGCACTTGCGACCAGGACTTGATCTCGGGCGCCAGATTATCGAGCACCAGATCGCCGGTCCTGGCGCGCACCACCAGCACAAGGTGATGGTCTCCAGAACCGGTGACCACCTCGCTCAATAGCAGGGCCCGCGCGGGCCACCCGCGTTGCAGCAGCTCATGACGCTTGCTCACTGCATAGTCGTTGCAATCGCCGCGATCGGGGTTGACGATCCATTGCTCACCGGCGAGGCCGAGTTCATTGGGCTGCGGAGCAATGGCGCGGTTCACGACGCGATTGACCGCTTTCAGCTCTGCCCATCGTTCCTTCGTCAACCGGACCGGCCCGCCGCGGAAGGCGCGCCGGGGGCGGCATTCGGCCTCATAGCGCACGCAAAACATCGTATAGCTGAAGGGCGCAAGCGTCGGGCGTCCCCGCTCGATATGCGCAAGAGCCGCTTGCGGAGTCCCTGGTGCGGTCAGCAATGCCGCACCCGCCCACTGAACGCCTCCGATCATGACAGCCAGAGCTGCCGCGACGACTGATCCCGAGGTTCGCTGCATGTGCCGATCCTCCTGCGAACGCCAAACCAGGGCCCGGATTCACTGCTCAGCGCGGCCGCCCGGTCGTGGGGATGATCAACCGCCTGCATTATATTATTTAATACTAATTAAAATTAACTTGCAATAATAATGGAACATTAAATCAGCGCAGATGTCGCACGCAGACAGCCGTCGGATGCCGCGGCCGGCCGATAGGAAGAATGGGGGAGACTGAAATGAAGCGAAAAGTTCCGATCCTCTCGGACGTACCGATGAAAAGGCCGGACATGTGCGTATCAGCGTGCCAACCAACTTCTTAACGCCACATATAATTTTGATTGTTGATTGAATTATTCACCGAGGCCCAATCTTCAAATTGCGCTTGTCGGGCAGGACGGATTTCACATGCAGGATGAGTTGCTCGTCATTCTGGGGGCTGAAGTTACGATACTTGCCTTCGTAGCCGCGATGACCCTGTACGCCAGGCGAATGGATGTTCTGAGCGGACGCTCGTTCGAGCGATCGGTGGTCTCGCCCATGGGCAACAAGCATCCGTTACGGTCGCTTCGCCGGAAGCCGCGCGATCTGCTGCGGCTGATCAGGAGGTGGGGCGACCTCGCTACGTTCGCGTTCCCCCCACGAAATCTCCTGCGGCGACCTATCATCACCAGAGCGCTGCGGTGGGGCGTTCAAACCAGACCACAGACTCCGTTCCGGCGCGTGATGCGCTCGCGGCGGCCGGGCACACCCGCTGCCGATGCGTCCGGCCGCCCAGCCCTGCTTTCAGAGGCTGGCCGCAACGCCAGCGCCCAGAGATAGGGCGCCGGCGCCGAATGCATGCGGTCGTGGCTGCTTTCTTCCGCGAAGACTCAGCGCTCCTTGAACGCGCGGCCCGCCTGATCCTGCAGCGGCTTGAGCAGGTAGGACAGCGCGGTCCGGCCTGCCGTCCTGATGAAGACCTCGACCGGCATGCCGGGCAGCAGCTTGGCCGACCCGAGTTTCGCCAGCTCCGCCGGCTTCAGCAGGACGCGGCCCGTGTAGTAGCTCGTGCCAGCGCGCTGGTCCTGGGTAATGTCTGCCGAGACCATGCTGACCTCCCCGTCGATTTCGGGCGTGGTCTTCTGGTTAAACGCTGCGAACCGCATTGTCGCGATCTGCCCCACATAGACCTGGTCGATATCGCGCGGTGCGATCTTGACCTCGACCGCAAGCGAGTCTGCATCCGGCACGATCAGCATGATCTGCTCGCCGGGAGAGATCACACCCCCAACGGTGTGGACGCTGAGCTCGTGGACGCGGCCGGATTGGGGCGCCCGGATCTCGATCCGATTCAATTGGTCGACCGCCGCAGTCTTGCGCTCGCCCAGTTCGGAGAGTTTCGAACGCGTCTCGATCAGGTCCTTGCCGACTTCCGTCCGCAGGTCCTGGTCGATTTGAATGCTCTGGAGTCCGATTTCCGAGATCTTGCCCTTCGACTGAGCAATCATTCCCGCGAGCTGGCTCCGCTCGCCTTCGATGCGGGCGGAGTCGCGCTCAAGGGCATTGAGCCGCGTGATCGGCACCAGATTCTTCTGCCAGAGGCTGCGCACGCCCTCCAGCTCCTGGCGGATGAATTCGACTTCCTTCTGCTTGGCTTCGGTCTGGCCGGTGTAGCCCTTGATCTCGTTCTCCAGCTGCGCGCTCTTCTCCTGCAACTGCGCTTTTTGGCCGTTCCTCGCCTGACGACGCAGATCGAACAGCTTCCGCTCCGCGGTGATTGCACGATTAGCCTCGGAGTTGCTATCCTTGGCCCGATCGAGCAGCACCTTGGGAAACACGACCTGCTCGGCGCCATCGCGCTCGGCCTCCAGTCGAGCCTGCCGCGCGAACAGCTCATCAATGCTGTTGGTGACGATCGTCGCATTGGCGAGCGTCTGGGTCTCGTCGAGGCGGATCAAAACGTCCCCTGCATTGACCCGGTCGCCTTGCCGAACGCGCAACTCTCCCACGATCCCGCCAGTGGCGTGCTGGACCTTCTTGACGCTCGAATCCACCACGACTACGCCTTGGGCGATCACTGCGCCCGACAATTGAGTCGTTGTCGCCCAACCGCCGACCCCAAAGGTCACCAGGGCGAACATGATCATTCCCACGATCATGTAACGCTGAATGGACTGCAACGCCGGCGCCACCTGACCGTTCATCGGCCGCCTCCATGAGCTTCCGCAACGACCTTGAGCGGTACCGGATTCCGCAACACGCGCTTGAGAACCTCCTCTCTCTTGCCGAAGGACTGGACCCTGCCTTCTCCGAGGCACAAGACATGGTCCACGCCTTCCAGCGCCTTCGGCCGATGCGCGACAACGGCGACAATCCCACCGCGGCGCCGCACGTTCAGGATCGCCTCGGTCAAGGCCTCCTCGCCCTCGGCATCGAGATTGGAAGAGGGTTCATCAAGCACGACCAGGAAGGGCTTGCCGTAAAAGGCGCGCGCAAGCCCGATACGCTGCCGCTGACCCGCCGACAGCGCCAACCCTCCCTCGCCGATCTTCGTGCTGTAGCCGTCCGGAAGGGAGAGGACGAGGTCATGCGCACCTGCGGCATGCGAGGCTTCCAGAACAGCGGCGGCGGTAGCGTGCGGGTCGAATCGTGCAATGTTCATCGCAATGCTGCCGTCGAACAATTCGACGTCCTGGGGCAGATAACCGATATGCTTGCCGAGAGCGTCCGAAGACCAGTGATCAAGGGCGGCATTGTCGAGCCGGATCCGGCCTCGAATGCACGGCCACACTCCCACCAGCGCGCGCGCCAGCGTCGACTTGCCGGATCCGCTCGGACCAATGATTCCAACCGCCTGCCCGCTCCGCAGCTGGAACGACACTTCGCTGAGCGTCGGCCTTTCGGCGTTCGGCGCACCGATATAGAGGTTCTCGGCGGTGAGGGTTTCAACAGGCGCAGGCAATGCCAACCGCTCCTCCTCGTGAGGCAGAAGCTTCAGCAAGTGATCGAGCCGTTGTCCCGATTGTCGCGCGGCGACGAATCCCTTCCAATTCGCAATGGCCATTTCGACGGGCGCCAGGGCCCGCGCGGTGAGGATCGATCCGGCAATGATGATGCCGGCCGTCGATTCCTGGTTGATGACGAGGACGGCGCCAACGGCAAGAACCAGCGATTGCAAGATCGCCCGGAAAATCTTGGAAGCACCACCGAGTCCGTTTGCGACATCGCTGGCTCGCTCATGGGCCGCGAGGTATTTCGCGTTGACATCTCGCCAACGCAAGGCCGCCTGGTGCCGCATGCCCATGGCCTGCAGAACCTCGGCATTGCGCCGTCCCTCGAGCGCGAGGGCAGTTCGCGAAACGGCGAGACGCGAGCTCGCCTTTGCCGGCCCTCGGGTGTGCGTTTCCGTGAGCATCGTAACGCCGACCAGCACCAGCGCGCCGACCAGCGCAGTGACGCCAATCCAGAAGTGAAAGAGGAAGCAGACGCCAAGATAGATCGGCATCCAGGGCAGATCGAAGAGCGCCGTCGGCCCTCCGCTCGACAGGAAGCTGCGGACCTGATCGAGGTCCCGCACCGGCTGCAGGCCATCGCCATCCGCTCTGGTCTTCAAAGGCAAGCGAACAAGCGCGTCAAAGATGCGAACGCCCAGACTTTCATCAAGGTACCGGCCGACCCGGGCGCTGATCCTGCTCCTGACGAGGTCGAGCCCGCCCTGGAACAGGTAAAGCACCGTGGCCAGAACCATCAAGGCGACCAGCGTCGGTATGCTGCGTCCGGGCAGCACCCGATCATAGACTTGTAACATGAAAAACGAGCCGGTGAGCATGAGCAGATTGCTCATCCCGCTGAAGGCCGCGAGTGCCCAGAAAATCCGGCGGCAAGATCGCAGGAAAGCCGACAACTCCGACTGCGACTCTTCATAGTGATCCACTGGCCGGGGGCGACCAGCGAACATCCGTTGCCGAAGGGCTTCGACCGCGAGCCTTGCCCAGCCGATCAGTCGCGGCGTCCGCAGTTCGGCGTCACCCGCCCACTGTCGTCCGGCCGACAATAGTCCTGACAAATGCATAAGTGGGATTCGATAAAGATTCGCAGGCAGAGGGATCACCCCCCGCCGTCCAACGTCAGTCATGGCACCCGCCCTTGAATCATGCCTGTGTCGGGGGATCCCCCAAGAGATCCCCCGAGGCAGTTGTTGAGTACTAGTCCGTGTGGTTGACCCGTCCCCTACGCGAAGTGGAAGTCGTTGCTGGTCAACGCGCCGAGCTTGGCGTTCTTCAGCGTGAGCGTATCGCTCCCCGTCGCGATCACGACGTCGGTACCCGATTGGGTCGCGTGGGAGAGAACGCTCGCAAAACTGTCGAACACACTTTTGCTGAACTCGATCGTGTCGTGCGCAGGACCGCGGGCAACGAAACCCTTGACGACGTCGTTGCCGAAGTTCGCGCCAAACACGAAAGTGTCGGCTTGGCTGCTGCCAACGAAGGTGTCATCGCCTGAAGTGCTCTTTAGGGTCGTATTGCCTGCCGAGGCGACGAACGTACTGCCCGCAGCAGCAGCGGTGCTGCTGGTTGCAGTGGACGACGTAGCTGCGGTGGAAGTACCGGTCTGCCCGTCACCGTTCAGATCCTGATGGAAGCCGGTCTCGAGTGACTTAAGTCCGGAGTCCGTACCCGACACGGAGCCGCCCGACGTGGAGCCGGTCAGGGAGCTGATATGGGAGACGTAGTTGCCGTTGCTGTCGACGTTCCAGGCCGTGTACTGACCCGTGCTCGCCTCCTTCCAGGCAACCTGATAGCCCGTCGCCGTCTTTTCCACGCCGATGGGAGTCCAGGTGCCATCTGAGCCGTTCACAAACTCCACGCCGTTGTCCTTCAGCGAGGGGCCCGATCCGGTGCTGTCGTTGAGGTAGTACTTGCCACCGCTCTCAACGAGGCTTGTCGCACCAGCCGACTCGACGACCTTGCCAGTGGTCGGCGCAGGCGACGTCGGTGTGGTTGCAGTGGAAGTACCGATCTGACCGTCACCGTTCAGATCCTGATGGAAGGTCGTCTCCAGCGATTTCAGGCCGGAGTCCGTACCCGACACGGAGCCGCCCCACGTTGACCCGGTCAGAGTGTCGACATGGGAAACGTAGTTGCCGTTGTTGTCGGTGTTCCAGGCCGTGTATTGACCGGTGCTGGTCTCCTTCCAGGCAACCTCATAGCCCGTCGCCGTCTTCTCCGCGGCTATGGGTGTCCAGGTGCCATCCGACCCGTTCACAAACTCCACACCGTTATCCTTCAGCGTGGGGCCCGATCCGGTGCTGCCGTTGAGGTAATATTTGCCACCGCTCTGAACGAGAGTTGTCGCACCAGCCGACTCGACTACCGTACCGGCAGTCGGAGACGTCGGCGAGGTCGGCGGCGATGGTGACGTCGGCGAGGTCGGTGCGCTCGGAGCCGTCGAGCCGCTGATGCTGGCCGCGAACGCGGTGGACGCCGTGCCGGTGTTCCCCGCCACGTCCGTTGCCTTCGCGGTGAGGCTGTGCGAGCCGGCCGCAAGGGCGCTGGTGGTATAGCCCCACACGCCGCTGCTGTCGGCGGTCGCGGTCCCGATCTGGGTCGTGCCGTCGAACACCTTCACGACGCTGCTCGCTTCCGCCTTGCCCGACATCACCACCTGATTGGCGCTGTTCACCGTATGGCTGGCAACGGTCGGCGCGACTGGCGCTTGGGTGTCGACGGTGACTGCCAACGCAGACGACGCCGCGCCGGTCTGCCCCGCCGAGTTGGTCGCCGTTGCGGTGAGCGTATGCTTGGCGTCAGTCAGGACCTTTGTGATGTAGTCCCAGGCGCCGCTCGAGTCTGCAGTGGTCGAACCGATCTGGGTCGTACCATCGTAGACCTTGACCGTGCTGCCGGCGGCAGCCGAACCCTTGAGCTCGATGGTATTGTCGTTGGTGATCTTGTCGCCAGCGGTGCCGCTGTCGGTCGAGAACGACGCGATGACGGGAGCGGCCGGCAGAGTAGAACCGCCGCTCGAACCGGAACCAGACGACGGGCTGCCCGAAGAGCCATCGGCTCCTGCCGGCACCACCACTGGAGCAGATGTCGGCGCCGATGCGGTATTGTTCGAATTGACCACCTGACCGGTGCGCATATCCATATTATTGGAGAACGACCAGCCGCTCGGAGCGGAGTAGAACGCCCCCCACGCCGCCTGCAGATCAAAGAAGTTGTCATGCACGCTGCCACTGTGGGCAGAACTGTCGTCGTTATAGGAATTGGCATGAACCATATACGACATCGCTGACCCGGCGGATCCGCCGGCCGCGATCATCGTGTTGTATGCCATGGTGGCATTCTGGATCACTCCGCCCTGCGTATTGCTGTAGAACTGGAAGCCTTCGCCTCCCGACGCCTGCGGGGTCTGATAGGTGGTGTTGAACTCGACATCCACCGAGCTCGCGGTACCGCCGCCGAACTGCAGGAAGTTCAGATGGGCGCCGTCTTGGATCGCCCCCTGCTCGACTAGATTATATTTGTAGACGACGGAGAAGCTCGGGCTGCCGTTTGCCTGCGTGAATTCGACGACGTGCTGCGGAAATTCCTTGAACCAGTTGTACTCCATCTTGACCTGGCCCGAACCGGCGAAGCCGATGAACGATGTCGCGTTACCGATGTCGCTGCCGTCAAAGGTATTATGCGAGAGGGTCAGATTGGACGCACCCGAAGTTCCGTAGACCAGATATGATCCCTGGTTGGTGCCAATCGCAAAATTGCTGTTCGAGATCGTCGCATTCGCTCCTGCGACGGTCACCTGATATCCGCCGTGGAGCGAGAAGTCATACCCATCGAGCGTGAGGTTGTTTCCGCTGATCGTGACCGTGCGGCTCGACGTGTCTACCGAAACGCCCGCCATCGAGATCGATGCCGGATCCTTGAGCGATGTCGACGTCGCCCCGACTGCATAATCGACGCCGGCCACATTCCAGCTCGGCCGGGTTGAATAGCCGTCAAGCAGGTTCGGAAGTTGCGAAGTTGCCATTAAGGAAGGTCCCCTATTCGAGTTTAATCTGACCTGCCACGCACTGCGCGCTCAAATAACCCCATTTGAAGTCACGCAGCGATTGCAGGTCATGTAGAGCCAAGCCCGGATGCAAGGCGGCATCGGTATGGCTCATCACCGAAGGCTTTTTTTGGACAACAACACGACTCAGCAAAGGTAATTCAGCGGTCTAAAGCAGTGACTCCGCTTTCATACTTATCCACCGGAAAATATAAACATACTGGGGTAGGATTTGATTATCTATTCCACATCGACCATTCCGATCATTCGCGTTCAAGTACAAGACGTTAGTTTTACGAATTCGCATGGGACGGAAATTGACGAAAGCTGCGCGCGAAAGAATCTGAATTTAGTTATGCCCAGCGAAATGATGGCAGCCGAACCAGCTCGCATCTGGCGCACAATGTCGCAGCTGACAGAAGAGGCCTTACAACAGGCGGAAGGCGCACCATTGGGCGCTGATCCAATGCACCGGCTCGACCGGGATCGAGGCGGCCCAAAAAAGAGCCGGAAAAGCACCCTGTAAGTTCGTCTCGCGGGATGCAGTGCAACCTATGCCGCGACTTTGAAACGGACCGGATTCGGCAGTCGTTGCCGGAGACACGCAAAACGAACCATCAGCGAGAAGCTGGCCGCGGTCGCGATGCCTTATTTAATTTAGCGGCTGATCTCGCATTGTTCGAATTGACCACCTGACCGGTGCGCATATCCATATTGTTGGAGAACGACCAGCCGCTCGGAGCGGAGTAGAACGCCCCCCACGCCGCCTGCAGATCAAAGAAGTTGTCATGCACGCTGCCACTGTGGGCAGAACTGTCGTCGTTATAGGAATCGGCATGAACCATATACGACATCGCTGACCCGGCGGATCCGCCGGCCGCGATCATCGTGTTGTATGCCATGGTGGCATTCTGGATCACTCCGCCCTGCGTATTGCTGTAGAACTGGAAGCCTTCGCCTCCCGACGCCTGCGGGGTCTGATAGGTGGTGTTGAACTCGACATCCACCGAGCTCGCGGTACCGCCGCCGAACTGCAGGAAGTTCAGATGGGCGCCGTCTTGGATCGCCCCCTGCTCGACTAGATTATATTTGTAGACGACGGAGAAGCTCGGGCTGCCGTTTGCCTGCGTGAATTCGACGACGTGCTGCGGAAACTTCCTGAACCAGTTGTACTCCATCGTGACCTGGCCCGAACCGGCGAAGCCGATGAACGATGTCGCGTTACCGATGGCGCTGCCGTCAAAGGTATTATACGCGATGGTCAGATTGGACGCCGCCGAGCTCCCGTAAATCAAATATGATCCCTGGTTGGCGCCAATCGCAAAATTGCTGTTCGAGATCGTCGCATTCGCTCCTGCGACGGTCACCTGATATCCGCCGTGAAGCGAGAAGTCATACCCATCGAGCGTGAGGTTGTTTCCGCTGATCGCGACCGTGCGGCTCGACGTGTCTATCGAAACGCCCGCCATCGAGATCGATGCCGGATCCTTGAGCGATGTCGATGCCGCCCCGACCGCATAATCGACGCCGGCGACGCTCCAGCCCGGCCGCACGGCATAGCGTCTTAGCAATTCCGGATACTGAGGTGCTGCAGGTGAAGTCCTTTGGTCGCTGGCATCGCAGCGGTTGGCCGTGCACTCACCCTTGCCGCTCCTCTCTTGCGCGACGCGGACGTCATCTTCATCGGAAGATGCGACCATCACCAGCGCCGCCACCAAATAGAGCAAGGATTTCATTCTAAGCGACCATCAGACCCCGCGGCGCTGTTCAAGTTCTCTTGCGCCAAGCGCGGCCCCTCTCCAGGATGAGGATGACCGCTCTTTTGCGCTCCCTCACAAGTCAAGAGCGCTTTCGTACAGCCATCAGAGATTTGGTTACGCCGAGGATTTTCTCGGGGATGATCGACGCGTCGGGGAACAATGCGCCGAACATGCGCCTGTCCAGCAGGGACGAGCTTTGTATCGTCTTCATCGCCTCGTCGACGGTCGCAGCTTTGGACCAGTAAGGACCACACTTCCGAGCCATCACAAGCCGGAACTTCAGCGACTCGGGAAGCCAATGCAGAAATGGCGTTCTCGCGTGCGGCTCGATCGGAAACCAGTAGTACGGCGTTTGCACAAAATAATTGGGAGCGATGCGCCGGATCTCGTTTGCCATGGCCATCATGCTCGACCATTGACCGACGTGCTCAATGACCGAATTCGAATGGATCACGTCAAAGCTGTCGTCCGGGAATTCCGGCATATGGCAGGCGTTGCCCTGGCAAAATGTGAAGCCCGCCTTCGGCGGCCCGCCCCCATCCAGATTGAGTAGCGTTATCTCCGTCGGTCGGGCCATCAGGTGCCGCTTGTCCGACCAATAGGCTTCGACTCCGCCAATATCGAGAATACGCAACGGACGCTCGGTCCTGGGGATCGAGTTCACTAGATCGAGAAAGATCGAAAATCGTGCCAGCCGGAAGCTGCTCGACGCAGCCTTCTCGTACCCGCTATGTTCAATGGCCTGTGACACTTCAATCAATCGCCAGTTCCGTATGACGCGCAATCTCCAGGTGATTATAAATCGTCACTTTAATCACTTCAACATTATATTGATTGCCAAAAGGATTTAATTTATTAAGTTATTTAACGTGGCCGGCGGCGCAGGGGCCGCAATTCGACCCATGACGGGCCACGTCGAGGTTTGCGACGGCCGTCATCATCCGAGCGAGGGAGCGATGTCAAATACCGGGCCCGACGCCACAAGGATAGCGGTCCTCATCGTATCGTACGGAAACCCTGGCGACGTGGATCGCTGCTTGACGTCACTTGCCCGGTCCGACTTCGAGAATTTTGATGTTTTCATCTGTGAGAATGGCGGACCGGAAGCTTATGTGTCTTTGATGAAGGTCATTGCAGACGAACGCGGCACATTGCAGCAAATCGAAGATTGTTCGCATCAACTGGACCGACCGGGAGGGCGACTGGCCCGCGTGGCGAAATGTCGATTCCGATCTCGCTCCAATTTGGTCAGGGTGGCGCTCGCAATTGATAATCTCGGCTACGGCGGCGGAGTTAACGCATGGCTCGAGAAATTGCTCGTCCAACCCGGATGGCACGCTGCGCTCGTTCTCAATCCGGACACCGAGGTCGTTGAGACGTGCCTCTCACAGTTGGTGGCCAAAGCCGCCGAAGGATACGGAATGGTTGGCGGGGTTCTGGTATTCGACGATTCCCCGAACAAGGTCGCCAATTATGGGCTTCGATGGTCCACTCTGACAGGGCGCGTGACAGCCGTCGGCCGAAACTCGCCTGCGGGGCGTCGCCTTACACCGGAAATGGTTGAAAGGATCGATGCGATTAGCGGCGCTTGTGTGCTGGTAACGAGAGACTTCATCGCTGATGTAGGGTTAATGATGGACGATTACTTCCTCTATATGGAGGACCTTGACTGGGGCCGGCGGCGGGCCAGCCACCGGATCGGGGTCGCTGAAGGGGCGCTGATACGTCACGTGGGAGGCACGACCATAGGATCGGCTGTCGATCCAAGAGACCAGTCCCATTTGTCGGTCTACCTGTCCGCCCGGAACGGTATCCTCTATTCTCGGCGTCGGGCCGGGTGGCGCTGGATCTTCCACTCCGCGATTTGGATGTTGTACGCACTGAGATACCTTCTGCTCGGTGCTCCGGCGGCTGCCAGGCTGACGATCGCCGGCTTGTGGCATGGAATAAACGGCAGAACAGGTCGGCCTGAAATCTCCTTCGATTGACGAGGCGCTTGCCGCGAGAGGTGCTTCCGCATCAGCCGGCGAGCTTTGTCACGATAGGTCTGTTGTTCATGTTTATTCATCGGCCAGCGGCACGGCCAAAAGTCGATTTATTAAATATTTAATACTTGCTATAAATCGACGGACGCTATTTTAAATGGCGAGGCAGGATTTTCCCGGTCCAGGAGCCAATTGTGAGGCAATTTTCGGCATCCCGCTTTTCCCCCGTGGTCACGACCGCTCTCTGGGCACAGCGCCGCTCCTGGCTCATTCCTCGCGTCCTGAGGCAAGCAGGACTCAGCATGCTCTCGCGTCTTCAGGGGGGTCCTGCACCTGTCGAAGGTTGGAATTCGCCGCTGATCGTCCGCGAGGGAATGATTTCGAACAGCGCCCGTCACGCAATTGACTTGAACCAGGCCGCCACGTGCCTCCCCTCACGTATTGATCGGCCAAACCGACCTGACCGACGCCTATCCTGCTTGATTTCGACGAGCGTCTTGGACGCCGGCGGTATTGATGAGTTCGTGGCATTTCTTGCTCGGCGGCTGCCCGACAGCGGCATCAGATCCACGGTCATGGTAACGGAGCCGGCTGCGACCGGAGGGCGCCTCATGCGCGCGCTGCAAGAAGAGGGGATTGAGGTCATCCATAAATCCCCATCTGAAAGCCCCGGGTGGCTCAGGGAACAACGGCCTGACGTTATCAGCGCTCATGCACCTCCAGACTGGCTGCTCCAGGCGGCCCACGAGCTGGGAATACCGGTGGTCGAGACGTTGCACGCCGCTCCGACCCCGATAGGGACCAATTGGCAAGCAGAGGAACCGAGAAGTCGCAATATTCGCTTTCTGATTGCCGTAAGCGACCTGGTACGACGGCAATACTTGCGTGGCAACCCGGCGTTCAGCGCCGATGCGATTCACACGATACCCAACGGTTTCAACTCTACCCATCGGCAGATGACTGACCGAACCGCGGCAAGGAAGTGGCTGGGTCTTCAAGATGAGTTTCTGTTCGTGTCGCTGGCCCGTCACGTCATGCAGAAGAACGCCTACGGCCTGCTGGTCGCCTTTGCGGAGGTCGCAAAATTGTTCCCGCATGCGCATCTTGTCCTGGCGGGTCGCGCGGATGATCCCGTCTATATGAAGCAGCTCCAGCTCCTTCACAGAAAGATCCCCGAGCGCCATCGAATCCATATTCGCGACAATCTTTCCAACCCGTCCGCACTGCTCTCAGCGGCCGATTGCTTCGTTCTCAACTCCTTCTTTGAGGGATGGCCCCTCGCCCCAATGGAGGCTCTTTGCGCAGGCCTCCCCGTTGTGATGAGCGATGTCGGGGGGGCCCGCGAGCAAATTGGTCTGGAAGGAAGACATGGCCACCTCGTGCCCAATCCCCTGGAAAATCCCGAAACCGTAACATGGGATAGAGTTGCGCGTGAGAGATTCCGGCCTCAGCGCAACAGAGCCGCCCTTGTCTCAGCGATGACTTCGATCATCGAAAATCGCGAGTATTGGACGGCTTCTCGCGCGGCTCTCGCAAGTGAGGCGAAGGTCCGCTTCAACACAGAGGCGTGTATCCAGCGGTACGCGCAAGTTCTCGAACAGGCCGTTGCATCCTGATGGCAGCTTATCCAGAACCTTGGACGCGAGAGCAATGAAGTCAACGCTATCCTATTCGGCACCTGTCAATCGCGAACAACTGCGGCCGAAGCCTCGAAATAAAGGCGCCATCGCTTGTTACATTGCCCTCCTGGCAATCCTGCTTCCTGGAGGTCTCGTTGCCGTCGATGCGGCTGGCGCCAAACTCACGGTCGGCAGGATCGCCGTCTTGATACTGCTCATCCCGGCCCTTTTTAAACTTACAAAGGCTGATCGTCATTTCATAGCAAGTGACTATCTGGCGGCCTTAACCGGCATCTGGATGGTCGGGGCTGCGGCTCATGTCGGAGGCGACGGCAGCGTGTCATCTGCGGTGGCAGTGTGCCTGGAGTACGTCGGAGGATACTTTGTAGCCCGAGGGCTGTTTTTCGGACCCGCCGTTTCCACATTCATTCAAGTGCTAAAGAAATTCCTGATCGTCGTCGTGCTCCTGGCGCTCGCAGACAGCATCACCGGAAGACTTATGGTGCACACAACTCTGGCCGGAATTTTCCACAGCGCCCCCCTGCTACAGCCTGATTTTCGCGCGGACCTGCTGAGGACTGCATCCACTTTTGACCACCCCATCCTATTCGGCACGTTTTGCACGCTGACCGGCGCATTGCTGATGTCTTACGAGCAGAACCGTGCAAAGCGAACATTGTGGGTGGGGGTGTGCCTTCTTGGATGCATATTATCAATGTCCTCTGCACCTTTGCTGTCGTTCATCGTTGGCATAGTGGCCTTCACATACGAATGCTTCATGAGGAATTATTCATGGCGCTGGAGCGTGTTCTGGTTTGCCGTTGGGGTGGGCATACTGGCGATCTTCTTCGTTGCCAATCATCCGATCGGCTGGATCATCTCCCATCTGACACTCGATCCAGTATCAGGTTACTTCAGGTTGATGATCTGGGATCTGGCTCTAATGAAAATTGACCAAGAACCATGGACCGGATTTGCCTTTAACCCATTGCACAACGAAATATTAGACTACACCGTCGATTGCGTGTGGCTGCAGCTGGCGTTGCGCTTCGGCATTCCCATGATTGTGCTAGTGGTCCTCACCAACATTGCAGCTATTCTGCCGGCCAGGCGAAACGCCAGCAAGGTCGCTAGCGATCCGCTACATTGGGGATTTACGACCGCGCTCGTACTGACGATGCTCACCGGCCTGACCGTTCATTATTGGCACTTTCTTTGGATATTCTGGGGTCTTTGTCTGGGGATTCGCGCGTCTCTTCGCGAGGCATCTATGACCGAATACCGGATGCTCGCGGACGAGCCGATGCCGTTGATGACCTCTGACATTTCCCTACTTCACGCGCGACCATAAGCGCGCCTGAATGAGGCGCGACGGCCCCTCGTGACGGGCTATGCCCGCAAGCTTCCGTCAAATCGGAGAGAACTGCGCTCGCAGCGCGTCCGCCAGCACAAGGGCCGAGCGGGCTTTACCAACTACCGCACGATCATCTGCCGTACCCGATCGGCGGCCGGCCGCAGAAGCCGCCACGCACGACGGCCCAAACGCCGTTTGCAAGCCAGAGCCAACCACGACGGCGTTCCTTCGACCTTTGGGTCGATTTTCAATGCAGCGTCACAAAGCCGATCGGAAAGTCCCGTTGCGCCTTCGTTGAAGGCACGGCTCGCACTTTTCACCGCGTCAAGCGCCAGTTCGTGGACGAACCAGGTCCGAAGCTCATCAACGTTTGCAAGCACGGGAGCGCAACTGCTAAGGAAGACTTCAAATGCCTCCTTTCGTTGCGCGAGATCCTGCTCCGGCGAGTACGTCGTTGACATGTTGGCCGTATGCCGTCGATAAATAGCCTGAGCCTGGTCAATAAATCCGACCTCGGCGTACGCTGCAAATCGCAACCACATGCCCATGTCCCCACTGTGCGTCAGTTGCGCTGAATATCCGCCTACCTTTTTCTGTAGGCTCGTCCGAACCATGACTGTAGGCGCGAGCACGATGTTCTTGGCACGGCTGAGATGGATGAACTCAAGTCCGGATAATATCCGTGTTCCCCGCCCCAAACCTGGGGGAGCAGCGACGTCTTCCCTTCGATCATCCTGTTGTACGATCGCTCGACCAAAAACGAGACCGACAGACGGGTGATCATCCATCAGGCGGGCTGATCTCGCGAGGGCACCAGGCAACAGACAGTCATCCGCAGAAAGCAGCACCATGTAGTCGGCCGCCGCCCAGGCGATTCCTTCGTTGAACGTTGCGATGTGCCCCCGATTGGATGCGTGTTTGAGAACGTTGACCCGCGAGTCCTCGCGAGCCAACTCTTGCGCAACTTCAGCCGTGTTGTCTGGTGACGCGTCGTCGATAATCAGCACGCGCGACGTCACCCCGGATTGCGTCAGAACAGTTTGGACGCAATCTCTTAGAAAATGCCCATACCGATAGCAGGGGATGATGACATCTATGGAGCTCACCGGCGTCCCTCCGTTGCGCGCACGTGGTCTGCTCTCCTCCAACCGATCTTGGGTTGTGCCGGGGCATCGCCGCGTCGTTGCCCGGCCATGATATATTGCTTGACCAGGTGGTGACGAAGGACTCCGAGTGAGAGACAGTCAATCAGCTTCGATTTTGGTCCTTCGATGCCCGCAAGCAAACCATCTGTGACAATCAGATCAGCATCGTTCAGAAGTTCGACGGCCGTTCCTTCGACAAAGAACCTCAAATGCGTACGGTCAAGAATCCCGGAATCCCGATATGTAAATTTCCGCCGGAAGAGCAGCGGCAGCGCTACACTCAAATGCGCGACGTTCGGCACCGAAACGATGATGCGGCCGCCCTCCGTTAGAAGCCCGCTGATCGATCGAAGTGTCCTCCCGGGATCCGGCAGGTGCTCTAGTACATCAAGAAGTAAGACGAGGTCGAACTGGCCCAGGTCGGATGCACAATCATCGATATTGCCGATAACGGCGATATCCGCGTTTTCCTCCAACTCTTCCTTCAGCTCGCGGTTGACCTCGACCCCCACGGTCGTGACGTTCGGATAGATCGATCTCAGCCAACGCAGCGTGTAACCGCCGCCCGGCCCGACCTCCAAGATCCTCGATGCTCCATCTGGCAAGAGCGATCTAATTTCTTCGCGTGAATGCCTGTAGTATTCGGTACGTTCCGAGTCACAAGCGCGACCGTCTCTTCGATTTGTCATAGCGGCTCGCCCGCGTTTCCACCGTTTCTCGTCGAACCTCTGCGTTCATTCGGATCATCCACTCTCTTTGCCAGAGCGACGACATCCGCGGCAAAAAGGGAGAACAAACGATTTTGCTTGGATCCGTTGGCTCGGGTCGAAGCGACTTTCGATGTCCTCTCCATCGAGAGTCCCGACTCGGCACACCAGCGTCGGATTACCGAGGTCGATGTATTGTGAATTCTCGTCGTTTCAAAGCTAAGCCGACCATGGCGCAGCCCACTGCCGCCCTTCCGCCGCCACCGATAACGGACATACGGCCTGTTCGGTGCCGTAATGAGGATTGCCCCTCCTGGCGAGAGAGCATCGGCAAACAGTCTTAGCAAATGCTCAGGACGATGAACGAATTGCAAAACGTTGAGAAACAAGATGCAGTCAAATCTCATTGGGCCAATCTTTGCCCGAGCGGTATCGAAATCTCCTGACACCACCTGAAGCCCACGTGCGGCCGATTCGCTGCTTATGACGTCATCAAGCGGTACCGCTACCACCCGTTTTCCGGTCTCGAGCAACCGAAGTTCGTTAGCGCCGGAAGCTGACCCGATCGACAGGATCCGTTCGGCACTCCTGGGGATCAGGCTCAAGACGTCGTTTCTGATCGGTTCATAGTAATCCTTCGAATACATCTTGTGCCACAAGCTGGTCTCGGTATTCAGCAGCGAACAACGCTTTTGCTCCTGAGAGGCGATCTGCAACAACGCCGATATTTGAGAGCCTAGTTCGTGTTGGTCGACACCAAAACGGCCGATATACTTGTTCGGCAAATGATGCACCCAGAATTGCTCTACGTGCGAGACGGCAATGAGTCTTCTGAACCCGCATTGGGTATACGGGTCAGTGGCGGCGCTGCAGAGAAGATCGTACTCTCCCTCGTGCGGTTCTACCAGGAAGCCGCCTGAAGCAATCGCTTTCGCCAGCTGTTGCCGGGTTAGTATGTAGCAGGCTGAGTGTTCGTTCGTGAAATGGGCGAGCGTATAGCTCCCCCTAACTCTGACCGATTCACAATCCCAGCGGAAATGACCATGCACCTCGGGAAAGTTGCGCTCACCATTCGGACCATATTCAACCCGCAAGAATCCGGCGATCTCGTCTTCGTTCAGGTCAGACTCAACGTCCAGAAACGCGCGGATATTCTCTTCGGTTATTAGAATGTCGTCTTCTGAGTAGATGAACAGATCGTACAAATTGAGCCGCTCGAGGAACAGCTTCTTGTGCAGAAACGGGAGAGACCAGGGATCTTTGGTTGGGAGTCCGACGAGACACTCGACAGCGGGCGGAACGGCCTTTTCGATATTTGAGAGAACCACCACGTCGACATCGAACTTCATGGATCGGTATTCATTGATCACCCGATCCAAGTACCGGTCATTTGCATGGCCGTAGCTGGCGATTGCGACCAGGATTCTCATAGATGTGCCGCACTCATCATTTGGCTATCTCGGCTTTCAGCGCCGCGACAACGCTCAGCAGGTCCGCATCCGTCATCTGCGCGTAGAGGGGCAGCAAGATCGACCTGTCTTGCGCAAGTTCAGATTGACGAAGGTCGTGCCGTTGCCTCGTCTCGGCGTAAGGCTGCTCTCGGTGCGAGCACATGATCCCGCGGCGGCTCGCGATTCCCTTGTCGAGGAGGTTTTGCATGACGATGCGCTGGTCGAGGCGGTCTGGGAGACGCACGCAATAGCTCTGCCAGTTCGATCTGGCCCAACTCGCTTCCGTGGGCAATCGCAGCCCTTCCAGATTGCCGAGTAGCTCGGAATACTTGGCCGCCACCGAGCGGCGCCGCGTCACCAGTTCCGGCAGCCGCTCGAGCTGTTTGCGCCCGATCGCAGCCTGCATATCGGTCATTCGATAGTTGTAGCCGACGAGGACGTATTCCTCGAAAATGACACGCTGCGACCCGTGACGCACGATATCCGGAACGCTCATACCATGCTGGCGCAGCAGCCTGAACTTGCGATCGAGCTCGGCGTCCGCGGTGGTGAGCATTCCACCCTCGCCTGTCGTGATCACCTTTCGCGGGTGAAAGGAAAAGCAGGCAATGTCTCCATGCGGCTTGCCGATCGGTTCCCATACGTCGTTCATCCGGATCTGCGATCCGGCGGCACAGGCCGCATCCTCGATCACGGCGATGCCGTGGCGCCGCGCCACGGCCATGAGCGCGGCCATATCACACGGCATGCCCATCTGATGAACCACGATGATCGCACGCGTGCGCTCGGTGATGGCTTCGGCCAGCCGGGCGCAATCCAGGTTGTATGTCTCCGGATCAATATCGATGAAAACCGGAGTGGCGCCCTGGTATCGGATGACGTTGGCGGTCGCGATAAAGGAGTGGCTGACCGTGATCACTTCGTCGCCGGCGCCGACGTCCAATGCCGCCAAGGCGAGCTGCAGGGCGGTCGTGCAATTCGCGACGGCGCAGGCGTGCGGAGCGCCGACAAGTGCGGCGAACTCGCGCTCGAACGCGGCCACCTGCGGACCTTGCGACACCCAGCCCGACAGCACGGCCGCGCGCGCAGCGTCAGCCTCTTCGTCCGCAAGCAGCGGCGTCGCGATCGGGATCACGATGCCGCCGCCTGCCGCTGATCCGAAGCGAGCTCGCGTTCGGATCGCCACCATTTCACGAGATCGGCGAGGCCCTGCTCGAGCGAAACCGTAGTGCGGAAACCCAGCAAACGCTCCGCCTTGCCCGTCGATGCCAGCCGTCGCGGCACCGGATTGACCGACCGTTCCGGGGCGAATTCGGGCGTCAGGCCGCGGCGTCCCATCACAGTCGCAAGCGCCGTAGCCAGCTCCGTCAGGCTGGTTTCTGTGCCGCTTCCAACGTTGAAGACCTCATCGGTGATCTTTGACCTGGCCGCAAGGATGTTGGCCCGCGCGATGTCGCGGACGTGGACGAAATCCATGGACTGACGGCCGTCACCAAAGATAATGGGAGGCAATCCGGCTTCGAGCCGCTCCATCCAGCGGATCAGGACCTCGGTGTACCGTCCGTGGATGTCCATCCGGCTGCCGTAGACGTTGAAATACCGGAATGCCACATAGTCGAGGCCGCTTACATCGTTGAAGGCCCGCAGCAGCCCTTCGTTGAACGCCTTGGCGGCGCCATAGAGAGTTCGGTTGTTGTACGGATTCTGCCGCTCGGTCGTCGGAAACTCCTCGGCCATGCCATAGACGGATGCCGAGGACGCCGCGATGATCTTCTCAATATCGTGCTTGATGCACAGCTCCAGCAGGTCGTAGGTGGCATCCACCATGACCTCCTTGGCGAGGCGCGGTTCGGCCGCACAATGCGTGATGCGGAGCGCAGCCTGGTGGAACACGATGTCGGCCGCCTTGACCAATGCTTCCATCAGCTTGCGATCGCGAATGTCGCCATGAACCAGCCTCACCGGCCCACGCCCGAGCGCGCGCCGGAGATTTTCAGGCCGGCCTCTGACCATATTGTCGAGGGCAACGATTTCGATGCAGCCCTCGTCGCAGAGCAGATCAACGATGTGGGAGCCGATGAATCCCGCCCCACCGGTGACCAGAACGCGTTTACCCTTGAGATCAATCAAGACGCTCTCCTGTTGTCGGACCATGTCATGACGCTTTGTGGATGCTCCGCTCGGTCGCTGTCGGCTACACCGGGCCACACCGCGCTCCTCAATGTGGCGACAACTTCGGCCGCCTGCTCCGGCAGCAACTCCGGATAGATGGGCAGGGAGAGGAAGTCGCTCGCAAGCATCTCGGTGACGGGGAAATCACCGGCGCGATAGCCGAGTTCCGCATAGGCTCTCTGCAGATGCACCGGAACGGGATAGTGAATTCCGGCGCCGATTCCGGCATCACGCAATCGCGCCAGTGCATCATCGCGGCCCTGCAATCTGACTGCATAGACGTGATAGACGTGACGGGCGTGCCGGGGCGGCCGGGGACGCGCGAATGGCAGATCAGACAGCAGTGCATCGTATCGCTCGGCCAGCGACCGGCGCGCTTCCGTCCAGCGCTCGATGTAGTCCAGCTTGACGTTCAGTATCGCGCCCTGGATTTCGTCCATGCGATAGTTGTATCCGGCGATGACGTGGTCGTATTTCGCCTCCTGGCCCCAATCGCGCAGCAGGGACACGCGGCGCGCGAATTCAGGCCTGTCGGTGACGAGGGCCCCGCCCTCGCCGCACGCCCCCAGGTTCTTGCCTGGATAAAAGCTGAAGCATCCGAGATCGCCGATCGAGCCGGCGCGACGTCCGCGGTATTCCGCTCCGTGCGCTTGTGCGGCGTCCTCGATGACGACCAGGCCGTGACGACGCGCGATCTCCATGATGGGATCCATGTCGGCCATCAGCCCATGGAGATGAACCGGCAGAATGGCTTTGGTTCGAGGTGTTATCGCAGCTTCGATCAAGCCGGGATCCATCGTCCACGTGACAGGGTCAACGTCGACAAACACCGGCCTGGCGCCGCTGTAGAGAATGGCCGCGGTTGTCGCAACGAAGGTCATGGATACCGTGATGACCTCGTCACCGGGCCCGACGCCCGCCGCCAGCAAGGCAAGGTGGAGCGCCGAAGTTCCGGTATTCACCGCGCGGCAATGGGCGGTCCGGCAATAATCCGCAAAGCGACCCTCGAAGGCAGTCACCTCCGGCCCGAGCACATAGTGCCCGCTACCGATGACCCTGGCCACCGCGGCGTCGATTTCCGGCTTGATCTGGCTATATTGGGCTTTTAGATCCAGGAAGGGTATCAAGATTCGAGACCTTGGTTTTGGATCAGGATTATATAAAACAATTAATCGGCGTTACATATTTAATCAAGCATTAAATTCTCGATTATATCGCATTTAAAGTGGCCTGCGAAGCGCCTCTGACGGACCACGATCGCTCGGAATGGCGGCTTCAGAAGCGGACAGAACCCGGGCGGGCACTCCCGCGACAATGGCGCCGGCCGGAACGTCCTTCGTCACCACCGCACCCGCGCCTACGGAGGCCCCCGCTCCGATCGTCACCCCGCACAGGATGGTGGCGTTCGAGCCGATCGAAGCGCCCCGACCGACCCGGGTGCGCTGCAGCGTCCAGTCCGAAGCCTGCTGAGGACGACCGTCCGCGGTCGTTGCCTTCGGATATTTGTCGTTCGTGAACATCACGCCATGACCGACGAACACCTCGTCCTCGATCGTGACGCCCTCGCAGATGAAGCTGTGCGACGATATCTTGCAACGCGCACCTATCTCTGCTCCGGCCTGGATCTCGACGAAGGTTCCGATCCTGCTCTCGTCACCGACGATGCAACCATACAGGTTGACGAGGTCCGGGTGCAGGATGCGGACATCGCGACCAAGCTCGGTGTCCTTTATTGGCATGTCAGTTTCCCGTTTCCACAGTCAGGTAAGTCCCTACAGTACGGAACGCGACGGGCGCAGCCTGGGCGCCATCTCGACGAGACCCGCTGCCGCTTGACGAAGGTGCTGCAGCAGAGGATGCCCTGTCACGATCAGTCCCCACCACCAGCAGAAGGCGGCCACCACAAACGCTGATATGAGGCCTACAACGAAATTGAGAGTTCCTGCCTCGATCAACACCGCACAGGCGGCTACGCCCGAAGCGGTCGCCATCGTGACGACACCGCTCTTCAGCAGGGCCCGGCCAAACTCGCTTGGCCGGAGTGCCAGATTCGGACTGAGATAGTATATCGCCACCGCCGCCTGGAACGGCAATGTCAGCAACGCGCATGCTGCGACTGCCTCCACGCCAAGAAAGGACGCACAAAAGAGGGCAAGAAGCGAGGGGGGCAACGAGATGAAGGACGAGACAAGCGCGTCGCGCACGCGTCCAACTGCCAGGAACACGGGATAGGTCAGACACGCGGCGAACAGCGCCAGATTTGCAAGGCAAAGAATGCGCACCAACGGCACTACTTCCAGCCAGGCGCCACCAAGCCAGATCAAAACGATCGGCTTTGCCATAATCGCCACGAACGTGAGAAATGGCCACTGCACGGCGGAAAGCAGCTGGACCGCGTCCAGATATACGCCCTTCAGATCCGTCCCGGCTGCACGCCTGGACACAATCGCCGGCATGATGATCGGGTTCAGCACCTGCGTGACGAGCCTGTCAAATACCTGGGTCAGGTTGATCGCGCGGCTATAGAGACCGACTGCCGTAAAATCGAGAATCTTCGCAAGAAAGAGCTGGGGCGCAAGGTTGTAGAAGATATTGATGACGCTGACACCGCTGGAGAACAGACCGAATCTGAGGACGTCTCGGTATTCGGAGAGCGAAAGGCGTAGCACGCCGAAATCCCGATACGAGATTAGCAGCATGGCGGTGAGAACGATGCTTCCTGCCACCCCACCCCAGATCGGAGCCATGTAGCTGAAGTTCAATACCGCCAGCCCGATCGAAACCAGCGCAACCGCCATGTTGCTTGCAAGATTGCAGATCGCGAGCGTCCCAAACTGCATGCCACGGCGAAACAAGGCGATTAGCGTTCCGGAGACCGGCAGAAGGAGAAGATTTAGCGCAGAAACCTGGATACCTCGCCTCAGGCTGTCCTGCCCAAAGAGTTGCGATACGACGTCGGCCGAGGCAAACAGAATCGGGGCAACTGCCAGCGAGATCACCCACGTGACAGTGAACGCCGTGCGAATAGTCCCGCGCGACAGCTCATGTTTCTGAATCAGGTAATTCGCCCCGCCAAATTCCTGAAAAGCGGAGGCGATGACGGTGGTAAGCGCATTGACTACCGCAAAGACCCCAAACTCGCTCGGCGTGAGCAGACGCGAAAGCACCGCGGTCGAGACGAAAAACAGCACAAGACCCGCATAGCGGTCCACCGCCGAAAACAAGACCGAACGCTGCACTGAATTCATCGCGACTCCGTCGCTGGGCGCGGCTGGTGAACAGGCACGACCAAACCGCCCATCAAGCCGTGGCCCGAGCCCGCTCCGGTAGCCTGCCCGGCAGCTGCCTGATTGCGACTGGTTTGCCCTGTTCGGCGATGGATCGCGAAGCAGCCTCAAGCACCTCGATCACTCGCAGCCCAGACATTCCGCTGGAAATCGGCTGCGTCCCGGTGCGCACGCAATCGATAAAATGCTCAATCTCGGTCTGCAGTGCCTCCTTGGGCGAGATATGCGGAGCCCACATGTCGCCGGCGCGATAACCGATCCGGAATTGATGTGCACTCTCTGGGGGCCTGTCGAGCGTAATTCCCTTGTCATAGATCTTGATCTTTTCGGTCGGCTCGAGATCGTCATAGACGATCATCTTCTTGCTGCCGCCAATGAACGTCTGGCGCACCTTGACAGGCGAGAGCCAGTTGACGCTGACGTGGGCCACACATGCGTTGGCAAAGAACAAGGTGATATGGGCCATGTTTTCCGGCGAGCCGACAACATGGCACGAGCCCGTCGCCGAGACCGCAACCGGCTCTTCATCGAGGATATGGTGGATGATCGAGATGTCGTGCACCGCCAGATCCCAGATCACATTTACGTCTTTCTGGAACAACCCGAGGCTCGAGCGCGTGCTATCGTAATAATAGACGTCTCCGAGCTCTCTCTTCAGCAACAGCTCGCGAATCTTCTGAACCGCCGGCGTGTAGAGAAAGGTGTGATCGACCATGAAAGTCAGTCCGCGCCGATCCGCTTCGTCGATCAGGCGCGTCACCTGCTCTGAGCTCGTCGCAAGGGGCTTCTCGACCAATACGTGCTTGCCAGCTCTCAACGCCGCCATTGCCAGCTCGTAATGCGTGTGCACCGGCGTAGCGATGGCGATTGCATCGATCGAGGAGTCCTTCAGCAGATCGTCATAATGCGTGGTCGTTGCCACCGCGGGGTATAGCTGTGCTATGGCCCCGAGCCGCCCTGGATCGAGGTCGCTCACGCTGACAACGCGGGCGGCCGGATTCATCGAGAAATTGCGAACGAGATTGGGCCCCCAATAGCCGTAGCCCACGACCCCGATTCCCAGCTGACTATCTCGCATACTGACCTCGATCCATTCGGGGAACTACGATTCCGTCCGTTAGGTGCGCGCCGGCATATCCTGCCATATCCCGCGCGTGTCGATGACGTCGAGGTGCCGGCGCTCCGCTAACGGCACCATTTTAAATTCGTCATGATCGACAAGCAGAACCGCAATTTCGCAGCTGCGCAGGGCTTCATCGATGGTCATGAACGCGACGCGATAATCGGCCAACTGAGGCGGCAGACGGCGCAGATTCGGCTCGACCACCTTGATCCGTTCGCCGTATTTGGCCGCGAGATGCGTGGCAATCTCCAAGGCCGGGCTTTCACGCACGTCGTCGACATTCGCCTTGAACGTCAATCCGCAACAGGCAACGTTCGCATAGGGATGATCGTCGATCAGCGCCTCTGCGTGCTCGATGATCTTCTGCGTCTTGGCGTTGTTCACCTCGCGGCTTGTCCGCATCACGCGCGCAAGGTCGGGGGCTGAGTCGATGATGAACCAGGGGTCGACCGCGATGCAGTGCCCGCCCACGCCCGGTCCCGGCCGCAGAACGTTTACGCGAGGGTGACGGTTGGCGATATCGATCACCTCCCAGACGTTGATGTCGAACCTGTCGCAAATCAACGAGAGCTCGTTCGCAAATGCGATGTTGGTGTCGCGGAAGGCGTTTTCCGTCAGCTTGACCAACTCGGCCGCGCGCGCCGTCGTGCCGACGCAAGCACCGCGAACGAACATCTTGTAGAAGCGTTGCGCACGGCGCGTGCAGGTTGGCGTTATTCCGCCGATGCACCTGTCGTTGTTGATAAGCTCTGTCAAGATCCGCCCCGGCAACACGCGTTCGGGACAGTATGCGACGTAGATCGCTCCATCCTCCCGGCCGTTGACGCCAATGTGCAACTCCGGCCTGCGTTCAACGATCCGCTTTGCGATGGCTTCGGTTGTCCCGATCGGCGATGTCGATTCAAGAATGACGAGATTGCCTGGCGCGAGAAGATCCACGATATTGTCGACCGCGGCGTGAACGCTTGCCAGGTCCGGGCGGTTATCGTGGTCGATCGGGGTCGGCACCGCGATGATGAACACATCCGCCGGCTGCGGCTTTCTCGACGTCGTGAGCGCACCGCTTGACACGACCTTGGAGACGAGACCGTCCAGATCGGGCTCGGCGATGTGAATTTTGCCAGATGCAACGGTGTCGACGATGCGCTCATTTGTATCGATGCCGACCACCTGCAGCCCACGGCTCGCAATCAACGCTGCGGTCGGCAGCCCGATATAGCCAAGCCCAATGACATTTATCTTTTGGAATTCAGGCATCGAGAAGCACCTTCACAATCCGCTCGCTCGCGTGCCCGTCACCGAACGGGTTGTGCGAACGCGCCATGGCAGCATAAGTCTCGTCATCGTCGAGGAGACGAAATGTCTCGCCAACGATCCTGTCGTAGTTGGCACCGACCAGGCGTGCCGTGCCAGCTTCCACCCCTTCGGGACGCTCGGTCGTATCGCGCATCACCAGGACCGGCTTACCGAAAGTCGGGGCCTCTTCCTGGACGCCGCCTGAATCCGTCAGGACCAGGTATGACAACGAGAGCAGACTCACAAAATCCGTGTATTCCTGAGGGGAAATGAGAACGACCCGCGGGTGATCCGACAACCGAGACGCAAACAGGTCTCGGACATTCGGATTCGGATGCACGGGGAGCACCACGGCGACATCCTCCCGCTGCAGGATGGTCTCCAATGCATTCACGATGTTGGTGACGCCACCGCCGAAATTTTCCCTGCGATGGCAGGTCACCAGGATGATGCGCCGATTGCCGTGACGCTTCTTGATGCCGTCCCAGCGGCATGCCAGTCCCGGATCGGACTCGACCATGGCTTTCGCGAGGATGAGAGCGTCCACCACCGTGTTTCCGGTTACGTGAATGCGGTCATCAGCCACGTTTTCAGAACGCAACGCACGGGCCGCGCGTTCTGTCGGGGCAAAATGTTGATCGGCGATCGAGCCGACGATCTTGCGGTTCACCTCCTCGGGCCACGGAGCGAAGATGTCGCCGCTGCGCAGTCCGGCCTCAATGTGCGAGACCGGTATGCGGTGATAATAGGATGCCAATGCACCCGTCATGGCAGTTGCCGTGTCGCCCTGGACAATGACCCTAGTGGGCTTCACCTTTTCGAGGAGCTCGCCGATTTGTCCGAGCAGCCGGGCGGTCAGATGATCCAGTGTCTGATTTGTCGTCATGACGTTGAGATCAAAATCCGGGACCACATTGGCCAACTTGAGGACTTGATCAAGCAGCTGTCGATGCTGTGCGGTCGCGCATATCGTTACGGCGATGTCCTTGTGCTTCTCGGCCTTGAGCCGATTGATGACAGGAAAGAGCTTGATTGCTTCCGGCCGGGTTCCCAGAAGGATGAAAAAATGCTCGCGCACGCTTCAACCCCCGATCCGGCTCGGACCACGGGGAACGGCGCCGGGCGCACCAAGCGGGTGCCGAAGCGCCTGCCTCATGAGCGCTTGCGCCAGCACGCCCGCAAACAACGTGTTCGTTTTGACGTATCGCCACCACATCCGTCCCGGCTCTTGGTAGATGCGGTACAGCCATTCGAGGCCGAGTTTCTGGAACTGAACCGGCGCGCGCCGAACGGCGCCTGCCAGAATATCGAATGTGCCACCCACGCCCATGATGAAAGGTACGCCGAGATCATCGCGGTGAGCGGCCAAAAAACGCTCCTTCCGGGGCGTCGGCATGCCGATGAAGAGGCAATCGGCCCCGCTGGACTGGATGTCCCGCACGACGTCCTTCTCCTGCTCGCGATTGAAGTAGCCGTCGTGCCAGCCTGCAAAGACAAGTGAGGGATACCTCTCGCGCGCGCTCTGCATCGCCTGCTGCAGCACGCCGGGGGTCGCTCCCAGGAAATAGGGCTTGAAGCCTTCATGCGCGCATACCGCGAGCAACTCGGCGAGGAGATCCACGCCCGCGACGCGCGAGGTGGCCGGGAGTCCCAGCGCTCGAGCGCCCCAAACGATCCCCATGCCGTCGAGGCCGACGATATCGCTGTTGGCGACATCGGCCGCGAGCACGGGATCAGACCTCATATTGACGAATTTGGCGACGTTCAGCGCCACATGTTGCAGCCTACTCCGGCTGTGCATGGCCCCGCGCGCCAGATCGACGGTTTCTGCCATTGTCAGCAGGTCGACGGGACATCCCAGAAATGAGGCGCGCATTGAAACCTACCTCCCAAAAAAAATACGACCTATTTAAGTTTGCATTTAAGCTTATTATCTAGATAATACGCAGCGGATATTTAATTGCAAGGTTTAAATGGGGGCAGAATCTGCTGCCAGACAGTGGAATATCAGGCCCCTACGCGCAAGAGGCGGGCGGCAAGTCCGGAGCCAATTAAATGGAGGATTTAACTGATGATTTCGGTCATTATTCCGCATCTCAACCAGCCCGACGCGCTGGAAGCCTGCTTGCGCAGCCTGGACGCGCAGGCCCTGCCTCGGCACGCATTCGAGATCATCGTGGTGGACAACGGCTCGGCAGCGCCCCCAACGGACATCGTCGCCGGCCATCCTGGTGTACGGCTGCAGCACGAACCGCATCCGGGTCCCGGCCCGGCGCGAAACGCGGGCGTCGTCGCGGCCAACGGCGAAATCCTAGCTTTCATCGATGCCGATTGCAGAGCCCATCCGGATTGGCTGAGCAGCGTGATGAAATGGTTCAACTTGTCGCCGGCTGGCACAGTGCTCGGGGGCGACGTTCGCATTTGGCACCCGGAAAGTGCGGAGCTCGACGCCATTGCGGCTTACGAGAGCGTCTTCGCCTATCGGTTCAAGCTCTATATTGAGCGCCACGGTTATTCCGGCACTGGCAATATGGCGGTGTTTCGTCGCGATTTCGATCGCGTCGGCCCTTTTGCCGGTATTGAGGTCGCCGAAGACATGGAGTGGGGAGAGCGTGCGTTGCGCGCGGGACTTCGATTTCGATACACCCCCGAGATGATCGTCTTCCATCCGGCCCGGAGCTCTCTCCAGGAGCTCTACGCCAAATGGGATCGACACATCGCGCACTATCGCAATATGGCGGAAGGCAAACCTGTGTGGCAATTGCGCTGGCTCGCGCAAGCGTTGCTCGTCTTCGCGTCTCTCGCGCCAAACGCTGTGACTGTGCTGACCAGCGACCGCCTCCATGGTAGCGGCGCCCGCCTCAAAGCTATTGCCGTATTATGTGCTGTCCGGGCGCACCGCGCCATGACGATGCTCTCGCACCTGCGTGGCCGGCGGGCAGTAGCCTGGAATCGTTAGTGCAACGGCAATTCAGTCAGGCGCCGCCGAAGGCACAGTTGTTGGTCAGCTCCGGCAAGTCGGTACGCCGGCCGAACGACCACAGAATCCAGCCCAGTTCGTAGCTACGGCACTCAAGCCGGACTTCCACGTCAGAGCCGTCAATCAGCCGCTCACCGTTTCCGAGCCAGGCGTTCTTGAGTGCGCGCAATACTCGCGGCGCCTTGGTCGTCAATTCACCCTTGCGAACCTGCGAGCGAAGGCTCAGGCTCAGTTCAGGCACGAGCATGGACCGGCCCAGCTGATTCTGGCCGAGCACCCAATTGAATCCCTTGACCAGGGAGTCCCGCGATTCCCTCTGCCCAAAGCGCTCCGCCCATTCCAGCAGTGCCGGCGCCATTCCATACTGATGAACCGAATAGACCTCGTAGAAATCAACGACGCGGCCGCTCATCGCGTCGAAAAACCAGGGCCATTCACCTTGTGGGCCTTGAAGCGCTATCAGATTGCGCACACAAGTATCGGCCATGACAAGCGCGGACGCATCGCCGGCGAATTCGCCATATTGATAGCAGGCGATCGAGAGATAGGTCTGCGTCGCAAATGACGAAAAGCGGCGCCGAAGGCCGAACGGCGCGTCGAAGAACAATCCCGATCCGCTGTGGAAGCGTTCCTTCAAGAAACGATAAAGCGGCCTGGCGTAGCGCCACCATTCGTTCTCGCCTGCCCTCGCCTGCGCCACGACTCCCGTGAGCAGCATGCCAAGATCCTGCGCCCGGAAAGTTCTCCACCCGGATTCATCGGAAAGGATGGCTCTCAGCTCGTGTTTGACCGGCTCCGGTATTTCGACGCCGAGCTCGGCGGCGCTCCATAGCGCCATACCGAAGGCGTACTTCCGCACCGGGAGCTGCGTGAGTTGCAGAGCATTGCGACGGAATGTTTCGGGCAGATCAATGCCACTTGGAATTCCGGCGACGCGCGACATCCCGAGCAAAACGTTGAGCGTATAAAATACGTCGCTGCCAGGTACGGACTCGTTTGGTGAAGCACGTCCATCGAGATGGTAGATATGGGACCACCGGCGATGTTCAGGTAGCCAACAACGTTCCAGCCCGTTGAGCGCATAGTCCACCAGCGGCGAATTCCGCGAGAGCTTACTCGCCGCCGTGGGCACCAGAAGCTTCACCCCAAAATTCGGACTAATGATCATGGTCAATCGCCATCCCAAGCCGGGTTAATATTCACGGATGCTTTCATCCAATCCGCGTAGCAACGGGTAGAGGAAATAGGAGATCACGGTGCGCTTGCCGACTTTCAGTTCGGCCGTCACCGCCATACCCGGAATCAGTTGGATGCGCTCAGCCGGCAGCCGAAGGTGCGTGTCAGACAAATCGACCAGTACGCGGTAATAGGGAGCTGGCGCGCGGCGCGCACCTTCGGCCTTCGTATCCGGCGAGAACGTGTCCTGACTGATGACGCGGACTTCTCCCGTTGAAGTTCCATACTTCTGGAAAGGAAACGCTTCGAACTTGATCCGGACCGGTTGTCCAAGCGCCACCTGACCGATATCCCGCCCCTCGACGTTGACCTCCGCCTGAAGCGGCACGTCACGTGGAACCAGGACAAACAGCGTTTCCGCTTCGCGAACCACCGAGCCGACTGTCCGGTTCGCGATATCCAGCACCACGGCATCGGCCGGCGCCTGCAGGACGATCAACTGTCGCCGAAGCTCGGCCTTCTTCAATTCCTCTGCTGCGCTATTGCGTTTCGGCAGCGTCTCCACCAGTTCTTGATAGGTGGTGCGACGAAACTCCTCGGCGAATACCTTCTGGTCAGCGCGGGCCTTTTCCAGCCGATGCGTGGTATCGGCGATACTGCCACGAACACGCGCCAGATTGCTCTCGACCTCAAGCCGTGCATCGCGAGACAGTAGGAAGTTCAGCCTCGAACCGACCTCCTTGTCCATCAGCGTGGTGCGCATCGCTTCAATCGAACGCATCGTGTCGAGCCGCTGAAGGAGAACCGCCTCTTCGTCCTGCGCTGTCTTGAGATTGGCTCGAGCGGAGGCGATCTGCGCGTCGTAGTTCTGGATCTGCGCCCCGTAGGCAACTCTCCTCTGCACGAACAACTTGCCTTGCAGGACCTGATCCGCATTCGTCAGCTCCTTGACGGCGTACTCTATTCCATTCAATTCGGCGCCCAGGCGATCGATCGACGCATCGAAACCAGCCACTCTGCCGCGCAATTGATCGAAATCCGCCTGCGAGAAAGTCGGATCGAGCGTAGCCAGAACGTCGCCGCGGTTGACGCGATCACCGGCCTTGACGTGGATCTCGCGTATGACCGACGTTTCCAGCGGCTGCACGACGATGTTGGGACGCGTCGTGGTCAATTTCCCCTGCGCCGTGACGATCATCTCCACCTGCGAAACGGATGCCCAGGTGACCGCGAAGGCAATCAGCGCAAGTACGCCGTAGAGGGTGAGACGCGCGAGCCGCGGCGGCGCTTGCTGCTCCACCTCGGTGGCATCGGACTGGAACTCAGCGATGACTGGCGCGCGCCTCGGCCCTGGCCTGAATAGCTTTCGCCGGCGCTCGACCGGTCTGGCCGGAACGAGACCGTTCGGCTTCGCATCCGCGCGTGATTGCCTTGTCTCCTTCATGCAATCTGCTTCATCTGTTGGTTCCACAAATGCCTGTAGATGGTGCATTTCGACAGGAGATGGTCGTGGCGATCCACGTCGACGATTCGGCCGCGGTCCATCACCAGGATCTGGCTTGCCTCGGTCAGCATCGACAGCCGATGCGAGACGATGATGACGGTACGCCCAGCTGCCAAACGGCGGAGATTGCGCCTGATGATCATTTCGCTTTCGGAATCGAGGGCACTCGTCGCTTCATCTAAAATCAAGATCCGTGGATTGACGATCAGAGCCCTCGCAATTGCCAGCCGCTGCTTCTGCCCGCCGGACAGGTTGGAGGCGTCTTCCTCGAGCATGGTGTCGAAGCCACGGGGCAACCGCTCGATGAACTCGTCGGCGCCTGCGAGCTGCGCCGCAGCGACGACCTCGGCAAAGGTCGCGTCACGCTTGACGCACGCGATATTGTCGCGAACCGTCCCGCGAAACAGGAAATTGTCTTGCAGGACGATTCCGAGATTTCGACGCAGGTGTGCGAGGTCGAACTCTCTCGAATCATATCCGTCGATACGCACCAATCCCTGCTGCACCGGATACATGCCCGAAATCAGCCTTGTGAGCGTCGTCTTGCCGGAGCCGCTCCGGCCCACGATTCCGAAGATCGAGCCTGGCTCGATGGTGAAGGAGACATCGTCAAGTGCCGGCGCTCCCTCAGCTCCGTATCGGAAAGAGACACTGTCGAACTCGATTTTGCCGGCAAGGTCGGGCCGCAGCCCATCTTTCCGACCATCACGCTCAGGCTTCTGATTCATGACCTCGCCGAGCATTTTCACGGCAAGAGCAACTTCCTGGTATTCGTGCACCATGGTCACGAGCTGGACCAGTGGTCCGGAGACCCTGCCGGCCAACATGTTGAAAGCGACGAGCGCGCCGATTGTCATTTCTCCAGCGAAGACATCGAGTGCTCCGACAGAAATGATTCCAAGCGTCATGATCTTCTCAAGAAATCCGGTGAGCGCCTGGGCGCCTGCGGAAATCTTCTCGACACCGAATCGCATGGTCACGGACTGCGCACAGCGGCTATCCCAAACCCTGCTCTGCGCTGGCTCCATCCCCAGCGTCTTCACCGTGCGCATACCGTGGACTGTTTCGACGAGGAGAGCCTGCCGCGCACCTTCCGCCTGGTAAAGATCGTAAAGCCGTCGCCGGAAAGGGCCCATGAGCAGGCCGACAACAGCGCCGCTCGCGGCGGTGAAGGCCAGGACCATCAAAGTCAATTTGACGCTGTAGAGCGCAAGGACCGGCAGGAAGACGAACAACGAGAGCGCGTCGAGGGTCGTCAAGAATAGGCGCCCGGTCAGAAACTCGCGAATCCGCGCTGCCTGCTGCATGTGCTTGACCAGCACCCCCGCGGCCATATGCTCGAAAAACGTGACCGGCAGCCCGAGGAGATGACCGAACGTCTTTGTCGCAACGCGAATGTCAACCCTGTTGGTCGCATACAGCAGCAGGTAGCGCCGCAGAAAGCCAAATATCGCGTCAAAGACGAGCGCTACGGCCGCCCCAGCCGCGAGGACGTAGAGCGTGGTGAAGCTCTCGTGAACCAGAACCTTGTCGATGACGAGCTGGAAAAAGATCGGGACGACGAGGCCCAACGCATAGAGCAGGATCGCGGCAATGGCGACGTCCCTGAACAGGCGCCATTGAAGAAGCAGTTCCGGTACGAACCAGCGCAGACCGAAACTCCTCCGACCGTCCTGCGTCGACTGCTCGCGCTTGATCAGGATCGTGTCGCCGGCCCAATGGGCACAGAAGCGGTCGCGATCGACAACCAAGACCTCGTGCTTGCGGTCGGCGAGCGGGTCGAAGATGCTGACGACCTCGGTGCCGTCGGCTCGCCGTCCCGCACCAAGGACAACGATCCAGTTGCCATTCGCGAGCTTCGCCAGCGCCGGATAGGCCTCTCCGAGACGAATCAGCGCGCCCCAATCCAGTTTCGTGCTTCTCGCGCGCAGGCCTGCATCCTTCGCCATGCGCAACAGGAGATTCAACGAGAGCGGCCCGGCTACCGCGTAGGCATGCTTCAACCGCTCGACCGGCAGATCTATGCCATGGTGACCTGAAACCTTGGACAGGCATTCCAATGCCGTCTGCGTTGCCAATCCGGGCGCGGGGGCATCCGCAACCTGGTCCTTCGCGCCGCCAGCGGCGTCGACTTCAGCGGAAATTCGAAGAGACATTCAGAGACCGTGTGTTGGGCGCGAGCGCATCATGTACTCCCGACGCACCGTTGTGCGACTGAACTGGCGGGTTCTTCCGGACCACGCCCGCGTCAACCAGGCCCTGAAGCGCCTTCTGCATCACATCGACCGAATTGGCGAAGGATTCGACCGAAAAGATCAACCGCTGCGAAAACACGCGTTTGGGGGCATTGTTCGCGTCGCGCTCCGTCGGTGAAAGACTGACCAGATCGACGCGGACGATGGTGCCGCTGACAGTAATTTCTTCGATTCCATCGGTGTAGAGTTCGGCGTGCATCTTACGTCTCCTATGCTGCCAGCTGCGGCCTGAAAACTACGTCAACGCCATAGCTCGTCGCGTTGAAGGTATTGGTCGGAAATAGGCTATCCGTCCCGTACGCAAACACACCGTTGCCGCCGATCGATGCCGAGGATGGAGCCGTCAGAGGTCCGTTGGTAATCGCGTTGGCGAGCAGGCCTGGATCAGACGCGTAATCGCCGGGGGTGTGATAGGAGGCGACGTAGGTCGTTCCCGGCATGATCGTCACGGGCGTGGCGAAATTGACCTGTTGCCAGCCGTCGGCCGTTTCGTTGGTAAAGGTCGCCGTTGCCAGCAAAGTCCCGGTGCTGCTCCAAAGATCCGCGACGTGGGTGCCCGTGTTGGATGGGCCCTTGTAGAAGCGAATGCCGACAACATCGCCTGGGGTGGACGTCTGAAACTTGACGCCAAGTTCCACCGACTGTGGATCATTGGCCGCCACAATGCTGGGCTCATCACTTGCGCTGAACAGGCGCACAGTCGTCGAAGACGCAACGTTCACATCGAGGGAGACGAGTGCGCTGGCGGTGCCACCATGGCCGTCGGAGATGCTGTAGTTGAAGGACGCCGGTCCTGTGTAGCCGGTCGTGGGAGTGAAGTTCACGCTGTTGCTTTGGGCGTTGAAGCTGGCGACGCCGTTCGTACCGCCGCTCGCACCCGTGATCGTGAGCGCATTGCCGTCCGGATCGGTGTCGTTGGCAAGCAGTGCCGTGGCCGGAATCGCGAAGGGGACGTTCTGCGTGGCGTGGAAGCCGCTGTCGTTCGCCGCGACAGGCGACTGGTTGGCGCCGCCGCTCGAGCTGTTGAACACGACATCGACCCAGTAATTGCTTGCGCTATAGCTGCTGGTCGGGAGCAGATTGCCCGTTCCGTAGGTGTAGAGGCCATTGACGCTCGCAGGAGCCGTGAGCGGACCGTTGGTGCGAGCGGTGGTGAAGTAGCTGGTGGTGGAGGCATAATGGCCGTTGCTGTGATAGCTCGCGACATAGGTGGCGCCGGCCGTGATGGACACGGGACTGCTGAACGTGACGGTCTGCCAGCCGCTGCTGGTCTCGTTGGTGAAAGTCGCGGTCGCCAGCAGCGCGCCGGTGCTGCTCCACAACGAGCCCGTATGAGTGCCGAGGTCATTTGCACTCTTGAAGTACTTGATGCCGGCAATCGTGCCTGCCATGGAGGATGTGAATTGCACTCCGAGATTGACCTGAGACGTATCCGCATTCGACCGAACTGCGGGGATATCCGAACTCGAGAACAGGCTCACCGTTGAAGGCACTGCCGACACGGCGATGTTGAATGTCTCACTGTTGGTGAGATTACCGAGATCAGCAGCAGAGACCGTAACGCTGAGCGTGCCAACGTCCGCAGACGTCGGCGTGCCGCTAAAGGTGCGGGTCTGAGTATTGAAGGTGAGCCAGGCGGGAAGAGCTGAAGTTACGGTGTAGCTGAGCGCGTCGCCGGCATCGACATCCGTAAAAGTGCCGGCGGGCAGCGTCAGAGAGAACGCCGAGCCCACGGTCGCAGCCTGGCTGCCGGTCTGGATCGCCAGCACCGGCGCGTCGTTGGCGCCGCGAATGGTGACAGTAAGGGTGGTCGACGATGTGGCGCCGGCGGCGTCCCGCATCGTATAGTTGAAGACATCGGTCAGCGTATCGGTCGACTGCCGCAGGGCCTGAACGGCTGCATCGTTCTCGTTCACCGTGTAGGTGAAAGCACCCGAGGCACTGAGCGCGAGGGTGCCGTGCGCGCCCGCGAGAGCTGAACCGAGTGTCCCGTTGGCCGAGCCGAAGCTGACTGCAGTGACGGTCTTGGTGTCGCCGGCATCGGGATCGGTATCGTTGGCCAGCACGTTGCCGGTGGCGGGCGAACCACCAGTGCTATTGTTTACGCCGCCCTTCTCGGTGGCGTCCGCGACGTCAGCAACCGCGGTTGGCGGCGTATTATTGGCGGCGGCGGATCCGTTGAAGACGACGTCGACCCAGTAGTTGGAGGATTTGAAAGTATTCGTCGGGAACGCGCTTCCGGATCCGTAGGCATAGACTCCGTTGCTGCCAGCCGGAGCCGTCAACTGGCCGTTGGTGAGCGACGTCGCGAAATAGTTCTGGGTACCGGAATAGTTGCCGTTGGTGTGGTAGGACGCGACGTAGGTGGTGCCTGCCGTAATGGCAACGGGATTGGAGAAATTGACCTGCTGCCAGCCGCTGGCTGTCTCGTTCGTGAACGTGGCAGTTGTAAGCAGGGTTCCGGTGGAGTTCCAGAGATCCGCAATATGGGGACCCGTATTCAACGATCCCTTGTAGAAGCGCAGGCCGGTTATTGTCCCGTTCACCGATGCGGTGAACTTGACTCCGACTTCGACGGGGCTGGTGTCGCCGGAATTGGCGACGCTCGGTGCATCATTGGTGCCGAACAGGCTCTGTGCGGAGACCGGATAGTTGACATTGAGCGACACCTGGCCGGATCCGCTCTGGCCGCTCGTGTCCGTGATCGTGTAGGTGAAGCTCGCCGCCCCGGCATAGCCATTGGTGGGCGTGAAGGTCACGGTCTGGTTCTGCGAATTGTAGCTTACGCTTCCATTGAGCGGACTACCGACGCTGGTAAGCGAGAAAGGCAGCCCGGACGGGTTGGTGTCGTTCGCGAGCAGCGTTGATGCCGCAATGTTCAGCACGCCATTTTGGCTAACCGTAAAGCCACTGTCGGCGACAGCTTGCGGCGTGCTGGTGGCGGCGGATCCGTTGAAGACGACGTCGACCCAGTAGTTGGAGGATTTGAACGTATTCGTCGGGAACGCGCTTCCGGATCCGTAGGCATAGACTCCGTTGCTGCCAGCCGGAGCCGTCAACTGGCCGTTGGTGAGCGACGTCGCGAAATAGTTCTGGGTACCGGAATAGTTGCCGTTGGTGTGGTAGGACGCGACGTAGGTGGTGCCTGCCGTAATGGCAACGGGATTGGAGAAATTGACCTGCTGCCAGCCGCTGGCTGTCTCGTTCGTGAACGTGGCAGTTGTAAGCAGGGTTCCGGTGGAGTTCCAGAGATCCGCAATATGGGGACCCGTATTCAACGATCCCTTGTAGAAGCGCAGGCCGGTTATTGTCCCGTTCACCGATGCGGTGAACTTGACTCCGACTTCGACGGGGCTGGTGTCGCCGGAATTGGCGACGCTCGGTGCATCATTGGTGCCGAACAGGCTCTGTGCGGAGACCGGATAGTTGACATTGAGCGACACCTGGCCGGATCCGCTCTGGCCGCTCGTGTCCGTGATCGTGTAGGTGAAGCTCGCCGCCCCGGCATAGCCATTGGTGGGCGTGAAGGTCACGGTCTGGTTCTGCGAATTGTAGCTTACGCTTCCATTGAGCGGACTACCGACGCTGGTAAGCGAGAAAGGCAGCCCGGACGGGTTGGTGTCGTTCGCGAGCAGCGTTGATGCCGCAATGTTCAGCACGCCATTTTGGCTAACCGTAAAGCCACCGTCGTCGTGAGCTTGCGGCGAGGTCAGGCCTGAATCGCTGAAAACGACGTCGACCCAGTAGTTCGCGGCGTCGATAGAGGAAGCGTTGCTGGGGAAGACCGGGCTACTGCCATAGGCATAGACGCCGTTGAGGCTGCTGCCGGGCGCGGTGAGCGCACCTTTCGTAAGACCGTCATAGTCGATGAAGTAGTAGTCGGTCGAGGAATAGTGGCCAGTGTTCGTGTGATAAGAAGCGACATACGTGACGCCCGCCTGCACATTGACAGGAGTCGCGAAATCAACCTGCTGCCAGCCGCTCGCTGTTTCGTTGCTAAACGTGGCGCTAGCAAGCAGCGTCCCGCTGGTGGTCCAGAGATCACCGATGTGGGTGCCGGTATTATCAGATGCCTTGTAGAAACGAATGCCCGTGATCTTGCCCGACACTGCGGGGACGAATTTGACGCCGAGCTCAACTGCGCCGGAATCGCTGTTTGAGATCACCGCGGGCGTATCAGTCGGACTGAAGAGTGTCAGGTTGGAAGACGGCGTGACCGTGTAAGTCGTGCCCGCACTAGGTGTCTCCAGGTTCAGGCTGTCGTCGACCGCCCTAGTCTTGAGACGATATGTCCCCTGCGCGCCTGTGACGAACGTATATGACCACGTCGCGTTCGCCGCGCCGACGTTGGTGTTGGTTGGATGCCAGGTTGTTCCACCATCCGTGGAGATTTCGACTCCGGCGATCTTTCCAGCCGCGTCAGCAGCCGTCCCCATCACCGTAATCGATTGCCCCTCGACAACGCTGGCAGCCGAGAGATTAGTGATCGCAGAAGTCGGCGCCGTAGTGTCGCTGGACTGGATCGCGGCCGTCAGGCTCGCTTGCAGCGTCGCTGGCTGTACCCCCATGTCGGCGAAAAGGTTGACCATCGCCTGCTGGACATTGGGGTCCACCGGAGTCGCAGGTCCGTCGTGGTTGCTGGCAAGCGCCCACGGCCAGTTGATTGAGCCGGCCGAGAATATCAGTGCGCCACTGACGGGATCCCGATGCAGCACGAGATTGTGGGTCGCCGTGCCTGCTCCGAACGTGTTGCCGTAATCAAGCAGATACTTTCCGTCCACATTGACTGTTGAAGACGAGACACTGACCAACCCAGCCGGACGGAATCCGTTGTCCGGCGCGACGTCCCATTCAACGCCCAATAGGCCAGGTACGAGCGAGGCGGTCTGTCCGGGGGCCGTTTGCGCGACGGCCGTATTGCGCCAGAAGCGCAACTGGGTCATTGAGTACGGTATCGTGATCGTATCGTACCGAAATGCGTTGACCGCGAACAATGTACCGGTCAATTCATTCGAGGGAAGAGGCGTCGAACCGAACCGCGGGTCGGAGTAGTTGCCGGTCGCTTGTCCTGTTGGATCAAGCAACGCATTTGCGTGCGTATCCTTGTAGCTGATGAGTGTGCGGTTGGCTGTTCCGCTGCCATCGATGCTGGGTGCCAGCCTTGTCTTCCAGAAGATCTCGTTGCCCGTGAGAAACGCAAGGCTCACGCCGGCATGCGCTGCGGCCTCTACGTTGGCACGCTGAGCTTCGGTCCAATACTCGTCATGCCCCGCGTCCATGAAGACTTTGTGATTGAGCAACAACGAGCCATTTGTCGCAGCATCGATTCCGGAAATGTAAGAAACATCGTAACCGTTCTGCTCGAGCCAATAGATGGCCGCAATCTCAGCCGTGAACGGAGAGTCTCCCCCCTCGGAGAAGGTTCCGGTGCCGTCTCGCGTCACGAGGGGGCGATTGTAGCTGACCGCGTAGGCCGATCCGTTGATGCCCGGGCCGTTGCCGAAATAAAGGTTGGCGCCTCCCCAGCCGTTGTAGGCTTGCCAGTCCTCATCACTTGTCTGCAGGACGACGTCGCTGTGCGAAGCGTCGTTTCTTATGATGAACGGGATCTGGAAAATCTCGGTGCCGTTGATGACGTTGGCGATGTAGACGCCCGAGGCCGCATCGGTTGGCACGCTCCAGGAATCGGTTACGCTCCAGTTGCCGGCATCGACGAGACCGGTCGACGGGTCACTTAGTGCAGCCGGTTGGACGACCGCAGCTCCGGCCTGATGCTGCAGGCTCGTAACCAGCCTGGCACCATTGCCGCCATAATATCCCAACCTGTAAACATCGACGTGATAGTTGGGGTTGCCGGTCAGGTTGTTGATCTTGAACTGGACTGTCCCGCCGACATTGGTGCTGATTGCTGTCGCAAATCCCTGGGTCAGAGTCGAATTGTCGCCCGGCTGGATCTCCCAGACACTTCTCGGCGTGCCCGGCTTCTGGTTTTCCAGCACGATCGAATTCGTGGGTGGATCGGAGACAATGGTGCCTCCCTGCCCATCGCTTTTGAAATTCCAGTTCAGGTCCATCCCCGAAAACAGCAAGGTGACATTGGCCGCACCATTGCTGAAATCGACTGTGCTGATGTTCGAGCTATTGTCGTAATGGACGGTCGCCGACATCGACGATGTGAAGGGGAGATCCTTCAAGTCGATGAGGTTTCCTGGCGAAAGCGGTGCCCCCGGCGACGAACCTGCGATCAACCCGTGGAACTTGGCCGACTGATCGAGGACAAGCGCGCCAACCCCCGTGTCGAACGACACGGTGATGCCGGAGAACGATCCATTCAAGAACTGGCCGGAAACCGAGCCTCCGATCTCCAGGACCGCCTTGTCTGAAATTTCGAAAGATCCCGTGCCGCTGACGTCGCCCTTGAAGTCCCCTGTCGCAATGCGATCGCCAAGAAACGTCCCGGCTTCGACAGTCCCATTGTTCAGGACATCGCCTTCGATGATGAAGGGCGTCCCGGCACCGAACGAAAGCGTCGCTCCCGCATCAAGAACGAGGCTCCCGATATCAACGCTGGCCGTGCTCGTGACGATATACGTTCCGGCTGCATCGAGGAACGCCGAGTCAATGATGCCTGGGACGCCGGCACTCCAGTTCGTAGCGACATTCCAGATTCCGTCGCTCGGATGAGCCCAGTGGGTGGTGCCTGAGCTCGAAACCGATGATGATCTCGGCGGCGTCCCTTCGTTTGCCACAGCTGCGAACGTCGGACCCAAGCCCTGATGGCCGCTCGTCAAAGACGTCGAAGACAGCAGAGCAGACAATCGCGACTGGAAAGATGCGGAGAAAAGACCAGGCAGAACGCCGCGCAGGTCTGACGGATCGCCCGAGCCGGCCCGAAACGACGGTTGAAGGAACGAGGCGTCACCAACGAGAGGCGGCAGAGTGGATGACCAGCTTGCCAACGGATCGGCAAGCGGCCGAGCCCAGAGGTTGGGCGGCTCGAAGCCTGCGAATGAATTCCAGAACGTCGATTCCTGCGAAAGGGCGGGAATTTCTTCGCCCGGAAAAACGGCCCGAGCTCCCCGGCCGAAGACGCTCGCCTTTTGAACCAGCATGGCCATACCGATTAAATAAATCACCCATATATATTTTAATTCTATTTTAAACCGGCCGTCAATTCAATGCGTGTCCATTTAACATAATTCCAGATATCGGTTGGGCAGCCCTCTTGCTGAGCGAATTACGGCAGCCGCGTGATTTCACTCAGATATTTGCCATAGCCGCTCTTCTCGAGCGGTTGGGCCAGCGCGAGAAGTTGATCACGCTTGATGAAGCCGAGTCTGAAGGCGACCTCCTCAAGACAGGCGATCTTCATTCCCTGCCGCTTTTCCAGGGTCTGCACGAACGTCCCTGCATCCATGAGAGACTCGACCGTGCCGGTATCCAGCCAGGCAAACCCCCGCCCCATGCGCTCAACGTGCAGCGCGTTGGCCGAAAGGTAGCGCATTTGAAGATCGGTAATCTCGAGCTCTCCGCGCGACGACGGTTCGACGCGACGCGCGTAGCGGACAACGCGATTGTCAAAAAAATACAGCCCCGTGATTGCCCAATTCGACGGTGGCCGTTTCGGTTTCTCCTCGATCGATACCGGACGGTCCTCCTCATCAAACGCGACGACGCCATATCGTTCCGGGTCCCGCACGTGATAGGCAAAAACCGTGGCACCTTCCTCACGTCCTGCCGCCCTGGCCAGCAGTTCGCTCAGGCCATCGCCGAAGAAGATATTGTCTCCAAGCACCATCGCCACACGATCGTTTCCGATGAAATCGGCACCAACGATGAAGGCGTCCGCGAGACCGGCGGGACGGGTCTGCTCAGCGTAGCTGAGCCGAATTCCCCACTGGCTCCCGTCGCCCAGCAGCCGCTCGAACTGATACCGGTCTGAAGGCGTGGTAATGATCAAAATCTCGCGAATCCCTGCCAACATCAGCGTCGACAGGGGGTAGTAGATCATGGGCTTGTCATAGATCGGGAGCAACTGCTTGCTGACCACGCGCGTGATCGGATAGAGGCGCGTTCCGCTGCCGCCAGCCAGCACGATTCCCTTCAGCATCGGTTTCTCCTTCTCCGACCAACTGGTCGAGACAAGCTTCGAGTGAATGGCGCCAGGACGCCAATCGAATCCCGAACACACGTTCGGCCTTGGATGAGTCCAGGCGCGAATTTCGAGGCCGACGCGCGGCGGTCGGATACTCTTCTGTCGTAATCGCCTCGAGCGCCGGAATCCGCGCTCCACGGCGGGCGCGCGCGCAGAAGATCGCCTGCGCAAAGTCGTGCCAGTTCGTCTCACCTCGCCCGGCGAGGTGGAAGATGCCGGCCGTGGCCCTCCGATCGTCCGTTACGGACCGGTCTGCGATCCGAAGGACGGCCTCCGCGAGGTCGTATGCATAGGTGGGATTTCCAAGTTGGTCCCGAACAACCCTCACGGTGGCCTGCGTCTCACATAACCGCAGCATCGTCCGAACGAAGTTGCTGCCATAGGGACTGTAAATCCACGAGCACCTGATTACGGTCGCAAGTGGGTGCGCGGCCAATACGGCAGCTTCGCCGGCAAGCTTCGATGCACCGTAGACATTCAACGGCGCGGGAACGTCACTTTCGTCGTACGCATCCGGTTTCTCGCCGTCGAATACATAGTCGGTCGAGAGATGAATGAGTGGAATATTCATCTGCCACGCGACGTCTGCCAGGGCCGCCGCGCCATCGCGGTTGATGCTGAAGACTTTCGCTGCTTCAGATTCGGCCTGATCTACCGCGGTATAAGCCGCCGTATTGATGATTGCAGACGGCGCGATCGACGCGATGAGCTTGTCGATTCCCTCGCGGTTCTCCAGATCGAGCTCTCGGCGCCCGAGAGCCACCGCAGGCAGACCGCGCACCGCAGCGAGATCGCGAAGACATCTTGCCAACTGGCCATTCCGTCCGGCAATGAGGATGGGACGCTCTGACATCTTCACCTCAATGTTGGGCGGCCAGGAGACCGAGACGCGAGCCATCATAGACACCGCGGCGGGCACGCTCCCACCACGCACGATTTTTGAAGTACCATCCGACGGTTTCGGCCAGGCCCTGTTCAAAGGATCTCGTCGGTTCCCAGCCAAGTTCGCGATGTGCCTTCGACGCGTCGATCGCATAGCGCGCATCGTGCCCCGGACGATCCGGCACGAACGCAATAAGAGATCGTCTCGGTTCCGCGCCCGGGGACAATCGATCCAGCACGTCGCAAATCTGGGTGACGACCTCCAAGTTGGATCGCTGGCCGTCTCCTCCGAAATTGTACTTCTCGCCCGGCTTCCCTTCGTACAGCAAGCTGATCAAGCCGGCGGCATGATCATCGACGTGAAGCCAGTCGCGAATATTCTTGCCGTCGCCATAGACTGGTAGAGGCTTCCGGTCGATCGCATTGAGAATCGTCAGCGGGATGAGCTTTTCCGGGAATTGGTATGGGCCATAGTTGTTCGAGCAATTCGATACGATGACCGGTAGACCGTAGGTTCGAAACCACGCCAGTGCGAGGTGGTCGGAGGCGGCCTTGCTGGCCGAATACGGCGAACTCGGCCTGTAGGGCGTGTCCTCGCGAAACAAGTCGTCCGGCCCCAGCGAACCGTAGACTTCGTCTGTCGATACGTGGATGAAGCGGAATTGCTTCCGCTTCGGAGACGACAGACGTTCGTAGTAAGTCCTGGCGGCCTCCAGCAGCGTGTAGGTGCCGACTATATTGGTGTTGATGAAGGCATCGGGCCGGGTGATCGAACGGTCGACGTGGCTTTCGGCGGCCAGATGTATGATTGCGTCCGGCTCGTAGTCGGAAAATGCGAGATCCATAACCTCGCGATCGCAGATGTCGGACTGCAGAAACGTATAAGACTCCAGTCTCTCGATGTTCGCCAGCGAATCCAGGTTGGCTGCGTATGTCAACTTGTCGACGTTGATCACTGCGGCACCAGTCTGCAGCACCAAATGGCGACACACTGCAGAACCGATAAAGCCCGCTCCGCCGGTCACCAGGATACGCATTACGGTCGTCTCCACTACTCGAAAACGCAACCAAGCTGGTTGAGCGCAGGAAGGGTTTGGTCCTTTGGCGATACCTGAGCCTCGGAGGTTGTCACGGGCCACTTGATCGCCAATGCCGGATCGGCCCAATAAATGCCGCCGTCATGGCTCGGGGCGTAGACCTGGTCGACCTTGTACAAGACGACGGTCTTGGGCTGCAGCGTACAGAAGCCGTGCGCGAAGCCCTTCGGAATGAACACCTGCTCACCGCTTTCACCATCCAACTGGATGGCGATATGCTTGCCGAAGTTGGCCGATGAACGTCGGAGATCAACGGCAATATCGAGAATGGCCCCGCTCAACACCCGTATGAGCTTCGCCTGGGCGAATGGCGGGCGCTGGAAATGCAGCCCGCGCACCGTGCCGATCCGAGCTGAGCTGGACTGATTATCCTGAACGAAATCGTGAAGGATTCCCTTTTCCGCAAAAGCCGATCGCTGGAAGGTCTCACAGAAGTAGCCGCGGCCGTCGGAAAACCGCTCCGTTCGAATGACTTTGACATCAGGGATCGCCAAGGATCGCAGTTCCAGCATCGGGTACCTCCCGCCGGCCCTCAATTGGGTCGGGTTCCATGCGACGGACCGTAATCCCTCGATGAAATTAATTGTCCGCATGCCAACCCGAGTTTAACGTTTACATTATTATCGATGCAAAATGCCGACCGGACCGCAAACTCCGGAAATATCACCAAATTTGGCAGTGATGGCCCGAGAATGCGACCTCTCCCTGATATTTTTCTCATTTCAATTAATAGATGATTTATTTAATTTGGCAAGTCAATTTTTATGAGGTAGATAATCTCTCACCGACCCGCACGTCCTCTTTAAACGCTGGTCTGCGGGCGAACGCCTTGGCGTGTGACCCCACCTTCGGACAGGTACGTGATGCTCCAGAACAATCTTCAACACACGGATAGACTACGGTCGCCGGTGAACGTGCTGGCTCACCCCCCCCAGGCAGACGGCGGAGGTATCAGCGACGTCATCAATTTCGGTATTGGGCTTCTACGACGCCAATACCTCATGATCCTTGTCACCGCTGGACTCGTCACCGCGGCCAGCCTGCTCTATCTCCGGTTGGTGTCTCCAACCTATACGGCGCAGGTTCAGATCCTGTTGGCCAATCCGAGGCCTCAATTTGTCCAGCAGCAATCGCTCCTTGCCGAGCCGGCTTTCGATCTCAGTCAAATCGAGACCCAGCTTCAGCTTCTGAGATCAAGGGCCACTGCGGTTGCGGTGATCGACCAGCTGAAACTGATGGACGATCCGGACTTTACCGCGTCAGGGCTGTCTCTACAGTCTCTCTGGCAGCGAATTCGATCGTGGGGCTCGACTGGATCGAAGAAGAAGGATGGACCATCCGATCCGCCAGGCGAACCATCGGACACGATGGTAGACGCATTTCTCAATCGGCTTTCGGCGGGACGTGTCGGGTACAGCAACGTCATCGAGATCAACTACAATTCAAGCAGCGCAGCCCGAGCCGCCGAGATCGTCAATGCGGTAGCCAATACGTATGTTGCCGACCAGTTCAGCGCGAAATTCGACGCCAATCGCAGGGCAACAAGCTGGCTGCAGGAGCGGCTGCGCGATCTCGGTGACCAAGCCCTCACTGCACAGCGTGCCGTCGACGTCTACAAGTCCCAGAACAATATCGTTTCCCTGGACGGAAAACCGATCGACGAGCAGCAGATCACCGAAATCAACAATCGATTGGCTGCGGCACGCGCCCAGACCTCCGAGGCCACGGCCAAGCTGGCTCGCTATGAAACTCTCATTGCTTCCGATCCGACAAAGCCGTCCTCGATAGCCAATCTGGATGCCATCGGGACCGATGCGCTGAGCAGTCAGATCATTACGGGGCTGCGCCAGCAATATCTAGAACTCACGAGACGCGAGGCCGAGTTGACGGCCAGGGTCGGTCGCGACCACTTGGCAGTCGTCAATGTCCGGAACCGCGCGCGGGAGTTTCGCGTCTCTATTTTCGACGAAGTCAGGAGACTTGCCGAAGTCAGCCGAAGCGAATTCGAACTCGCCAAACAACGGCAGGAAGAAATCGAAAAGCAGCTGTCCAAGGCCGTTTCGCAGTCTCGTTCTGTCAATTCTGCCGAGCTGACCATCAAGGATCTGGAAAGCCGGGCAAAGGGCTTGCGTAGCTTGTACGAGACCTTCCTGCAGCGCTACATGGGCTCCGCACAGCAGGAGACATTCCCCGTCTCGGAGACTCGGTTGCTTTTTCCCGCTTCGCCGCCGTCGAGCAAGAGCAAGCCGAAGACAAGGTTGGTACTGGCGCTCGGCATCCTCGGCGGTCTCGCTCTGGGCCTCGGCCTAGCGCTCCTCAGAGACCTCATGGACCGCGTGTTTCGTACCTCTTCACAAGTGGAAACCGTGTTGGAATTGCCTTGCCTGTCTTTGGTCCCATTATTGCCGGCCCGCAAATCTCCGAAGCTACCGGTTCGCTCCCAGCAAACCGATGATGATGTTCAGCAACGGATAGTTTCGTCTCCGACGGCAATTCATCGGACCGTGGTCGGGATGCCGCTATCTCGATATACCGAGGCAATTCGTTCCATCAAGCTGGCCATCGACCACAACCCGGCGAAAATCTCCTCTCAGGTCATCGGCATTACCTCGGCCCTACCGAATGAGGGGAAAACGACGATTGCAGCCTCACTCGCGCAATTGATCGGGCACACCGGCAAGAAGGCCATCATCGTCGATTGCGACCTCAGAAATCCCTCGCTTTCCTCGATCTTTGCACCCAAGGCTACCAGCGGAATCATCGAAGTTGCAAACGGCAGCCGGCCCCTGGCGGAGACTATTTGGCGGGATCCGACGACCAATCTTGCATTTTTACCCGCCGTGCGGCGGGGACCTCTGCTTCACACCAGCGAAATTCTCTGCGCCGACGCGATAAGCAAGCTGTTCGACCGTTTGCGAGCTGAGTATGACTACGTCATCGTCGACCTTCCTCCCCTGACCCCGCTGGTTGATGTCCGAGCCACTTCATCTCTCATAGACTGCTACATTCTGGTCGTTGAATGGGGCCGGACCAAAATCGATGTCGTGCAGCACGCTCTGCACACCGCACCCAACATTCATGAATCGTTGATTGGGGCAGTTCTCAGCAAGACGGATACCAGGGCCATGGCTCGATATGACGGTCACCGGAGCTACTACTATCATGACAGCCACTACATCCGTTATGGTCTTTCCGGCTCTTGAGGCTTTCTCGTAGCGGCCCGCACGTTCTCCGGCCGGCGGACTAACGAGTGGCCGCACCACAAGATGGTGTTTGCATGATTATCCGGCTTGTCATGTTAGCGGAGTTGGTGGCGATTACCGCGGCGCTCGCAATGCCGGAAAGCCTGCTAAGCAGGGTATTGGCGTCGTTCGTACTTGCAACGGCTGCGCTCGTTGTAGCGATCTTTCCATCATCCGGCTCCCTCGGGTTCGCTAGGCTGCTCCGGCCCGGTCTTGTCGTTGTGCTCGCGGCGCCGGCGCTCTGGATGGCGTCACAGGCAGTGCCGATGCCTATGGGCACACTCGGCAATGCCATCTGGACAACTGCATCGGCGGCGCTGAACGAGCCCCTTGCTGAAATAATCACAGTCGATACCGGGGCGACCATGTTCTCGTTCGCGCAATATTGCGCGGTGCTCGCCGCTGCCCTCGTCGCTGCGGTGATCGCCCTTGACCGATATCGCGCGGCGCAAGTCCTGCATATCCTGCTGTCGATAGCCACGGTCGCCACGGCTATGTGGTTCGGCAAGGAAACAGCCGGCGTCGCCGGGCCCGATGGCTCAACCGTCGCAGTGCTCGGCGTCCTGCTCTCCTGCGCGACGGCAATACGCGCGGCCGATCAAATAGCGCGGCACAGTCGCCCCGGAATAATTGCGCCAGCCCCGCTCCTTACTCTGTCCGCCGCGACCATCGCAATGATTGTCTGCTTGGCCGCGCTGCTCATTCGGACCAGCTCTACCGCCGTCGTGGCCGCCCTCCTCGGATCAGGAATCTTGCTTTCAGTGTTCGCTATTCGCAGGTGGTGCTTGGGCTTGTGGGGTACGGCTGGCGTTTTCGCAAGCGCCGCAATATTCTTTGTTGCCAGCGCAACGCTCCTTCCGTTTAGGACGAACACCGATGTGACGATCGCCTTGTCAACGAGCAGTCAGATCGCGACAGAACGGATGCTACAGGACGTCAGGCCGGCGGGATCCGGCGCCGGCGCCTCGACGGTCCTTTTGCCGCTTTATCGGGACATTGGAATCGGCGTCCCGCGAGAAAGGCCAACGGCTGCCGCCGCAATGGTTATCGACATGGGCTGGGCGTTCCTTTGCGGCCTTGTGATTATAGCGATGCTCGGCGCTTGTATTCTGATCAGGCGATCTCTGTCGCGAGCTTACGACTACGTGTATCCAGCCCTGGGCGCCGGCGCTTCGATTGCGCTGACGATACTGGCCTTTGCCGACCATGGAATTCTGGGCTTGGGCGCATCGCTTTTGGTCGCTGCGCTTTTTGGGCTGGCGTTCGGCCAGAGCGTCCCCGGTACGGGCCGTGAGGCCATATCCTTGGAATCGAAAGAGGCTTCGGGCTGGATGGCCGGTCCAGCTCCGGCGTCTCGTCCAAGGCTCGCGCCAGCGTTTGTCACCCTTTGGCCGCGCGTTGTCCTGATGGTGCTTGGAATAGCGCTAATCGTACAGACGATATGGATAGTCCTCCCAAGGTGGTATCTCGGAGGTCAGTCTTCTTTGTCAGCAGCTGTTTCGGCCGCAGCAGCATGGCCAAACGAGATCTCGAAACCAGTGTCCGCTGCGGCAGCGCATGAAGGCTTTTTGATCCGAGGGGAATCACGGTCCCATGGAGATCCGGCTCTCGCCGCGGACGAGCAAAAAACGGAACTTCCGGCAGCGTCGAGCGCGTTTGCCCGCGTACTGCGCTCGTCGCCGCTCCGCGGCGACATTTGGCTCATGCTCGCGGCGGCGTCGAAGCAGAATTCGATCCAGACGGCAGCCATGCTCAAGATGTCGTACTATACTGCGCCGAGCGATCTGGATCTGCTTCCGTTGAGGCTATCCGTCGCGCTCGCTACCGATGCTGTGGTACGTGAGCTAGAATTTCGGGAATTGATCAAGCGGGACGTCAGCCTCGTCGTTAGGCGTCGACCTGCTATCAGACCAGCGCTTGTGGCCGCGTACCGATCAGCCTCGGCCGAGGGGAAGATCTATCTCGAGAACCTAATTTCGGAGCTCGATCCGACTTACCTCGACAACATGCGCGCGCGGAGTTCCCGACAGGGATCTCGATAGGATCCTCTACGCAATGCGACATATTTAAATGACTGAAACCGGGATTTTCTCTTGATAAATCTGATTAATTAATAATACATTAAATATTAGCTCGCAGGTGTCCCGACAATGAATTTCGTGAACCGACATTTCCCCGATCGGGAGGTTACGGATCATGTCGGTCCGGGGCCGATACTATCCCGCCAGCGCAAATGGCCCCTCCGTTACGACTCGATCGAATACGTGGCGCTCTGTGCGGATATTGCGACCATTGTTTTTGCGAGCGTCGTTTCGATGTGGCTGTGCCAAGCTCGGAATGGGTGGGCTGCAGGCGACTTAAGCAATACACTTGGCTTGGCGCTAGTCAGCGCAGCATGCCTCGTTTGCCTCTTGAAGACCCACGGCCTGTATCGGCCAGTTGAGCTCCTCGTTCTCCGAAACCAGATACGCGCCGTCTGTATGGCTTGGATGTCTTTGCTGCTCTTCATGTGGGCCGTGTACGGCTTTGCAATTCGCCCGGGCCCTTCCGAGCAAGTGGGCCCGCTTTTCGCTGTTCTGGGCCTGGGCCTGCTTGTGGCCGAGCGGTGGGCAGTCAAGGCGCTTCTCGGACGGGGCCTGAGCGGCAGAAAGTTCGCCACCACGAATATTGTTCTGATCAGCGATCAACCCCCGTCGAAGCACGCGGGGCTGTCTGAAACGCTGGCAATGCACGGCTATTCCGTCATGGGACGGTTCAGCTTGCCTCCGACCGGCTCCGGTCCCACCTGTCGAAGGCGGCTCACCGCCCGCGTGATCGACTACATTCGCACGTGCCAGCTCGACCAAGTGGTGGTGGAAGCCGACCCGGAGCGATGGCCCGAACTTCGGGCCTTCGTTGCCGATTTACGAGTATTGCCGTTCCCGATCATGTTCGTGCCGGTCGGCACAACGTCCGAGTTGCTTCGACATCCGACCCGGAATCTTGGAAGTGCCGTTGGTGTAGAACTCCAGCGCGGTCCCCTTGCGCCGCTGGAATGCGCGATCAAGCGGATGATCGATCTTATCGGCGCGGGACTCGCCCTGGCACTACTTGCCCCGCTGCTCGCGCTGGCCGCACTCGCGATCAAGCTGGATTCTCCCGGTCCCATATTCTTTCGGCAACAACGCTGTGGCTTCAACGGCCAGATCTTCCTGATCCGCAAATTCCGAACGATGCATGTGCTCGAGGACGGGCCCGTGATCCTTCAGGCCAACCGCGCCGATCGACGGGTCACCCGCGTCGGCAAATGGCTGCGCCGGACAAGCTTCGATGAACTCCCACAGTTGCTAAATGTTCTCGACGGCAGCATGTCCCTGGTAGGTCCGCGTCCGCATGCCTTGGCCCATGATGGTCAGTTTGACAAGCTCGTGCGGAACTATGCCTTCCGCCGCCGGGTCAAACCAGGATTGACCGGATGGGCCCAGGTCCACGGCTGTCGCGGCCCAACCCCAACAGCGGCTATGGTCGAAAGGCGTGTGCAATATGATCTCTGGTACATCGACAACTGGAGCCTTCGGCAGGATCTCGCAATTCTGATGCGCACTCCCCTTGAAGTCTTGCGAGGCCGCAATGCCTATTGAGGAACATGTCCCGCGGGCACACCAGCGACGACGATGACCAAACGGGCTCTGTGGGCTCGCACCAAGAGCCCAACAATTATGCCGATTGCAACGAGATTATGCCCGCTGCCGAACCTTCGGACTTGCCTCTCCCAGCCGGAAGTCCTCAATCTTGCGGCCAGACTTCATGGCAGCAACCAACCACCGTGGGCGCTTGCCGCGCCCCGACCAAGTCTCGGACGTCTGGGGATTCCGGTATTTCGGGAGCACTCGCGGATATTTGCGCCTCAGCTTGCCAGTCGAAGATACCCCTGACCCGCTCGGGTCCACCACAGAAGCCATCCCGCCGCCGAGAACTGCCAGGCGCTTCTCCAGTTCCTGTTTTTCCGCTTTAATACGGGCCGACAAAATGCCGCTGATTTCCTCATGAAGCGACCAAAGATCGTCAAGAGACATTGATTCCAGTTCGATTTTCCTGATCGACATACTGCCACCTTGTAGTTGCGCCCATCTTCGTATTACCGCTACGGGTGATAATCAAGCCGTCGTTGGCATTATCCAAAAAAATGTTTGAACCGCATTCAAACTTCGAGTTCCAGATAACTGCGTCGCGATCACGAATCAAGCTGGAAAAATGGTCGTCGCGCACAATTTAACAGCCGGTCACACGCGACACGTGCGACCTGCTGCCTTGGACACCCCAACAGAGATTATTGCAAATCCAGTGAGTACATCATACGGGCCGCACAGTCCGCCTGCTCTGCAGCACTCTCATCATGTAGGGGTGCCCCGCGCGGGGGCCCTTTTTTCTGCGCGGCAGGCTTTTCGTGGTCGGGCCTTTGGACAGCCGCAAACGAGTGCTAATAATCTCGATATCCCGCAACGCCCGTCGTCTGAGCTCGATTTGGGCTTTCATGGCCTGGGCGTCTGGGAATGCAGCCGACGGAACGATAAATCGGCTGATCGAACTCTGAAGTCGTTCGAGAGGATACTCGATCAACTTTATATCCCCCTTTTGCACCACAACAAATTTCTCACTGGAACGCCGTTAATGAAATAACTCTCGATATAATTTTAAATAAAATATAATGTATTTATTGCGGCGTCAATTTGGAACTAGGCGTCGTTCTGACCTTAGGGGCAGGGATACCGAGACCGGAAGAACGAGACGATGGACACTGGATCAGTCGAACGGTGACGAGCGCGCTATGCGCAGGCAGGATCTCGAAGCCATGGACTTTGAGGAGCTTTGGCTTCTTCATGAGGAGCTAACAAAAATCCTTGCTGAGAAGATTACTGCGGAAAAGCAGGAGCTGGAAAAGCGCCTTGCGCAGCTCAACCGCCCGGAGCAGTTCGGCGGCGCGGAGAAGAGCCCCGCAGAGACCGGCACAGCCCAGCCGCCACGCCGCAGATATCCAAAGGTGGTGCCGAAGTACGTCAACCCACTCCGGCCGACGGAGACCTGGTCTGGCCGCGGCAAACAGCCGCGTTGGCTGGTTGCCGCGCTCCAATCTGGACACACGCTGGAAGAATTCAGGATTCCCGAGAACGGCGAGCCATCCGATACGAATGCTCGCCAAGATCATTCGTAGAATGCCCCTGCACTGGCGCGGCGGCCTACGGAACCCGCCGGAGCAAAGCCCCCGGAAGGGTGTGAAAGATATTGTGCGAAGGGGGAGCTGCGCTCGAGCGGTGAACGTGCCTTACCGCGCTCGCGTGACGGTTGTTTGGTCCTAGATCTTGCCCGCACGAACCGCCGTGGCCGTTCGCAACAGGAACCGCAAGGTGTCAGCTCTTGGCATGGACCATGACCTGCGCGTTCGCGAGGATTCAATCGTTGCCTCTCTCCTGTAATTCCTTAAATCCAGAACCGCCATCGCGAGGAAGGGCCACCGTGTGGCCGGAAAGCGGGCTTGCACCACGCGTCGCACGAATTGCAGACGCGGGATCAGTCGGCAGCGTAGCGAATGCGGAACATCGACACCAAGCAGTTCAGCGAGCGCCAGCAGCTGAGTTTCGACTGCATTTCTCAGCAATTTGCCCAAGATATGGGAGCTGAGTTCGCTCCAGTCGATGCCCCCAACTGAGTTGCTCAGATCGCGCAACTCAACAAGATGCCGCAGATCGATGTCGCCGAGCCAGTAACCATAGTCTTGAAACTGGTCGTGGATGATCAACATAAGCGCTTGGTAAGTTGGAGTGGGAATATACACGTTCCCCCGCCCCAGCCGCGCCGGCACGCAGTGATTCAGAGCATGTCCCGAACCGCGGTAAAAATGAGCAGGACCGGGAGCGCTCCGCTGCAGATCAATCGTACCAACGTCGCATGGCCTGTTAAGCTCGGCGAACCATCTCTGGCTTCCGCGAGGAGATTGGTCGTGAATTTCGTAGCCAATTGCGACCAGGGCTGCGACCGCCTTTTCTGTCTCGTCCGGCATAAGCACAATGTCGAGATCAGCCATCAGCCGAGCTCCTCGCCGCTCACGAGGCGCTGTGGCCAATGTCGCCGCCCCCTTCAGCAACACTGGCGTTACTCCGTGGTTATTCATCGAAGCGACAGCTTCTTCTAATTGAACCGCCAGACAATCATTACGGACGACGTTTCGGCGATAGATATTGCGGATATAATCGCAAACGTCCTGAGGAATCGCCGACGCGAATTGATCAACCAGGTCGATAAGCGCCGGGGTGGTCAGTGTCTGGTTTGCCAGTCCAATTACGGACATCCAATCGACATCCGCAGGCGGACTACCTCGCAAGCACTTGCAGAGATCCACTAAGACAGAGCTATGCCCTACCATCACACAGGTCCACAAGCAGACGACGAGCCTCGGCCGACTCGCCATAGGTGAGTTCAAATGAACGTGCCCCTGCAGTAATCCGCCTCAAAGCGGAAAAGCCGGCCTGCGAGAGTTTTCCGTCGGCAGCAAATGCGCTCTCAATGAGCCGCTTCATCGAGTCAAGCTGATCTAGCGGGGTAAGCCCGATGGAGCCGTTTTCCATCCGATTCAAGAAGATGACCCAGTTCGCCGAAAAATTGCCAAAGTGCACGTCCGCTATTGGCAAGTACCGCACCAGAGCTCCATCTGGCCGGCGATATGTCTTCACGTCCTCCCAATCGTTGTGCAATTGCGAGCGCAATCCCCAGGAACCCGTCTTGAGGGTGAGCGCAAACGGAGTTCCAGAGATCGTTCCGTCAGCTTCGATCAGCGCGACGTCATCGCCGGCGTAGTGGAATCCTGCATCTGTCAGCTGCAGCGTCAGAGTTGATTTTCCGGCTCCCGGTTCGCCGCACAACAGCAAGCCCGTGCCGCCCTTCACAAGTGAGGCCGCATGCAGCGCGAAGGCCGAGGGGGCGCCTCGGATAACTCGATCGGTGAGATAGGCCTTGATTGCAGGTGCCAGCGCGTCGAACTCACATCTCCGGACACACCCGTCATCTCCGAGAAATACCACTTGATTCTCGTAGTCCATCACCTCGACGACAATGTCGTCGTCCGCTCCATCGTCCCGAGCACAAAAAAGACACGTCAATTGTTTCAACAGGGCCGGATTGACGGCCCGGATGCTGATCCTGCGTCGATTTAGGCTCGCCGACAGGCCATAATCGGTCGACATTTGCGAGTCGAAGCCGAGAAGTCCCCGGTCAAGCCAGGCGTTCATAGCTTGCCGCGTGAATTGGCGCGCAGTGCGCTCGTCAATGCCGCGCTTTCCAAGCTCCTGATAAATGTCCGCCAAAGAAGCGTCTTGCGCCAAGCTGCACCAAATGAAAGCGTCCATCTGGTTCAATTCGTAGATTTTCTGCTGTGTCTCGCTGAAAAGCACCGAGCGACCGTCCAGCAGCGCAAAAACTGCATCCGTAGCGGGCTTCAACATGATCTCCGGTGATGATTTGCCCAGCACGACCTTGGCCAAGATTGTACAAAATCCGTCTCGTTGCGCGGCTCGGGCGACAGCACTTCCGCCCCGG